>NZ_CP040937.1 GCF_006352025.1 Hymenobacter sp. DG01
GGGAACAGTCAATTGCGGACCTGCTGCAGGACCTGAAGGATACTGCGGTACCCGCCTTAAAAAAGGGAGGGATTGAACTGGGGCCAACGACGCAGTTCCTGCGTAATCTCGGGCTTAACCCAACGATTAAGACTAGCGAGAACGGGTATCATATCTCGCAGCTTACTGGAGTACAGGGAGAGGTAGCGGGGCAAGTGACCCTAACCGTTCGCGAGGACGGGCGCGCATCGCTTACTCAATTTCAACAAGGGTTGTCGGGCCTGGCGTATCATATAGGTCCTTCCCAACTGGTTGATTTTGAATGGCGGGTAGGGGGCGTAAACCTGGGCTTGGAAATGGGCTCATTGGTGTTTGTACGCTCCCATACCATTGAGAAAACAGTTGATATTGAGTTTACCGGAGGGCTCTGCATCCGCGATGCCACCTTACGCATCTACTCCAGCCCTGAGCAGGTAGACTTTTTGGTGTACACGGATCTGCACAAGGTTCAGATCCGTGTACCCAAGAAGAACATTCACGCGAAAGGCTTTAAGTACTCGGCTACAGTTTCTCGTCGGCATCGCTATACTGATTCAGTTGATAGTGGCCTGCTACATGCCAGAATTCTACAGTCATTAGGCAGGGGGGAAGGAATCGCTTTGTATGAAGATGGAGAGCGTATCTGGAGCAAGGAGGAAACACCTCGGGGCCTTCCTTTTATCAAACAAGGAGAAAGCTTAGAGAGGAACATGCAGACCCTTCAGGTAGTGGAGAAGGGGTTCAACATCCGATTTCGACGGTTCAAGCTCACAGGCGACGACATAGACACAGCGGCGGAACTGAGCTATATCTTGCAGATGAAAACGCGGGTATCCAAGGCGTTTAAAGGGTACGTCGATGCTGTGGTAGAAGATCCTTCTAAACTCCCTGAATCTCAGGACCAGGATGTTGTTGTCCACCAGCAGCTAGATACGACTTATACGCTGCTGGGCTGGAAGCTCCGCATCGAGTACGAGGCAGCGCATGTGCTAAAGCAGGCACGGTATAAGCGAAGAGGCAAGGACAAGACCGCTTACCGCATTACCAGTGCCACTCGTGAATTACATACGCTGTACGGACCTGAGCAAGCCACTAGCGTCGCGGAAGCAGGCAAGCCCGAACCAATTCAGCGCCTAGATAAGATCGAGATGGAGACTTTACATGGTGACGAATCGGAGTAAGCCATGCGTACCTACATTGCCTACTACCGGGTAAGCACGGCCCGCCAGGGCGCCAGTGGCCTCGGCCTGGAATCACAGCAGTACCTGGTGCAATCCTATGTGCCAGCCGGAGGGCGACTGCTGCAGGAGTTCATCGAGGTAGAGTCCGGCAAGAAGAACAACCGGCCCCAGCTCAAGGCCGCACTGGCGGCTGCTAAGCAGCAAGGCGCCACGTTGCTCATCGCCAAGTTGGATCGCCTGAGCCGCAACGCTGGCTTCATCTTCGCGTTGCGTGATTCCGGAGTCGACTTTCTTGCCTGCGACATGCCCGATGCCAATACGCTCACGGTTGGCATCTTTGCCGTGATAGCCCAGCACGAGCGGGAAACCATCAGCAAGCGCACGAAGGACGCGCTGCAGGCGAAGAAGGCGCGGGGCCAACAGCTAGGCAGCCCCCAGAACCTAACGCAGGAAGCCCGGCTGAAAGGGGCTGCCGCTCGCCGGCAGCAGCGCCAGCGCACGCCGCAGAATCAACAGGCAACCAGCCTCGTGGTTCTGCTACGCGCCCAAGGATTGACGTTTCGTCAAATCGCAGCGCATTTAAACGCAGCCATGTTTCGTACAGCCGCCGGAAAAAAATATGCTGCTATGACGGTTCAGCGGCTCTTTCGTTATTCATCAACAATAGCAACAGGTCAGCCCGGTCCTGTTAGTAACCCACTGTAAAACAGATGAATATTTAATCTGGTGAGCGACTGAGTCTAGTATATTAACTTCCTGAACTTCTTGAGGAATTTTAAGAAGCCTAAGAACACTTGATTCTTTAACTTCTTTGACTTGCTAAACATGTTAGACTTCTTTAAGAAGCTAAACATGTCAGACTTCTTTAACTTCCTCAGGAAGCTTGGCAGGTGACAGAAGTCGAGGAAGTTTTAATTCTTTATTATTGCTGTCAGATCAAGCGTGTGCTGCACCATGAAGATTATTGTATTTGCTAACCACAAGGGGGGAGTCGGAAAGACTACGTCTACGCTTAGCGTGGCTCAAACCTTGGCACGTGACGGCTACCGCGTGCTCTTAATTGATTGCGACGCCCAGCGTAATCTTTCCCTTGCCTTCCGCTTGCCGGCAGGCTATCCGGATCTAGGATTGGTTTTAGAGAAAAAAGCTCAGTTGACCGACGTTGTCCTGGCGATAGAGGAACACTTGCACTTAGTGGCCGCTACCCCGGATCTGGACTATCTAGAAAAAATGGTTGGCCAGCAATTAGGCTACGAGAGTATCCTGCGGAAGGGGTTGGCACCTCTGCAGGACCAGTATGACTACTGTCTGATTGATACCCCGCCTTCATTATCTGCCCTTACGTACATGGCGCTGGTAGCTTGTAACGCGGTATTTATTCCGTGTCAACCGGAATACTTTGGGTACGAAGGGCTCAATAAGCTCATGCAAGCCTGCGAGCGGGTGAAAGACCTCTATAACCCCAATCTGACTATAGGAGGTATTTTCTTTACCAAGTACAGTAGCCGCTACCGTAAAAAGCTTCATCATGACATTGTGGCCCTGATTGACTCCAAGTATTCTGAGGCCAAGCTGCTCATGGAAACCACTATTCGTGAAAACGTTTCGCTGGCGGAAGCTCAGATAAAGAAGCAGAGCATCTACCGGTGGGCGCCCGAGAGCAATGGCGCCACTGATTACGAATCGCTTACCCAAGAAATCATTGCCCGAGTATGAGCAAGCAGAGCAAGAAACCAAATTTTGGGGATGACTTGGATGCCTCGGCGCCATCGCTAACGAATGACGCGCTCCTATACGGGGTAAACCGGAGCATCTTACCGCAGGTAGCCCCAACCCCTGCTGCTTCGTCCGAACCGGAAACTACTGCTTCCACTTCGACGGAAGAAGAATGGTTGAAATTCAGCAGCTTTCTGCGACGCAGCACCTACGTTCGCTTAAAGCAAAGTGAGTACTGGGACCGACTGGTGCTGAAGAAAGCAGTTGATTCAGCACTTTGTGCTTTTCTAGACACGATGGAAGGAGCTGATCGGCCGCTGCCAGAAGACGAACAGTATCGACTGAATGGCAAGAAACTCAAATAGTTACAGTATAAAAAAGCATAAAAAGCGCCGCAAAAATTTTCGCTTATTACTTTTTTTTGCTTTTACCGCGACCGTCTTTTCATGCCTACAAAATCGCCCTAAACAAGCTAGCTGATTACCTATACTATATTAGTAATTACAGGAGCCGTAACGGCCTGATTATATGTATCATGGAATGGAATAAGCCTACAAAATCGCCCTTTCATGCCTACAAAATCGACGATTAGCGCCTACAAAATCGCCCTTTGACGCCTACAAAACCGCCTTGCTGCCTTCCTTATGCCTACAAAATCGCCCTTGGTTCCGATTGTTGACAAAACGGTTGCCCAGCACAATGCGCTCATTAACGCAAGGTTCAGTTTTGTACCTCTGGAGATGCGATTGTTTATTTCTTTACTCACGCGTATTGAACCGGGAGACGAGCAATTTCGGGAACACTTTGTACCGATGGCTGAGATAATTCATGAACGCACGGGAGGCTCAGCGTATGATGAGGTAAAGCAAATGTGCAATAACATTACCTCCCGGCGGCTGTATATTGAAAAGCTGATTGACACGCAACAGGGTACTCGGAAGCGGAGCAAAAAGCCTGACTTCGAGTTTATCCCCTTGATGGCGAAGGCCGCTTACGAAAGCGATAGGGGAGGGGTGGTAGCCTCGTTTAACCCCCTGATTATGCCTTATCTACTACAGTTGCGGGAGAGTGGTAACTTCACTCTTGCGCAACTTGAGCAGCTCAATAAGCTGAAGAGCTTTTACTCCTACCGCATCTATTGGCTGCTGAAAGAGTATGCCACCTTCAAAGAGCGGACAATTACAATTGCTCAACTCCGTTTCTTACTAGATCTGCAGGAGGGAGAGTATCCGCGCTTTAATAACCTGCGCACCCGCATTTTGGACAAAGCCCAGACTGAGATGCAATCGACGGATATGCCGTTCACTTACGAGCTGCAGAAGCAAGGCAAAGTCGTCTCGGAGGTAAAATTTCTACTGGCTGCTCCAGCTGAGGGAAAGGTTATGCCTACAAAATCGCCCTCAGCCGAAGTGCCCGCTTGGGCTCAAACTTTGGCAGAAATAGGGGTCGGCGAAAAAAGCTTGGCCGTGGTCCGCCAGCAACTGGAATCTGGTGAATACGAGGTGGACTATATTGCCTATGTAGTACGCATTGTAGCGAGTCAGTTCCGCAAGGGCAAAATCAAGAAGCCCGCAGGTGCTATCTACAAGGCTTTAATTGAAAAATATCTGTTGGCGGATTACCAGCAGGCAAAGACAGCCGTTAACACAAAAAGGAAGGTAGAAACTCCAGCGCCCTCTATTGCCTCGGAAGTATCCTTTCGTCTAAGCGAGGTACGAGAAATGTTCGAAAATCCCGGGCCTTATGCCCAGCGACAGAAGCAGGCAGACACGTTCGAACAACATTTACAGCAAGTATATTTTCGCGATGGCTTCAGAATAGAAGATCGAGAAGGGGAGCAATGGCTTGTCAAGCACAACGAAAAGCTGTAACGTATTCTAGAGTGCTACCTCTACTTATTCCCGATTTTCAAATAAGCGGCCATTATAAATTACAAGAAGTGAACTATACATTTCAGTCCATATACACTCTCCTAAATTAAATGCGGCTGCTATAAATCGCACATGACACGTTTTGATGTGTTAGATCACTAAATCCGGCAACTATTCAAGCTGATATGACACCGAGTCTAAGGCCGAGCTATAAATTGTCTAAGCATTGTGTGTAAGGCACTGTCTCCAGCCGGTTGGTACAAGGATCCATGCCCGCCGGCCGGAACAGTGGCCTGTCTTAAAAGTTTGGTCCAAAAATCGCATTTGAAGCGGATGCAAGCATTTGCTATGCAGGACGCTTAATTAATTCACCGAGTTACTTACTGCCGTTAACGACAAGAGCCACTTCCTTTGAAAGTGGCTCTTCGATGAAAGAGAATTTTGACCTACTAATAGACTGATTTCTTCTTTGCCCGGCCGGAGTGGGCCGAGCCGCTACCGCGGTCGATGAGCGCGCCCCACATGCGCGGCGGCTTGGCTTGGTGTACTAGGACAGTAAAGTCGCTTTCAAAAGAAGCAGCGGAAAAACTTGGCCGACGGCCCTGCGGCCGGTGCTCCCCCCGTCAGCCTCGCTAAGCGCACTTTTCAAATTTACTGCCACAGGAACCTTTACCCGCTTCTGCCGGTACAGCGGTAGCCGGCATTTTCTGAATGCTGTTACCTTTGCCCCGATGCGCCTGCTTGCCCTCTTTTTTGCGTTCTACTTCGCCTGCCTCTCGACGCTGACCTGCGCCGACGGCGAAGTCGTGTGCAAAGACGCCAAGCAGACCACCGTGGCCGCCGCCTCGCACACCGACTGCGACGCCGGTGCCCTGGGCGACTGGTGCTCCCCGCTGTGCCAATGCCACTGCTGTGGCGGGGCCGTGGTGCCGCTAGCGCCCCTGCCGACCCTAACAGCAACTCCAGCCGTGACGTGGGCCTCTGCCCTGCGCCACGCCCGTTTGCGGGTGGGTGCCCCCACCCGGGCCGCCGCGGCCGTGTGGCAGCCGCCCCAGGCCTAACCCTTCCCGTTTCCTGCTGTCTCCCCCGCCGGGGTAGCCTGACGCGCCCGTTGTGCGCCCGGGCTGCTGACCCTGGCCCTGGTCGCCTGGGGCGGCTACTCGCTGAGTCGGCTGCCGGTTGACGCGGTGCCCGACATCACCACCAACCAGGTCGTCGTCTACACGGTGGCCCCCTCGCTGGCCGCCGGCGACATCGAGCGGCTCGTCTCCTTTCCCGTCGAGCAAAGCCTGGCCACCATTCCCGGCCGCGAAGAAGTACGCTCCTTCTCGCGCTTTGGCCTCTCGGTCGTGACCATCGTCTTCGAGGACAAGATTGACATTTACTGGGCCCGCCAGCAGGTAGCCGAGCGCCTGCGCGAGGCCGAAAGCCAGATTCCCCAGGGCATCGGCCGGCCGGAAATGGCGCCGGTCAGCACCGGCCTGGGCGAGGTGTACCAGTACCTGGTGCGCGCCAAGCCCGGCTACGAGAAGAAGTACGACGCCCGCGAGCTGCGCACCATTCAGGACTGGATTGTGCGCCGCCAGCTGCTGGGCACGCCCGGCGTGGCCGACGTGGCCAGCTTTGGCGGGCTGCTCAAGCAGTACGAAATCCGGCTGGACCCGGCCCGGCTCCGCTCGTTGAGCGTGACCGTGGAGCAGGTGTACCAAGCCGTTTCGCGCAACAACCAGAACGCCGGCGGCGCCTACCTCGACCAGAAGCCCACCGCCTACTTCATCCGCACCGAAGGCCTGGCCGAGAATGCCGCCGACCTGGGCAACATTGTCGTGCGCAACACCCAGGGCGGGCTGCCCGTGCTGGTGCGCGACGTGGCCGACGTGCGCCTAGGCTCCGCGGTGCGCTACGGGGCCATGACCCGCAACGCGGAGGGCGAAGTCACCGGCGGCATCGTGCTCATGCTCAAGGGCGCCAACGCCAACGAGGTCATCAAAGCCGTCAAGGCGCGCATGGTAACGGTGGAAAAGTCCTTGCCCGAGGGCGTGACCATCGACGTGTACCTGGACCGCTCCGACCTGGTGGGCCGCGCCATCCACACGGTGAGCAAAAACCTGCTGGAAGGGGCGCTCATCGTCATTTTTGTGCTGGTGCTGTTTCTGGGCAACTGGCGGGCGGGGCTGGTGGTGGCCTCGGTCATCCCGCTGGCCATGCTTTTTGCCATCAGCATGATGCGCCTGTTCGGCGTATCGGGCAACCTGCTCTCGCTTGGGGCCATCGACTTTGGCCTCGTCGTGGACGGGGCCGTCATCATCGTCGAAGCCATCGTGCACCGCCTGCACGGCGGGCAGCTGCGAGTGCCGGGCAACCGACTAAGTGCCGACCAGATGAATGAGGAAACCTACCACGCGGCTTCTAAAATCCGCTCCTCGGCCGCCTTCGGGGAAATCATCATCCTGATTGTGTACCTGCCCCTGCTGGCCCTGGCCGGCATCGAAGGCAAGATGTTCCGGCCCATGGCCGAAACCGTAGCCTTTGCCATCCTGGGCGCCTTCATCCTTTCGCTGACCTACGTGCCCATGATGTCGGCCCTGGCGCTAAGCCGCTCCACGGAAGTGAAGCGCAACTTCTCGGACCGGATGATGAACTGGCTCGAAGCCCGCTACCGCCCAGTGCTGGAATGGGCCCTGCGCCGCAAAGCAGTGGTGCTGTCCGCGGCAGTAATGATGTTTGCGGGCGCCCTGCTGCTGTTTCGCACCCTGGGCGGCGAATTCATCCCACAGCTCGCCGAAGGCGACTTTGCAGTGGAGATGCGCACGCTCACCGGCTCCTCTCTGAGCTACACGGTGGAGAAAAGTCAGCAGGCGGCGGCTATTCTTAAAAAGCAGTTTCCCGAAGTGCTGGAGGTGGTGACTAAAATCGGCGCGGCCGAGATTCCCACCGACCCCATGCCAGTCGAAGGCGGTGATTTAATGGTCATTCTGGAGAAGGATAAAAGCAAATGGACCTCCGCGAGCACGCAGGAGGAGCTGGCGGAGAAGATGGCCAAGGCACTGAGCGTGATTCCCGGCATGACCTTCGGCTTCCAGCAGCCCATCCAGATGCGCTTCAACGAGCTCATCAGCGGCGCCAAACAGGACGTGGTGCTCAAGATTTACGGGGAGGACCTGCAGCAGCTCGCTTCCTATGCCCAGCAGGCCGCCCGCCTGGTGCGCCAGGTCGAAGGAGCTGAGGACGTGTACGTGGAGCAGGTCACCGGCCTGCCCCAAATTGTGGTCAAGCTGGACCGCAACCGGCTGGCCCGGTTCGGCCTCAACGCCGAGGACGTGAACCGTACCGTTCAAACGGCCTTCGCTGGCCAGACCGCTGGCCAGCTCTACGAGCAGGAGCGCCGCTTCGACGTGGTGCTGCGCCTGGCCCCCGAACTGCGCCGGAACATCGGCAACGTGCGCCAGCTATTGGTGGCGACCCCCAGCGGGGAGCAAATCCCGCTGGAGCAGGTGGCCACGGTGGAGCTGCAGGAAGGCCCCAACCAGATTCAGCGCGACGACGCCAAGCGCCGCATCACCGTGGCTTTCAACGTGCGGGGCCGGGACGTGGAAAGCGTCGTGACCGAGTTGCAGGGCAAAGTAGACCGCGAGCTGAAGTTTGCCCCCGGCTATTATACCACCTATGGCGGCCAGTTCGAGAACCTGCGCCAGGCCTCGGAGCGGCTGAGCATTGCCGTGCCAGTGGCCTTGCTGCTGATTTTCGTGCTCTTGTTCTTCACGTTCAAGTCACTCAAACAGTCGGTGCTGATTTTCACGGCCATTCCGCTCTCGGCCATTGGTGGGGTGCTGGCCTTGTGGCTGCGGGGCATGCCCTTCAGCATCTCGGCCGGGGTGGGCTTCATTGCCCTCTTCGGCGTGGCCGTGCTCAACGGCATCGTGCTCATCGGCTACTTCAACCAGCTCAAGGACGAAGGCCGCACCGACCTTTACCAGCGCATACTGGAGGGCACGCAGGTGCGCCTACGACCGGTGCTGATGACGGCTACGGTGGCCTCATTGGGCTTTCTGCCCATGGCCCTGTCGCAGTCGGCCGGTGCCGAGGTGCAGCGCCCCCTGGCCACGGTGGTCATCGGCGGGCTGGTCACGGCCACGCTGCTAACCCTGCTCGTGTTGCCGGTGCTTTACGCCTTGTCTGAACGCAGGTCGAAACAACAGGGAGAAGAAAAGCCGCAATCCGCCACGGCCGTGCCGGTTTCGGCGGTGCTGCTCGTGCTGGGTGGTTTGCTCGCTGCTACGCCCGCCCGGGCTCAGGGCCCGATTACCGCCACCCAGGCCGTGGGGCAAGCGTTGCAGGCCAATGGCACCGTGCAGGCCGCCCAACGCTCCCTGGAAGCCCAGCAGGCCCTGCGCCGCACCGCCTTCGACGTGGGCCGTACCACCATCTCAGGTACCTACGGGCAGGTGAACTCCCCGCTTTCCGACAACCTGCTCAGTATCGGCCAGACCCTGGCCCTGCCCGGCTACTACCGGGCTCAGGCCGGCCTGAGCCAGGCCCAGATTGGGGGCCGGGAACAGCAGCTCCAGCAGGTGCAGGCCGAATTGCGCCGCCAGGTGCGTCTGAGCTACGAGCGGGCCGTGCACGCCCGGCACCGCCTGCGCACCCTGCGCGGGCAGGACAGCATCTACACCGAATTTCTGCGCTCGGCTCAACTGCGCTTCAAGACCGGCGAAGTAGCCCGCCTGGAACCGGCCAATGCCCTTATTCAACAGGGCGAAACGCAGAACCTGCTGGCTCAGGCCCGGGCCGACTACGCCATTGCCCGCCGCCAGCTGCAGGCCCTGCTGCAAACCACGCAGCCGGTAGCTATTGCCGACAGCACCTTGCGCCTATTGCCTGCCCCGACGGCCCCCGCAGATACGGCCGCCCTGGCCGCCACCCCACAGGCGCGGGTTCTGCAGCAGCAGATTGCGGAGCGCCGCGCCGAAACCCGGGTGGAGCAGGCTCAAGCCCTGCCTCACGTAACCGTGGGCTACACCAACCAGTCCTTGCGCGGCACCTACGAGATAGAGGGGCAAACCTCGACCTACGGGGCCGGCGACCGATTCCAGAGCGTGCAGGCCGGCGTAGCCATTCCGCTGCTGCGCGGGCCCCAAAAGGCCCGGGTGCAGGCGGCCAAGCTGCAAGAGCAGGTGGCATCGACGGCCTACCAGCGCTACCAGGCCGAAGCTGCCGCCCAGCTGGATGAGCTGCGCCTGCGCCTGCAGGAACAACGGCAGCGGGTGGAGTTTTACCAGCAGACCGGCCTGCCGCAAGCCGCCGTCATCGTGCGCCTCAGCCAGCGGGCCTACAAGGCCGGCGAAACCACTTACTCGGAGCTATTGCTCAACCTGGAGCGCGCCCTGAGCGTGCGCACGGCCTACCTCGACGCCGTGCTTGAACACAACCAAACCGCCATCGACCTGGAGTACCTGTTGGGCGCTGCCGCTCAATAAGCCTTTGGCTCCCTCTGACCTGACAACCATGAATAAGATTGCATCCCTGGTGCTGCTCCTCGGCCTAACCCTGGCAGGCTGCACCACCGACAAGAAAGAAACCGAGCCTGCGGATACCGAAGCGGCCGAAACGAAGGAGGCCGCCGAAGGTGGGGAAAGCGGCGAGGCCGCAGAAGCTTCCGACATGGTCCGCCTCTCGCCCGCCGAGCAGCAGGCCGCCGGTCTGAAAACCGGGCGCCTCGCCGACCGGCCCATGGGCTCCGGTCTGGCCGTAACGGGTACGCTGGACGTGCCGCCGGAAAGTGCCGTCTCCATCACCGCCCCGCTGGGCGGCTTCGTGGAAAACACGGAATTGCTGCAGGGCACCCGGGTGCGCAAAGGCGAAGTGCTGGCCACCATCCGCAATCCTGAGTTCGTGACCCTGCAGCAGGACTACCTCGAAACCCGGGCCCGCCTCGAATACGCCCGCACCGAGCTGGCCCGCCAGAAAGAGCTCTACGAGCAGGAGGTGGCCCCGCAGAAAAACTACCAGCGCGCCCAGGCCGACTATCATACCCTGCAGGTGCAAACTTCTGCCCAGGCCACCCGGCTGCGGCTGGCCGGCCTGCCCGTGGGCGGCCGGATGGTCACCACGGCCAGCGTCCGCGCCCCGCGGGCCGGCTTCGTGCGGGCCGTGAACGTGACGGTGGGCCAAGCAGTGACAGCCACCGATGCCCTGTTTGAAATCGTGGACCCGGAGCACCTGCACGTGGAGCTCACCGTGTTCGAGCGCGACGTGGCCCGGGTGCAGAAAGGGCAGCTGATTCGCTTCACCCTGGCCAGCGACTCCACCGGCTCCCGGCGCGAGCGCACGGCCCACGTGTACCTGGTGGGCAAAGCCATTGGCGAGGACCGCACCGTCCGCGTGCACGGCCACCTCGACCAGGAAAACGACCCCGCCCTGTTGCCCGGCCTCTACGTGCGGGCCACCATCGAAACGGGCCGCACCCAGGCGCCTACGCTGCCCGATGCGGCGCTGGTGCGCTTCGAGAGCAAGAACTACGCCTATGCGGTGGAGGCCCCCGGCCGCTACCGCATGGTGCCCGTCACGCTGGGCCGCAGCGAGGACGGCTTCACCGAAGTCACCCTGCCCGAGTCGGTACCGGCCACTACGCCCTTCGTTACCGACGGAGCTTATTCGCTGCTAGCTAAAATGAAAAACGCCGAAGAGGAAGAATAGACCTGACTCATCCCCTCCGCGACATCTTAATTCCCAAGACTGCATGCACCGGTGTCCAGGGGTTGTCCCCGCAACCGGCCGCTGTGCCCATTTCCGACTTGCCATGCCTGATAGAACCCCTGAAAAACTGAACGAAGAGCTGAACACGGCCAAGCAGGTGCAGCTGGAGAACGTGGGCGCGTTGACCCGCGACCAACTAACCCCAACCGCCGCGGCCGAACCCCAGGGCCACGACGTAGCCGGCCACGACCACGCACCGGCCGCCGAACCCAGCGAGTCGTGGTGGCGCAACCCCTACGCGCCGGCCATAGCGAGCCTAATCCTGCTATTGGCGGGGCTTGCCCTGGACTATTACGACGTGGCCTTTTTCACCAAGTACGTCCGCCTGCTCTGGTACGGGGTGGCCTTTCTGCTAGTGGGCTGGAAAGTTATCCGCTCGGCCGTACAGAGCATTCCTTCGGGTAACATCTTCAACGAGTTCCTGCTCATGAGCTTGGCCACGCTGGGCGCCTTTGCCATCGGTGAGTACCCGGAAGGGGTGGCCGTGATGCTGTTCTACACCGTGGGCGAACTGTTTCAGGACGCAGCCGTGAACCGGGCCAAGCGCAGCATCCGCGCCCTGCTGGAGATTCAAGCCACCGAAGTGACTGTAGTTCGCGGTGGGCGAAGCATGGTACTGGACCCCAAGCAGGTACAGTTGGGCGACACCATCGAAGTACGACCGGGCGAGAAAGTGGCCCTCGACGGCACCCTGACCCAGGGGCCGGCCAGCTTTAACACGGCCGCGCTGACCGGCGAGTCGGCCCCGCAGACCAAGCAAACGGGGGAAGTCGTGCTGGCCGGCATGATAAACCAGGAGTCACTGGTGCAGGTGCTGGTGACGGCCACCTACCAGGACACCAAGCTGGCCAAAATCCTGGCCATGGTGCAGGACGCGGTGAGCCGCAAGGCCAAAACCCAGCTGTTCATCACCAAGTTTGCTAAAACTTACACGCCCATCGTCGTGCTACTGGCCACGCTGCTCATCGTGGTGCCCTACTTCGTGGTCGACGATTACGTGTTTCGCACCTGGCTGTACCGGGCGCTGGTGTTTCTGGTGATTTCCTGCCCCTGCGCCCTGGTGGTGAGCATTCCGCTGGGCTACTTCGGTGGCATCGGGGCCGCTTCCAAAGCCGGCATTCTGTTCAAGGGCTCGAACTTCCTGGACGTGCTGCGCGAAATTGACACCGTGGTCATGGACAAGACCGGCACGCTCACCCAGGGCGTGTTTGCCGTGCAGCAGGTGGTTGCGGTGCCCGGCACCGAGCCGGCTGCCCTGCTGCGCTTGGTTGGGGCGCTGGAAACCAAGTCCACCCACCCCATCGCCAAGGCCGTGGTGCAGCACGTGGGCGCGGCTGCGGCTGGCGTCGTGGTGGACAACGTGGAGGAAATTGCCGGCCACGGGTTACGGGGCCGGGTCGATGGCCGCGAGGTGCTCGCCGGCAATACCAAGCTGCTCGCCAAATACGGGGTGAGTTATCCGGCCGAAGTCGACCAAGTGGTCGACAGCATCGTGGTGGCGGCCGTGGACGGCCGGTACGCCGGCTACCTGACCGTGGCCGACGCCCCCAAGGCCGACGCTCAGCAGACCGTGCGCGAGCTGCGGGCCGACGGCATCACCAAAATCGTGATGCTCTCCGGCGACAAAGACAGCATCACCCAGCGGGTGGCCAAGGAGTTAGGCATTGATGAGGCGCACGGCGGGCTGCTGCCGGAGGACAAAGCCCGCTACGTGCAGCAGTACCTCAACGACGGGCACAAGCTGGCCTTCGTGGGCGATGGGGTAAACGATGCGCCCGTGGTGGCCCTGGCCGACGTGGGCATTGCCATGGGTGGGCTGGGCTCGGACGCCACCATCGAAACGGCCGACGTGGTGATTCAAACCGACCACCCCAGCAAGATTGCCACCGCCCGGCGCATTGCCCGTGCCACGCACACGGTGGTGTGGCAGAACATCTGGCTGGCCTTTGGCGTGAAAGCCGTGGTGCTGGCCCTGGGCGCCGGCGGCCTGGCCACCATGTGGGAAGCGGTGTTTGCCGACGTGGGGGTAGCGTTGCTGGCGATTCTGAACGCCGTGCGGATTCAGCGCATGGACTTCACCAGCAAAGGGGAATCACCTCGCTCTGAATCCTAACCGACTTTATCAATTCTTATCATGAAACCGCACCTTGTTCTTGTGGCCGGCTTATTGGTCGGCAGTCTGGTCGCCGCCAGCTGCAGCTCCCGGCACGATTCCGACGAATACGAGCAGAAGGACCAAGCCGGAGCCAAGACGAAGCCGGTGCCGGCACCCGTGAAGCGGCCGACCTCCCTGCGTGACACCGTACAGTTGCTGATGCAACAGCTCGACACGGTGCGTCGCATCGGCTGCTGGGACGAGGACTTTGCCCGCGTCATGACCGTGCACCACGCCGGGGCTCAGCGCCTGGCCGCAGTGGAAATAGCGCAGGGCAAGGATTCAACCCTGCAGGCCATGGCGAAGCACGTGCTTAAAGGCCATGAGCGTGACAACCACGTCCTCACGCTGGCCCTTACCCGCGAGCCGCCGGCGGGACAAGAATACCGCCCGGACAATACCAAAGACCCATTTGTGCGGCGGATGACGGCCGCCCTAGCGCCCCTACGGGAGTTGCCGCCCGCTACGGGCAGCATTGATGCTGATTTTGCCACCCTCATGCAGCTCCACCACCAGAGCGGCGTAGCCTTAGCGCGGGTGGAGCTGTCTTTCGGCCGCAATGAGGAGGTCAAAGCCGCTGCCCGCAACATTGTTCGGGATGAGCAAGTGGAGGTCAAGCAGTACCAGCGCTGGCTGAAGGCCCATGCCTTGGCGCCCTCCAACTAACTACTTCTTGCTCTTGATGCTGCTCAACATTCCGAATGCTGTTGCCTCAACCTGCCCCCTGCTAAGCTTTCCCCTGCTGCTGGCCCGTTATGATAGCCGGAGCATCCCTGCGCAGCTGTGTGGCGCACGCCGGGCCCACAGCCGCGCAGGGCTAGCAGGCACTTTGCAGCCGGCGTCAGTTTGTGTGCCAGTAAGCTTTTTATTTAGGCCATACTGGCGTGTTCAAAGCCAGTTCCCTTAAAATAAGACATAGGCGTCCCTGCGAGGCGCCTCGTAATTGTGCACTTTCCCGGACAAATACTGTTCATAACCTGCGGGTGTAGTTCCCGTACTTTGCAGTCCACCTTGGCCCAGTATGGGTCGTCTTTGCGTGAAGCGTTTCGCCAGTCTGTTTCTGCTCTTTAGCTACCTGCTGTCCAGCCCCGGACTGGTGTACAGCATGCACTTCTGTGGCCAGGAGCTGACGGCGGTTTCGGTGGCGCAGGACGGCGACACGAACTGCTGCTGCCAGGATACGGGCAAGCCGGCTTCGGGCTGCTGCCACGACCAGAAGGTAAGCAGCGCGCTCAAGGACGTTAAGCTTTCGGCCGCCCACTTCCAGCTGCAGGCCCCCGACGCGGTGCCGGCCCCGGCCGTGCTGCGGCTGGTGTGGCAGCTCGCGCAAGTGGCTTACCCTGCCGATGAGCCGGCCGCTGATTTGCTGGCCCACGCGGCCCCGCCGCCCGAATGCCCGGCCTACGTGCGCGGGCACGCCTTTTTAGTCTAGCTTTTCAGGTTGCTTTGTTCCCCACGCCGGTCGGCGCTGGGGCTTTGGTGCGTCCGGCCCCGGCGGTTGGGCCGCACCCGCGTCCGGGCACTACTGCCACGGGGCCTGCCGATGTCCCGTTACGGGTTTCCGGTTGGCCGGCGCTTCTCCCTATTGCTGTTTCTCGATGATAGAGCAACTCATTTCCTTTTCCCTGCGGAATCGGGTGCTGGTGCTGCTGGTCGCCGCCGGCCTCCTCGTGTGGGGGGCGTTTTCGGTGCGGGCCAGCAAGATTGACGCCATCCCCGACCTGTCCGAAAACCAGGTCATCGTCTTCACCGAGTGGATGGGCCGCAGCCCGCAGATTATGGAAGACCAAGTGACCTACCCGCTGGTCACCAACCTGCAGGGGCTGGCCCAGGTGAAGGCCGTGCGCGCCGCCTCTATGTTCGGCATGAGCTTCGTGTACGTCATCTTCACCGACGACACCGACATCTACTGGGCCCGCGAGCGGGTGCTGGAGCGCCTTAACTACGCCCAGCGCCTGCTGCCGGCCGGCATCACGCCCACCCTGGGGCCCGACGGCACCGGTGTGGGCCACGTGCTCTGGTACACGCTCAACGCCCCCAAGCTCGACTTGGGTGAGCAACGCGCCCTCCAGGACTGGTATGTCAAGTTCGGGCTGCAAACCGTGCCTGGTGTGAGCGAGGTAGCCAGCTTCGGTGGCTTCCAACCCGAGTACCAGGTGACGGTAGACCCCACCAAGCTTACTTACTACAACGTGACACTACCGCAGGTGCTCGCGGCCGTGCGCAGTAACAACAATGAGGCCGGCGGCCGCAAGTTCGAGCAGGCCGGCATCGGCTACATCATCAAAACCAGCGGCTACATCCAGGACGTGGCCACGCTCGAAAACGTGCCGGTGCTCACCCGGCCCGGTGGGGTGCCGCTGCGCCTCAAGGACCTGGGCACGGTGCAGATGACGGGCGAAAGCCGCCTGGGCATCTTCGACCACAACGGCGAGGGCGAAGCCGTGGGCGGCATCGTGGTGATGCGCTACGGCGAGAATGCCGACGACGTCATCACCCGCGTCAAAGCCAAGATGACGGAGGTGGCCAAGGGCCTGCCGGCGGGCGTTTCCTTCAACCTCGTCTACGACCGCAGCGGACTGATTGAGGAGTCGGTGGCCAACATCAAGCACACGCTGCTGGAAGAAATGGCCGTGGTGTCGCTGGTGGTGCTGGTGTTCCTCTTCCACTGGCGCAGCGCCCTGAGCATCCTGCTGCAAATCCCCATCACCATCGCCACGAGCTTCATTTTACTCAACGCCTTCGGCATCTCCTCCAACATCATGTCGCTCACCGGCATCGCCCTGGCTATTGGCGTCATCGTCGACAACGGCATCGTGATGGCCGAAAACGCCTACCGCAGCCTGGCCCTGCACCAGGCTGCTGAAGAAGCCGCGGCCGCCGGGCCGCCCGGTGCGCCGCCCGTGCCCACTGTTCCTTTTTCCACGCCTGAACCCGTCCGCCATGACTAACGACGAGCGCCTCGCCATCATCGAGAAGTCCAGCCAGCAGGTCTCGCGGGGCATCTTCTTCTCCACCATCATCATCGTGGCTTCCTTCCTGCCGGTGTTCCTACTCACCGGGCAGGAGGGCAAGCTGTTTCACCCGCTGGCCTACACCAAGACCTTTATCCTGCTCATCGACGCCGTGCTGGCCGTCACGCTGGCCCCGGTGCTGCTGTCCTTTTTCATGAAGGGCAAATTCAAGACCGAGGAGCAGAACCCCATTAACCGGGGCCTGGAGCGGGTGTATGCGCCCCTGATAAACTGGTGCCTGACCTGGCGCAAGACGACCATCGCCATCAACCTGGCGCTGCTATCCTTGAGCATCCCACTGCTGCTGAGTTTGGGCACCGAGTTCATGCCCCCGCTGGACGAGGGCTCCATTCTGTTCATGCCCATCACGCAGCCCGACGTGTCCAACACGGAGGTCAAGCGCATTCTGCAGGTGCAGGATAAGATTATCAAGCAGGTACCCGAAGTGGCCGGGGTGCTGGGCAAAGCCGGCCGGGCCAGCACGGCCACCGACAATGCCCCGCTGAGCATGATTGAAACCATCATCCAGCTCAAGCCCCGCAGCGAGTGGCGGGACGGCATGACCAAGGCCAAACTCATCGCCGAGCTCAACGACAAGCTGCAGATTCCCGGGGTGGTGAACGGCTGGACCCAGCCCATCATCAACCGCATCAACATGCTCAGCACTGGGGTGCGCACCGACGTGGGCGTGAAAGTGTACGGCCAGCAGCTAGATACCATTGAACAGGTGTCGCAACGAGTAAGAGCCGCGCTCACCGGCGTGCCCGGCGTGCAGGACCTCTACGTGGACCCCATCACCGGCGGCAAGTACCTACAGATTGACCTTGACCGCCCTCAGCTGGCCCGCTACGGGCTGAGCGTGGACCAGGTGAACGAGGTGGTGGAAACGGCCATCGGCGGGGCGCCCGTGGCCACCACCGTGGAAGGGCGCCGGCGCTTCAGCATCAGCGTGCGTCTGGCCGAAGACTTCCGCAACAGCGTGGCCGCGATGGGCCGCATCCCCATTCAAACCACGGCCTACGGGCCGGTACCGCTCTCCGCGGTGGCCCGGCTGCGCTTTGTCAACGGCCCGCCCATGATTAACTCCGAGAACGCGCAGCTGCGCGGGGCGGTGCTCTTCAACGTGCGCGACCGGGACCTGGGCGGCACCGTGAAAGAAGCCATGCAGCGGGTGCAGAGCATCCAGGGCAAGCTGCCGGCCGGCTACTACCTGGAGTGGAGCGGGCAGTACGAGAACCTGATTAGCTCGCAGCGCACGCTGCTCTTCATCCTACCCATCGTGCTTTTGGTAATATTCGGCTGCCTGTACTTCGCGTTTCACTCGGTGCGGGAGGCGCTGCTGAGTTTGGTCACCATTCCCTTCGCTCTGATTGGCGGGGCCTACATGGTGTATTTCTACGGGGTGCACCTGTCCGTGGCCGTGGCCGTGGGCTTCATCGCCCTGTTCGGGCTGGCTGTGGAAACGGGTGTCATCATGGTCATCTACCTCAACGACGCCATGCAGCAGCTGGTAGCTGCCAAGGGCAATTCCAGCGAGACGATTACGAAGCAGGATTTGCGGGACGCCGTGTTTCACGGGGCGGCCAAGCGACTGCGGCCCAAGCTGATGACGGTATCGGTGGCTTTGTTCGGCCTGGTACCGGTGCTGTGGGCAACGGGCACGGGCTCGGACGTGATGCTGCCCATCGTGCTGCCCATGATTGGCGGGGTGTTCACTTCCTCGACCCACATTCTGCTGGTCACGCCTCTGATTTTTCTCATGACCAAGGAGTACGAGCTGCGCAAGTTCGGCAAGCTCGACGTGCTGGCCGTGAAGCATTAAGCCATGAAAGTCATGTTAGTTACCCTTAGAAACTGTATAATACTAGCGCTGCTGCTCCTGGCCGGGCAGCCGCTCCGGGCGCAGCAGGTGCTGCAGCTGGACTCGGTGCTGCGGGCCGTGGAGCGCCGCAACCCGGCCCTGCGCCAGTACGGCTACCGGGCCCAGGCCAAGCAGGCCGCCGTGGCGGGCGCCAGCAGCTGGGAAGCGCCCAAGGTGAGCGCCGGCTACTGGATGACGCCCTACAACCAGCGACCCATCAAGGAGATGAACAACGGCCAGGGCGAGGGTATGCAGATGGTGTCCGTCGAGCAGATGATTCCCAACCCGGCCAAACAGCGCGCTAAGCGGGAGTACCTGGCCGGCCAAGCCGCCGTGGACCAGGCCGACCAAACGGCGATGTTCAACCAGCTGCGGGCGCAGGCCCGCAGCCTCTACTACGGCCGGGTCATTCTGGAGAAGAAGCTTAAGGTGCTTGACGAAAGCGAGGAGCTGCTGGCTTTCCTGCTGAAGGTGGCGCAGGCCCGCTATCCTTACAACCAGAGCACCTTGGGCAGTATCTACCAGGCCCAGGCACGGGTGGCGATGCACGGCAACGACCACGCGCAACTCTACGGGCAGCTGCGCCAGACCACCATCGCCCTTAACACGCTCATGGCCCGCGACCCGGAAGGCGAGTTTGCGGTGGATACGCTGCTACCTACCTCCTTCGCGGGGCCTTATCCCGACACAGCCGCGCTGTCCCGCCGGCGCAGTGACGTGCGCAGCCTCGACCGCTCGCTGGCCGTGCTGCGCCTCAACCAAAACGTGGAAGCCAACCGCCGCCGGCCCGACTTTGGCGTGCGCTACGACCACATGAACGGCATTGGGGTTACGCCCAATCAGTTCACCGTGATGGGCATGGTCTCCATCCCCATTGCCCCCTGGGCGGCCCGCGAGTACAAGGCCAACACCGCCGCGCTCGGCTACGAGGCCCAGGCTGTGCAGCAGCAGCGGGCCAGCCTACTCACCGAAGCGGCCGGCCGCATCACCACCCTGCAGTCGGACTTACGCACCAAGCGCCAGCAGGTGGAAAACTACGAAAAGGGCATCCTGCCCGCCCTGCGCAAGAATTACCAGGTGACGCTGCTCGCCTACCAGCAGAACACCGCCCAACTACCAGCCGTGGTCGAAGCCCTGGAAACCTGGCTGCAAACCCGCCTGCAATACCTCGATACGCAAACTGAACTCATGAACTTACACGTGCGCTATGACCAGGAACTGGAGCAATAAACTGCGCTGCGCGACATGGTGCGTGCTCGTGCTGGCGCTGCTGGCTGGCTGCAAAGGCAAGGCCCACGGCCCGGCCGCGCAGGCCCCGGCGCAGCCCGAGGCCACGGCCGGGGCGCAACTGTACACCTGCTCGATGCACCCGCAAATCGTGCGCGACGCCCCCGGCCAGTGCCCCATCTGCGGCATGGACCTGGTGCCCAAAGCCAACGGCGAAGCCCAAGACGCTGCTGACACGGCCGGGGCCGACTTGGACCACCTGGTTACCTCCCCCAATGGCTCCGTGGTGTCGGCCATCGCAACCGTGCGCCCAACCTCGGGGGCCGCTTCGGATACGCTTTCCCTGCCTGGCGTAGTCGACTATGACCCGCGCCGGAGTCGGGCCGTGGCCGCCCGCGTGGGGGGCCGCATCGAGCGCCTGCTGGTGCGCTTCAACTACCAGCCCGTGCGCAAAGGCCAGACGCTGCTGGAGCTCTACAGCCCCGAGCTGGTGACGGCCGAGCAGGAATACATCTTCTTGTTGGGCAACGACGCTGACAATACGGTCCTTGTCAATGGAGCCCGGCAAAAGCTGCGGCTGCTGGGCTTGAGTGAAGGCCAGCTGCGCGCCCTGGCCCGCACCCGGCGGCCCGACTACCGGGTGGCCGTGTTCAGCCCCTACGACGGGTACGTGGTCGAAAACACGGTGGCCGCGGCATCCCTAGCCCCGCCTTCCTCCGCCGGTATGCCCGAAGCCAGCGCCCCGGCGGGGGGCATGGGCAGCGCCTCGGCTATGAGTCCAGGAGCGGATGCAGCAACAGCAACGGCCGCACCTTCCGCTCCAACCCCGGCCCTCACGCTCCAGGAAGGAGGCTACGTGAGCACCGGGCAGACCTTGTTTCAGGTGGTGAACACCGCGCAGGTCTGGGGGCTGTTTCAGCCCGGGCCCGGCGAACTCGGGCAGATGCGGCCGGGCCAAATGCTGCAGGTAACGGTGCCTAGCGACCCAACCCATTCCATAACGGCCCGCGTGGAGCTGGTCGAGCCTACCTACCGGGCGGGAGCCAGTACGCCGGCCGTGCGCGTGTCCTTGCCCAACCCTCGGGGTCTGCTGCGGCGCGGCACCCGCCTCACGGCCCGGCTGTCGAGCCCTACCGCCAGCGGCTGGTGGCTGCCCCGTGCCGCTGTGGTGGACCTGGGTACCCGGCAGGTGGCCTTTGTGCGGCGCGGCCGCACGTTCGTGCCTGTCACCGTACTGGTGGGCCAGCGTACGGCCGCGCAGGTACAAATCAGGCAGGGCCTGAGCGGCACCGAAGCCGTGGCGGCCAACGGCCAGTACCTGGTCGACAGCGAAAGCTTCCTGCAAACTTCTTCCACCCCATCAGATGCTACCCATGAATAGCCTACAAACCTTTTGGCGGCTTTCTACTGCCCGTTGGCTGCTGATGCTGCTGGTGGCCCTAAGCAGCGCGGCTTGCCAGAAAACCAAGCCCGCTAACGAGGGGGCCGTGGGGGAGAAAGTGTACTACACCTGCTCCATGCACCCGCAGATTCACGAGGACGCCCCCGGAAAGTGTCCCATCTGCGGCATGGAACTGATAGCGGTGAAGACGGGGCCAGTAGTCAAAAAGGCTGCTGCCAGCCCCACCGCGTACACCTGCCCGATGCACCCGCAGGTACATCAATCCAAACCCGGCCTCTGCCCCATCTGCGGCATGGACCTGGTGAAACAGGCCGGGCATCCGACTCCGGCGGGAAGCGCAGGGGCCAGCGGCGCGGACCTGACGCTGACCGCGCAGCAGGTGACGCTGGGTAACATTCACGCGCAGGTTATCGGGACCAGCCCGTTGGAGCTGCCCGCTCCTACCGTGCTCACCGGCACCGTAACGACCGATGCCCTCCAAACGGAAAGCGTGAGCAGCCGGGTAGCCGGGCGCATCGAGCATTTGTACGTACGCCAGACCGGGCAGCCGCTACAACGAGGTGAACCCCTGTTTTCCGTGTACAGCGAGCAGCTGCAGGCGCTGCAGCAGGAGTACCTGCTGGCCCTGGCTCAAAGCCGCGAGCAGGGCGGCGCCTACCGTCAATTCGCCGAAGCTACCGGCCAGAAGCTCCGCCTCTTGGGTCTGACTTCCGTCCAGCTCCGGCAGCTGGCCACTCGGGGCCGGCCCAACCCGGTGGTCACGTACTACAGCCCAACCACCGGCACCGTGCAGGCGCTCGACGTGGTACAGGGCCAGTATGTGACCGAAGGCAGCCCCCTGGTGACGCTCACCAATTTGACCACCGTGTGGGTCGAAGCGCAGCTCTATCCGCAGGACATGGCCCAACTGCCGCTGGGCCAAAGCGTCACGGTGCAGGTGGCTGGAGAGCCCGGCGCACGCCGTGGCAAAGTTGTCTTTCTGAGTCCCGAACTCAGTGGCAGCAGCCAGGTCACCCTGGCCCGCATCCAGCTGGCTAACCCCGGAGGCCGTCTACTACCCGGGGCTCAGGCGAACGTGTTGCTCAATGCTCCAAGGACGGCCGCTACCGCCCAAACCACTTTGCGCGTGCCTGTGGAGGCCCTTATCCGCGACGGCGAGAACAGCTACCTCTGGACGCAAACCGGCGAGCGGCAGTATCGCCGGGTGCGGGTAAGCACGGGCGAGGGCTCGGCCAGCAGCGTACCCGTCACGGCAGGTTTACCGGCCGGAACCAAGGTCGTCGTATCCGGCGCCTACCTGCTGCAAAGCGAATTCTCCCTGCGCCAGGGCGCCAACGACAGCATGAACGGCATGGCCATGTAAGCCATCGAAAACCCAATTCCTAATCCGTTATGGTGCTGCGGTTCAGCACTTTTTTTCATTACCCTCCCCAACATTCATGAAAAAGCTTCTTTTTCTCGGCTTGGTGCTCACCAGCCTTTCCGCCACTCTCTCATCCTGCTCCGATAACAAGGGCACGGCTGAAACCAGCACGGCGGCCGGCACCAACGCCACCTCCGATAGCACCGCCACGCCAAGCGGCAACCCCGGACCGGGCATCGCTGCCGAAACCTATACCTGTACCATGCACCCGGAAATTATTGCCAACGAGCCCGGCAAGTGTCCTAAGTGCGGCATGGACCTAGTGAAAAAATAGAACCCCGAACCAAGCGATTTTTTCATTCTTCTTTCATTCACTTAATCTCCCAACCCATGAACAACCAACATCAGAGTCTGCTCGACGCCCTCAATGCCTGCATCGCCGCCTGCGAGTGGTGCGCTACCGCCTGCCTGCAAGAGCAGGACGTAAAAATGATGGTATCCTGCATCAGCCTCGACCGCGACTGCGCCGACATCTGTGCCCTCACCGCGCGCTTGGTAGCCCGTGGCTCCGTCCACGGTCAGCACCTGCTGCGCGAGTGCGCCGAAGTCTGCAAAGCCTGTGGGGATGAGTGCGCCAAGCACAGCCACATGCAGCATTGTCAGGAGTGCGCTGACGCCTGCCGCCGCTGTGAAGAAGCCTGCCGCGCCGCTATTTAATAGCATACCTAACGCCCTTGCGCGACCTGCAAAAAGGAATGCCTGAACCTGTTTTGGGCATTCCTTTTCTTTTTACTTGACGGACACCCCCGGCGACTTCGTTATTGCTAGAAACCCCTGCCTATGCTTCCCAAAGACCTTACCCGCGACCTGAAAAGCCGCCTCAACATGCTGGCCGGCCAGTTGCAAGGTATCGGCAAGATGCTGGACGCGGAGAACATCGAGCCCGACCAAGTGCTGGTCCAATTCAAGGCCGTCACCAACGGGCTGAGCAGCGCGGAGCACCTGTTGCTGGACGAGGTATTTCGCAAGGGCCTGGCCTTGCAAATCGTGGACGTGGTGGGGGCCTGCCCCGGCGACTGCCAGGACGCCGGGCGCATCGAGGAGCTTCGGCAACAGTTCCCAAACCTGACGGAGGCCGAGCTGACGCAAAAGATGCAGGAGTTGCGCGAGATTGGCGGGCGGCTGGAGCAGCACAATGCGGGCCTGGGGAAAAAAGATGAAAATAAGTCTTGACAGACACCCGGGGGGCCAGCGGAGCTTTGTCTTACTGTTTTCGCTAACCCTTTCCCCATGAAACGCATCATCGAAGTATTCACCGCCGGCTGTCCCTTGTGCAACCCCGTGGTGGAATTGGTCAAAAGCACCGCCTGCGGCAGCTGCGACATCATCACCCACAACCTGACCGAAACGGCTGCCGGCAACCCGGCTCTGCGCCGGGCCCGCCTGCTGGGCGTGCAAACCCTGCCCGCCGTGGCCGTGAACGGCGCCCTGCTGGCCTGCTGCCAGGGCGGCGGCATCACCAAAGAAGCCCTGGAGGCCGCCGGAATCGGCAAAGGGGCCCCCGTGACGGCGGAACCCGCCGCGTAGCACCCTTCCCCATATCTGCTTGCTTTCCCGGGGACCAGTCCCTGATGGAACGCCCTTCTTTCCCGGCTGCCGGCCATGCTCATAAGCGGCCAGTGGCTCCCTTACCCTGTGAGTTATGGCAACCGAAATGGTGCAAATGAAAGTCTCGGGGCTCATGTGCTCGTTCTGCACGATGAGCGTTGAGTCGGCCCTGAAGCGCAACCCCGGCGTGAACAGCGTCATGGTCAACCTCGTGCACGGCATCGTGCTCGTCGAGGCCGACACGGCGCAGATGAGCCGGGAGGAGCTGGCGGTGGCCGTGGAAAAGCTCGGCTACACCGTCTCGGCCACCGAAACGCAGCAGTACAAAAATGACGAGGACCTGTTCGAGGTCATCAAGCAGCGCGGCACCATCGGCATGGTGCTTTCGGCTATCGACCTGCTGGTGGACCCGCTCAACCTTTTCGGCCTGCCGACGCAAACCCGTGGCTATTTCAGCCTGGCGGTGGCCCTGGTGGTGCTGTTCTGGGTGGGCTACCCCATCCTGCGCAAGACGCTCATGGCCCTGAGCCAGCGGGTCATCAACGCCAACGTGCTACTCTCGGCCGGCGCCTGGGGCTCGTTCATCATCGGCAGCCTGTCGCTGACGGATGCGCGCTGGCCCAACTTCCTGCCCGTGGCCGCCTGGCTGATGTCGCTGCACCTGTTCTTCGCCTATTTCAAGCTCGACACCCGCAAAAAGGCCTCCGAGGCTGTGCGCAAGCTGCTCAGCCTACAGCCGCCGCGGGCGCGGGTGATACGCGGCGACCAGGCCGTGGACGTGCTCACCAGCGACGTGGCCGTGGGCGAACTCGTGGAGGTGCGCCCCGGCGAGCGGCTGCCGTTGGACGGCGAAGTGGTGTCGGGGCAGGCCAGCGTGGACGAGTCGAGCTTTACCGGTGAGTCGGTGCCGGCCACCAAGGAAGCGGGGTCCAAAGTCATCGGCGGCACGCTGAACCTGGACGGCGCCCTGCAGGTGCGCGTGACCAAGGTGGGTCTGGATTCCTTCCTCAACCAGGTCGTGCGGCTCATGAGCCAGATTGCCGAGCGCAAACCCCCGGTGGAGCTGCTGGCCGACAAGCTCATGAACTACTACGGCCCCGTAGTCTTTATCGTGGCGGGCCTGGCCTTTGCGGCCTGGGCCTTGCTGACCGGCGACTATAATAAAGCGACGCTTGCATTGGTGACGACCATCATCATGGGCTACCCCTGCGCCCTGGGCATCACCACGCCCATGCTCGCGGCCATTGCCGGCGGCAAGGGCATTTCCATCGGCCTGCTGGTGAAAGCCAGCGAGGTGTTTTATGGCCTTTCCATTGTCGATACGCTGGTGTTCGACAAAACCGGCACGCTCACCTACGGCCGGCCCACGGTCACCGACGTGGAAGTGATTAAGGGCGAGCGCCTGGACGCGCTGGCGCTGCTAGCCGCCGTGGAACGGCAGAGCGAGCACCCGCTGGGGCAGGCCATCGGTTTCTTTGCCAAGAAAGAAGGCGCGGTGGAGCTGGCCACCGAGCAGTTCCGCGCCACGCCGGGCAAGGGCGTTTCGGCCCTGGTCAGCGGCGCGGAGGTGCTAGCCGGCAAGCCCGGGTTTATTCAGGAGCGCGGCGTAACGTTTAGCGCCGCCGTGCAGAGCCGATTGGCGGCCCTCGACGCGGCCGGCAAAACCGTGGTGGTGCTGGCCCGGGGCAGCGAGGTGCTGGCCCTGGTGGCGCTGCAGGACACGCCCCGCCGGGGTGCCGAGCACGTTATGGCCCGGTTGGCGCAGCAGAACATCCGCACGGTCATGCTTACCGGCGACGCCAACGGCGCGGCGCAGGCCATCGGTCGGGTGTTGGGCATCGACGAGATTCACGCTCAATTGCTGCCGGCCGACAAGGTGGCCGTCATTGAAAAGCTGCAGGCGCAGGGCCGCAAAGTGGCCATGGTCGGCGACGGCATCAACGATGCCCCCGCCCTGGCGCAGGCCGAGGTGGGCATTGCCATCGGGGCGGGCACCGACGTGGCCATCGAGTCGGCCGGCGTCATCCTCATCGGCGACCGGTTGGACGACGTGGTCAACGCCCTCGTGCTGGGCAAGGCCAGTTACCGGACCATGACCGGCAACGTGCTCGTGGCCGTGCTCTTCAACGTGGTGGGCATGAGCCTGGCGGCGCTGGGCTACATTACCCCCGTGCTGGCCATTGCGGTGATGATATTCAGCATCTTCGCCATCCTGCTCAACACGCTGCGCATCCGCACTATTAAGCTGGACCGAGGCCAGGAAACTCCCCCCGAGGCAAGCACGCTGGCCCAAGTGGAATTCAGCGTGCCCAACATGGTCTGCGAGGGCTGCGCGGGGGCCATCAGTGCCAAGCTCACCAAGCTGCCCGGTGTGCAGGAAGTGAAACCGAAGGTGGCGCAGAAGCAGGTGTACGTGCAGTACCAGCCAGGGCAAGTCAAGCAGCAGCAGCTAGTGGAAGCGCTGGCCGAATCCGGCTTTACCGCCGTGGAAGTATGAAGCCCGTAGCAGCGACACCCCTTCCCACAACGGCCGCCGCGGTGGCTTCGTCGCCGCGGTTGCTGTGGGCCCTGGCAGCGGCCACGTTCGTGGTCTTTTTCCAGGCCTACATGGTGGCGCCTCTGATTCCGCGCTTGGCCACGCTCTTCGGGGTGGAGGCACAGGCGGTGGGGCTGGCGGTGCCCGCCTACCTAATTCCTTACGGCGTGGCTACGCTGTTTTACGGCCTGCTGGCCGACCGGCTGGGGCCGCCGCGCATCCTGCTCGGCAGTTTGCTGGCTTTCGTAGCACTGACGGCGTTGACGGCCACGGCGTCCTCGGCCAGCGCCCTAGTGGGCTGGCGGCTGGTCACCGGCCTGGGCGCAAGCGGCGTGGTGCCCATGGCGCTGGTGCTCGTGAGCAAGCGCTTTGCCTACGGCGAGCGCGGCCGGGCGCTGGGCTGGCTGTTTGGGGCCATGGCTGGCGGCAGCGCGTTTGGTTCTACGCTGGGCGTGCTGCTGGAACCCTACGTGGGCTGGCGGGCCCTGTTTCTGGGCGTGGCCGCCGCGGGCCTGCTCGTCTGGTTCGTTGTTCGGCGGAGCCTGGTGCCTCCGACCACCCCGGCTCCGCCGCCCGCCGCGCCGTCCCCCTGGCGGGCCGTGGTGGCGGGCTACGGGCAGCTGCTGGGCAGCGGGCGCGGGGCACGTACCTACGTCTACGTACTGTTGAACAGCATTTTCCACGGCGGCGTGTTTACCTGGTTAGCGCTGTATTTCCAGCAACGCTTTGGGCTGGGTGAAATCGGCATCGGGCTGGCGCTGGTGGGCTACGGCCTGCCGGGCTTTCTGCTGGGGCCGTTCATCGGGCGACTAGCCGACCGCTGGGGCCGGCGCTGGCTAATTCCGGCCGGCCTGGCCCTCAGTGCCCTGGCCACGTTGCTGCTGCGGGCTGACCTGCCACTGGCAGTTGCCGTGCTGGCCGTGACGGTGCTTTCCCTGGGCTACGATTTGACGCAGCCGCTGCTGGCCGCCATTGTTACCGACGTGGGCAAGGAGCGGCCCGGGCAAGCCATGGGCCTGAACGTGTTCGCCCTGTTTGTGGGCTTTGGGCTTGGCAGCTGGCTGTTCGGCGAAGCCTTGCGAGCTGGCTTGCCCGCCGCACTGCTCGCTTTCACCGTGTTTGAAGCGGGGCTGGCTCTGGCTGCTACCCACTTGTTTAAATCCGAAACCCGGGCTCCGGCTTAACCGGAGCGCCAACCAGTCTTCTCCGTTTCACTACTTCAACATTCCCTCCCCATGTTCGCATTCAATGCTTCCAAATCCGTCCTGCTGGGCGCCCTGTTTACCCTGAGCCTGGCCACGACGGCCTGCGGGCAGCAAACGCCTTCGCAGGCAGCGCCGGCGGCTAAAACACCCGCCCAGCTCGTGGGCTACACCACCGCCACGCTGCCCATCGAAGGCATGTCCTGCGGCTCGTGCGTATCCAACGTCAAGCAAACCCTCAAGGGCCTCGATGGCATCTCAACGGTCGCCGTGAGCCTGGAGCAGCGCACGGCCACGGTGGCCTACGACCCCCAAAAGGTGAAGCCGGAGCAGATTCAGGCCGCTGTCAACGCCAAGGGCTACAAGGCCGGCGCGCTGACCACCGTCACCGGCAAATGAGCTTAGAAGATTTCCTGCACCAATCGGCCGCTTCGTTGGCCGGGGGCCCGGGTGTCTCCGCGCTGCTGGCCGTAATGGCCGGCGTGGTGGCCTGCAGCGTGTGCCCGTGCTCGCTGCCCGTGGGCCTGGGGCTGGCGGGCCTGGTGAGCACGAACTCCGAAACGGCCAGCAAGCGCAGTGGGCTGCCCGTGGCGGTGGCTTTCTTCCTGGGCATCGTGATGAGTTTGACGGTGCTCGGGGCCGTGGCCGGCCGGCTGGGGGTCATCCTGACCGAGTCCTTCGGGCGGTACTGGGCCCTGGCCATGGCGGGCATTTCGCTGCTGGCCGCGGTCGTGGCGTTTTACGGGCCCTACCTGAAGCCCCACCAGCTGCAAACCCTGCGCAAGCCGGGGCTGAGCGGCACGTTCGTGTACGGCTTCATCTTCAGCCTGGGCACCTCGGCCGCGCCGCTGCTGCTGCTGCTGGCCGTGGCGGCGGGGCAGGCCAGCGTGGGGCGGGGGCTGCTGCTAGCCCTGGCCTTTGGCATCGGGCGGGGCCTGCCGTTCCTGCTGGCCGGCGTGTTTGCCAAGTCGCTGACGGCGCTGGCGCAGTCGACCCGCTGGCGGCGGGGCATTCAGCTGGTGAGCGGCATCGCCCTGCTGTTTGTGAGCGGCTACTACGTGCGGGTGTTCATCAATCTGCTCGACGGCTAAGACACTGCCCTACTATGCAGGGGCGGTGGGGAAGCGAAATCCTGCAACTCCATCGCTCAATTCTGCACTATTTGCGCGCACTCCCCCATCATGCGTGCTGTTATCTATTTGAAGCGGCCACTGCTGGCCCCACCTTCCTTTCTCCCATGAATACGCTTCGCTTTACCACCAACATCAACTGCGCCAACTGCGTCCGCGCGGTAACACCCACTCTGAACGGGGAGCCTGCCATTGCCTCCTGGCAAGTGGACACGGAGAACCCTAGCAAGGTGCTAACCGTGACCACCGACCTAAGCGAGGCGCAGGTCCTGGCGCTTGTGGCCGACGCCGGGTTCCAGGCCGAGAAAGCCTAACCGACGCAACGCTTTTACTTAACGGCGCCCGGTCCGTTCTCCCGCTAACATCATCCGCTGGGCCGGGCTGTTGCGTTTTAACCACCCAGCCAGGAAAGGCAAAGCGTTGATGTTCAGTGCTGCGGTGCTGCTCTCTGGCGGTGTCCTGTTCGGCTTTACCAGCCCGACCGCTGCCGACTGCCCCCTGAAAGGCACCCCCGAGTGCCCCTTGGTGAAAAACTGCCCGGACAAGGGCACGGCCTGCACGTTGGCAGGTGTGCCCGCTTGCTGCACCAAAAAATAGGTAGCTAGTCATTCGCTTGAAATAGGCTTGAGCCGTGTCGTCCATGCAGTTGCGCGGCGCCGGCTCAGGCTTTTTTTTGGCCTTGTGAAAAATATTTTCCTTATGTCGTAAACTTGCGACATACTATGTCGTATATTTACGACATAGTTACTGACCTCTTTATGACAACCGCGAAAACCACGGCCTTTACGACTGAGCAACAGCAGCTGGCCCGCGTGGCCAAAGCCCTGGCTCACCCCGCCCGGGTGGCCATCATTCAGTTGCTGGCCAGTAAGCAAACCTGCATTTCCGGGGACATTGCGGCGGAGTTGCCGCTCTCGCGCACCACCGTCTTTCAGCACCTGCAGGAGCTGAAAGCCCTGGACCTGATTCGCGGGGAAATTGATGGCCTCACCGTCTGTTACTGTTTGAATACCGAACTGCTGCGCCAGGTGCACCAGCAATTCACGGCCTTTTTCATCGAGGCCACGACGAGCGCGGCCTGCGGGCCGGCCGACGCCTGTGGCTGCTAACCATATCCTTCACCAAACCGCTCCAACCCATGAAAATCTCCGAAATGAAGCAGTCCCTGGCCGGACTCGACGCCGTTAACTTCCGCCTGCCCACCGGCGATTACCTGCCATCCCACTTCCACGTGACGGAAGTAGGCTTAGTGAGCAAGCATTTCATCGACTGCGGCGGCGTAGAACGTCGGGAAACCGTGGCCAACTTTCAGCTGTGGGAAGCCGGCGACTACGACCACCGACTGGCCCCACAGAAATTCCTGCACATTCTGAAGCTCTCGGAGAAGATTCTCGGCAGCGAGGACCTGGACATCGAGGTAGAATACCAGCAGGACACCATTGGCAAATTCGGCCTTGCGTTCGACGGCACGGACTTCGTGCTGACGCCCAAACAGACGGCCTGCCTGGCACAGGATGCCTGCGGCATTGCGGAACACCAGATTGCGCTCCCGCAACTGCAAACCGCCTGCTGCACCCCAGGCGGCGGGTGCTGCTAACCGCTCTTAACGGCGCTACCCTACAGGGCAGCGCCGTTTTGCTTAAATCCCCGCATTTCTTCTTCGTTTCTGATGACAATTGCCTTTTTCTCCGACGTGCACGGCAACCTGCCGGCGCTGGAAGCGGTGCTGGCCGATATGGAGCAGCGCCGCCCCGACATGATTTTTTGTTTGGGCGACTTGGTGGGCTACGCCCCCTGGCCCAACGAGGTGGTGAACGAGGTGAGGCGGCGCGGCATCCCGACGCTGGCCGGCAACTACGACCAGGGCATCGGGCTGGCCAGCGAGAACTGCGGCTGCGCCTACAAAACCGATGTGGAAAAGGGACTGGGTGCGCAGAGCATTGCGTACACGAATCACATCGTCGGCCCGGACGAGCGGCGCTACCTACGCTACCTGCCCAAGCACATGCGGCTGGACTTTCAGGAGGAGCCCTACACGCTGAGCCTGCTGATGGTGCACGGCTCCCCACGCAAAATTAACGAGTACCTGTTCGAGGACCGGCCCGAGGCCAGCTTCCTGCGGGTGCTGGCCGATGCCAACGCCGACATCCTGCTATTTGGGCACACCCACAAGCCCTATCACCGCACGTTTGCCTACGAGCACGAGGGTGAAACCCGCTACCGCCACGCGCTCAACATTGGCTCGGTGGGCAAGCCCAAGGACGGCGACCCGCGGGCCGCTTACCAACTGCTGCACTTGGACGAAAACACCCAGCTGACGGACCCTAACAGTGTGCGCTCGGAGCTGGTGCGGGTTGAGTACGACGTGGAGAAGGCAGCGCAGGCCGTCGAGGCCTCGCCGCTGCCCAACGAATACGCGGACATGCTCCGTAACGCCTATTAAACGGATTCTGCCATGACGATTATTCCGATGACGGACGCGCACTGGCCGGCGGTAAAGGCCATTTACGAAGCTGGCATTGCGACGGGAAATGCCACGTTTGAAACGCAGGCACCGGCCTGGGAAGCATGGGATACCGCCCACCTGGGCCATAGCCGGCTGGTGGCGGTGGACGAGGCTGGCACGGTGCTGGGCTGGGCGGCGCTCTCGCCGGTATCGAGCCGCTGCGTGTACGGCGGGGTGGCCGAAATCAGCATCTACATCGGGGCCGAGGCGCGGGGCCAAGGCGTGGGCCGGCAGCTGCTGCAGGCCCTGATTGCGGATTCGGAAGCTCATGGCATCTGGACGCTGCAGGCCGGCACGTTTGAAGAGAATAAAGCCAGCATCGGCCTGCACACGCAGGCGGGGTTCCGGGTGATTGGGCACCGCGAACGAATCGGCCAGCACCACGGCGTGTGGCGCAACACGGTGCAGATGGAGCGGCGCAGCCCGACCGTCGGCATCGCTTAATACAACTGCTTTTTATGACGACTTTGAATCAACATTTGCCCGCCGCGCCGGCTCCGGCCGCGCTGGCGGAAAAGAAACTCTCGGGCCTAGACCGGGGGCTGACCCTGTGGATATTCCTGGCCATGGCGCTGGGCGTGGCCCTGGGCTATATGGTGCCGGGCATCAACGGGGCTATCAACTACTTCTCGGTGGGCACGGTGAACGTGCCGCTGGCCGTAGGGCTGATTCTGATGATGTACCCGCCACTGGCCAAGGTGAAGTATGAGCAGCTGCCGACGGTGTTCAAGAACACGCGCATCATTGGCCTCTCGCTGTTCCTGAACTGGATACTCGGCCCGCTGCTGATGTTCTTTCTGGCTATCTGGCTGCTGCCCGACAAGCCCGAGTACATGATGGGCCTGATTCTCATTGGCATTGCCCGCTGCATTGCCATGGTGCTGGTATGGAACGACCTGGCCGACGGCTCGCGGGAATACGCGGCCGGGCTAGTAGCGCTGAACTCCATTTTTCAGGTGCTGTTTTACTCGGTGCTGGCCTGGCTGTTTATCACGGTGTTGCCGCCCTACTTCGGGCTGAAAGGCTACGCGGTGAACATCGGTATTTGGGACATTGCGCAGAGCGTGCTGGTGTACCTGGGCATTCCGTTCGCGGCGGGTTTTCTCTCGCGCTTGGTTCTGCGCCGGCTGAAAGGCAACGAGTGGTACGAAACGGTTTTTATTCCCGCGATTAGCCCGATTACGCTGGTGGCACTGCTGCTGACCATCGTGGTCATGTTCAGCCTAAAGGGGGAGGCCATCGTGCAGGTGCCGCTGGACGTGCTGCGCATTGCGTTGCCGCTGGCCCTGTACTTCGGCATCATGTTCGTGCTCAGCTTCGCGGCGGGCAAGTACCTGGGGGCCGATTACGCCGAGAATGCCAGCATTGCCTTTACGGCGACGGGCAACAACTTTGAGTTGGCCATTGCGGTGGCCATTGGCGTGTTCGGGCTCAACTCGGGGCAGGCGTTTGCGGGCGTAATCGGGCCGCTGATTGAAGTGCCGGCACTAATTGCACTGGTCAACCTAGCCTTCTGGTTTCGGCGCCGCTGGTACGACGGGAACAGCGTGGCTGCGCAGGCGTAATGGGGGCAGACTATCCAAACAATAAAGCGCCTTACCTCACGAGTCAGGCGCTTTTTTGCGTCCATGCGGCCGCATGGTAACCGCTGCCTAAGAAGCCTACTTTTTAACGGCTTCCGCAGCAGCCGGGGTCACCACGGCGGCCGTGGTTGGCTTTTTGGCGCAGCAGCTGGCCCCGGGCTTCTCGTCCTTCGAGCACTGCATGGTGGCTTCTTTAACCGCTTTTTTGTTCTTTTTGCCGGGTTTGCCGTCATGGGCCGCGGCGCTGCTGATGGTGGCAAACAGGGTCAGGGCAAGCAGGAGATTTTTCATGAGATGGAAAGGTAAAGGAGTGAGTAGGCGAAGGAAAGGCATCTAGCAGCAGCCGCAGGCCCCTGTGCCCTGCTCCTGAATGGGCGGGCAAGGCACCGTGCCGTAGGAGCAGAACACGCAGCAGTCGCCGGCCAGGGGCTTGAGCACGGTGTGGCAGCTGGTGCATTCGTAAAACCACTGGCAGGCGTCGGTGGGCATCTGCTCAGCTTGGGCATGCTGGCAAACCGGACAGGTAAGCACCGACGTCAGCGTGACCAAGGGGGTAGGGGCAGAAGGCGTGAGGGAAATCATAGCCGGGAGCATTTAGCGGGAAGGATTCAGCACCGAATAGCCGGTGCCGTTGATGGCCTTTTCAATCTGGGCCACGGGCGTCACGGCGGCATTATAGCGCACCTGGGCCGTGCCCTGGTCATAGGACACGCGCACGCTCTGCACGCCCGGCAGCTGCTGCACGTCGTGCTCCACGTGGCGGGCGCAGGCCTCGCAGGTCATTCCCCCGATGCGGTAGGAGCTCGTTTGCCACACCGGCGCCGTATTGGTGGCTGTCACCGGTTTGAGTGCCGCCGACGGGTAGAACCGCGCACTGTAGTAGGGAAAGGTCAACAGCAGGCCGGCCAGCACCGTCACGCTGGCCAGAAAGCCGCGTGACTGCATCAAGGAAGGTTTAGCCGGCACGGGGCAGCCACAGTCATCGGCCGCCACGGGCGCGGGCTTGAGTTGTTGGTACCAAGCAAAACTGAGCACGCCCACCGTCAGGGCCACCAGGTAAGGACGCAGGGGCTCCAGCCACGAGAAAGTGGAGGCGACGCCGCCCAGCCCACCAATGATGGCCAGCAGGGGGGTGATGCAGCACAGCGAGGCGGCCAGCGCCGCCAGCACGCCCGTGCTGGCCAGGGACTTGGAGGAAGTGAAAGCGGGCTGGTTCATACGGCAGCGGCAGTCAAGGCGGGTGAAACGGATGATAGCAGCGACTGCACCAATGGCTGATGCGCGGGGGTCAGCGAGTAAAACACGGTCTGGCCCACTTTGCGGGCCTGAATCACCCCGCCGTCCCTGAGCTTGCGCAGGTGCTGGGAGATGGCCGACACATTCATCTGCAGCACATCGGCCAGGTCGCACACGCACAGCTGCTGGTCGAGCAGCAGAAACAGCATCTTCAACCGCACCTCGTTGCCGGCCAGCGCGAGCACGGCCGCCATGGCTTCGATGCCCGGCGCAGCTGCAGCCAGACGCTGCTTGCTGTGTTCAATGTGGGCGGCGTCAGCAAAGACGCGGATGCAGGAAGCAGCCATAACTTTGAGTTTATACAAAGTTATTGTTTTCTTATTTAAGCAAACGCTTAAATAATTAGCGTAAGACAAAGATGAGGTATAGTGAGTAGTTGACTGTCCGTTATTGAATAGCTGCTTCAGCGTGCAAGGAAGACTCAAGACTACTTCCACAACCGGCCGCATTGAAAAACCGGACTACCCTTACGGGTCAGAATTCTTCCTTGGTTTATCCAACAAGGGACCGGCTCCCAACTACTTTACTTGCCGGTGCGCACTGGCAATTGCGGCAGTACGGTCCTCGCTCATGCCGGCCGTGGCGGCAAACTCTGGCCACCGTGCCACCTGTTGCAGCACGTCGTCTATCAGCTCGTCGGCCCCGCGGATGTTCATCTCCCGGGCCACGGCCCGCAGGTCGGCGCGGGTGAAGCCGTCCCGCTTGCCGTTCAGGGCCATCTGGTGCTGGCTGGTCCAGCGGTTACCGGGCTGGTAGGCATAGGCCACGTCGTAGGCCGGGGCTAGCTGCCACTGCCCGGCGGCGTCCATCAAAAACGAGATGTTCTTGGTGTGGTCGTCCTGGTTGCGGGCCACCACGTTGAACACCATCCGCCGGTAGAACTGCTCGGCCGCCGTGTAGGGCAGGCGCAGGTCGCGCATGACCTGAAAGGCCTGCTCGTAGGAGTAGGCGGCGGGCTGGTTGTAGTCGTAGTGGGCCAGCGCGCACAGGGTCTGCGCGTGCAGTTTTTCGCCCGTGGCCGTGCGGTCGAAGCGCCGGGTCATGAAGTGGGCCCGCGGCCCTTCCTCGTAGAGGCGGCACTCGCTCATCTGCAGGCCGCTGGCAGTGGCCATGAGGTAGTAGGCGTACTCCAGCCGCCCGAAATCCTGGGGGTCGGCCAGGGCCTGGTCGCGCACGCCGTCCAGCTTGAGCAGCCAGTAGCCAAAGCCGGGCGGGGCCTTTACCTGGCCCGAGCGCACCTCGCCACTGTCTTCGTTGAAGGCAATGATGGCCTTGGGCCGGGCGCCACCGGCCGAGGTTCCTACAGCTAGTAGGGCCGCCAGTCCGTCGGCCTTCTCGTCGCGCAGGTTGACGTGGAAGGCCTCGCGCTGGCCCACTACCTGCTGCGCCAGCTCGACCAGGGCAGCCACTTCCACGGGCTCAGCCCCCGCCCCGGCCACGTTGCCCACCTGGGGCTCGAATTCCAGGGCACCCATGCCGCGGTTGGCGATGTAGCACAGGCGCTCCACCGGCGAGAAGTCCGTAGCGGCGCGGCCCTGCGTGGCCAGCCAGGCGTCGATGAGCTGGTTGCCGAACCGGTCCGGCAGCGCGTCGGCCAGCAGCCCGGGCAGGCCGTGGTAGGTGTCGGGGTTGAGGCGGGGAAAGGAATACACCTGGCCGGCGCGGGCCGTCAGCGGCATCTGCAGCGGCGCCACGTTCAAGCCGGACTTCACAAAGCCGGGGTCGTAGGCAAACGTGGCCAACGACCGGGCCGCGTCCCAGCGCACGGCGCCGACCAACTGGCCCCACAAGCGAACAAAAGCGAGATCTACCATTCAGCGGGTGGGGGCGGGGGCGGCGTGGATGAAGCCGGCGAGGCGTTGCGGCGCTGCTTTTTGGCGAGGCGGGCCAGCGCGAGGGGGTTGATTTCCGCTTTGGTCACCAATGTATCCAGCAAATCGAGCTGCTCCAGCGTACGCAGCAGCTGCACGAAGGTGAGCAGCGAGGTGGGACGGCCGTGCTCAATCTGGCTCAGGGTGGCCCGGTCGATGCCTGCGGCCTCGGCCACCGCTTGTTGGGACTGGTTGCGGTTGAGCCGAATTTGGCGCAGGCTGCTGCCCAGTTCGCGCAGGATGGCCAAGTCGGAAAGAGAATACCAATTCATGTTGTACAGACGCAACAAAGACGGCCAAATATACCGCGTTTGTTGCGTCTGTACAACACTTTCATTTCTATTTTGCTCGGTAGAACGTGTTGTGTTATACTGCCTTCATCAACTACCCAGTACGCCAGCAACAATCAGTTCCTCTCAACAATATGCTGCTGCTACAATCAGGACAGTCAGCGAATCTGGTTTGAAGTGGTTGGCCCTTCGTATTGATAGTCTTTTATGAGAAGGGGGGAGAAAGGCTCCCGAGAAGCACTCATAATCAGCTCAGCTTGATGCTCAAAACCAACCATAAACATGAAACTCGAGTCAGCAGGTACATTTGCTTGGAAAGCTGCCAACTCTTCGGGCCTATAAACCAGGTTTCTTAGTACAAGAGATTCTTGTACGCCCTCCGTCTCGATGGATAAGTTCATGCGCGCTCCAACGGTAGATAGGCCGATCGAAGCTTGATTATTCTGATAGAAATCCAGCAGCAACTCATAGCCATCTATCCCTTGGTGGTGCTGAGCAAATACCAGAACGATGGCCGCAGGTTCTGCGGGATTGTCCGAATCGCTCACAAAACGTACCGAACGGGCACTCGCCCAGTCCTTCTCAATCAGTCGATTGACGAATTCAGTATTGTCACCTGTAGTTAGCAGAAAAGGGTTGTCCTCGTCCGTATTGTCGGCCTGCAGCCGAAAGCGGACGGACAGTAAATCCCGGATAGCCTCAAAGTTTGGCGTCTGAGACTTGTTTTCCAGTCCGTACGACCGCAACACAAACAACGCATCCATTTCCAGCTGGTCGCTGAATTCTTTGGTTTTGAATGCTTCTAGCGGAAAGACGGTATAGCATTCCTGCTCATCTAATTGCGACATCTTCCCCATGCCAACCCGCAGCGCGTGCTCATACTCTTCCGCAGAGGCGAATTTTCGAGCCTTGAGTTGCCGGGTGACCTTGTACGTAAGCATGTAGTTGGCCATGGCTTGAACAATCTGCCAATCCAGCCAGCCTTCCTCACGAAGCTTTTGCAGCCACTCGTCGTAGCCAGCGCGCTGCTTCAACCGTGTCAGGGTGATATGAATGCAGCGGGTGCTACCTCTGAACCGTTGCCGGATGTGGTCGATGGCTTGCTCGCGGCTGTACTTACTGCTGATGTCGCTTCTCCATTGCAGCGCCTCGCGCTCAGCCGGCAAGCTGGGCAACGCAGATCCTGGCAACGCAGATCCTGCTTTGTGATTTTTATGCCGCAGCGCATTATACCGTTTAGCAGATAGGAAATACCGGTACATGCGTTGGTAGGCATTCGCAAATAAGTTTTTGGTAGCCAAGCCGCTTTTTTCAAACAGGGCTACGTAAGCCGCCTCAAACTCAGCATGCGGCAGCACACTCATTTCGTCGAGAACGGCCATTAAAGTGGCCGAAACATTCACGGTCGCTCGCTTGATTTGTTCCGGGTCGGGACTGTCAAAGTGCCGCAGCGCTATTTCCCACGCGTATCGCTTGTTGGAAGGGAGCCGCTTAGGAGCCCGCCACTTTTTGGCATCGGTCAGGTGTAGCTCCACCTCTCCCTTGGGGAGGTGGAAGTCGACTTTTGAAAGGGCCACTTCCGCTACCAGGATTTGTAGCTGGGCGGCAAACTCCTCGGCCATGGGTACCACCCGGTATGTATTAGAGAAAGTAAGGCGCCACAGCGAGCCCAGAGCGCGAAATACAATGGTTCGCTCCGCTCCCCCATCGCTGAGCGGCGAGTCGATAAGTTTCCGGGTCAAGAGTTGAGGCAGTTCCGCTGCTGGTACGTTCGCCCGGTAAGACTCCAGGCAAGGAGTTATCAACTGATCCCGTATTTCCGCTGGGTAGGAATCGAGCTGCTTTTGAACCAAGTCGTTAAATGAAGCGGACACCTGTGGGGCTGCGTATACGAGCAAAGAGAATTCTCCCACGGCATGCAGCGCGGTAGGTTCTTTTCTCAAATCCAGCTCTTCCGGGTCGAGGCTATAGCGCATTTGGATATAGCCTTCAAAATTGGCCGTCGCACCCAGCCAGGCACCTTGCTGAAAATCAGCGTGAAAAACCAGGGCAAGGGCCTCGGGTACCTGCGCCGACAACTTGCCTCCGTCGCTTTGGGCACACACCCACGCAGCACCAAGCGCATAATATTTCGCGGCCAGGTTCAAGCCTAACGACAGATAGAGGTGCGCTATTTGCCGCAGGGCCAGCATAAAGCCTTCGGCCGCTTCTTTGTTATTCCATAAATCCTTGGCGCTGTGAAAATCACGAAGCGCCAACAACGTATAAGCCGGCTTGTCTTGGCGTAAATATTCGGCACCCTTTGCTACCAACGCTTTTGCCCGGCGGTGAGCACCGCTGCGCTCGTCCACAAACGGCGCAAGCTGCAGGTTGATTTCCCGCAATTCGTCAATCATCGGCTCGTATTCGATGAGGCCGGCCCTCACCAAAATCAGGGTGTATACATCCAGCTGTTCGCTAAGGTGGGTAACATTGAAGTGGTCTGCCCGAGGCAGCTGGGCCACTAACTCCTTCGCCAGGGGCTGCAAGGCAGCTATTTTCTCGGCCACGTTGTGGGACCTGATAGCGAAGAATTGATTGGCAATGTGACACGTCAGCAGTCGGCAGCGCGCGCTGGGTGTGGGAGCCGTGGCCAGCGCATCAGCTAAGGCATCACCAAAGCCTTTAAGCCACGCGATAATTTCTGCCTTGTTGACGCCGGTGCGGCGGAGCCGGTAAGCGCTGACGACCAGAAACAGCAGGCTTTGCGCATTTTCAAACTCAGCAGGGTCCTTGAAAACACGGAAATCTTCGAAATAAAACCGGATATACTCCTCGCTGCCCTGCATGGTCCCACTCGGCGGCGTAAAGTAGCCAGTGGGCCGCATCTGAAGAAAAAGGTACTCATACACGGCACTCCGCCGCAGGCTGGGCAAGGCCTTTTTCTGGCTGATATAGCCGCGCAGCATGGCCTGCCAAAAACCGGTGTGCCCAGCAAGGCTATCCTCCCAACGGCAATAATTTGCGGCGTTGATTATCTCCAGCAACTCTCCTGGATAAAGCATTCCTGCAGGTGCCGCAGGTTGCCACTTTTCAAACACACCCAAATACCATTGTTCATCGGCTGAGCCGCCTGCCAGGATATGGTGCTCCATTTCGGCCAGCGTAAGGGCTCGGTCGGCCGGGTCCGGTGCCGCTGATTTCAGCGAGACTACCTGATGCAGAATGCCAATCAGGGCGTGTTGGCGGCTATCCGAAAGTTTAAAGGGCAGTTCTTTCACCAAGTCCTCCACCCCCGTTAAGGCCGAGGCGAACTCGACGCTGGGGTCAATTCCCGCAAACTCCCAACGGATGCAGCGGGTGAAGTCTTGCCATTCCTTTTCCTGAATTTTCGAAAGTACCAGCAGCGCATCGGCAATCGTAGCAGGGTCTTCGCTCTCGGCAAGCTTGGCTGCTTGGGCCTTGATATACGCCGTTACAAACGACTTTACTTTGGCACTGCACTCGGCCAAAAGCTCGCCGGATGGGCTAGCCTGGCCTGCCGCCCAGCGCTGTAGCAAGTCAGCTTCGTTATCTCCTCGGCTGGCGGATACGCTCGAATTGGCTTCAAATACAAATTCCTTGTTCCAGTCCTGATAGTCAGACTTAACATGCAGCATAAAGAAGTGGGCAATTGCCTTTTGCACCTCTTCACTCTTGAAGGAAAAGTTTGTTTTGTACAGCTTTACCTGCCTGAACTTGGCATTCTTGATGCTATCGTTTCGCTGGAAAATGTCTTCTTCATAGTCGCAATAGATAACCTCATCTACATTGTTCAGGTAGTTAGTTAACCAAGTTTGAAGGGTCTTGATAATTTGATACTGAAAGCCCCTCACACCAAAAGTAGCATCGGTGTTTTTGGAGAAAAGGTAGAGTTTTGTAATGCTCATATAAGATGAAACCAGCTACTGTTTAAATAACCGTCCGCGCAATCTTGCGCATGGCCGACGGCGTGTCGCCAAACTTGCACAAGGCCTCACAGTGCTGGCTGAGTTCGGAGAACAGAATGTAGTGGATGGTTGCGCCAGCGGCCCGAATAGCCGGGCGCGAGAGTTGGGCCTGCACTTCCTTCTCTCGGGCGTCAGGCACTATTAAGTAGAGGGCCGTTTCGTGCTCGGGCATGGAAAACGCCAAATCCGTCAGCCGCAGAATGCCCGAGTAGATGCTGGTACTCTTCTCCACCTCGAAAGCGGCTATCACCCGGTTGGTGCCCGGTGCGAACCACACCACATCAATGAGGCGAATAGTGGTGGCCACGTCGGCCGGTACCGGCAGCTCGGGGTGCTGGTCGAGGCAGAGAAATGACAGCTTCTGGCCGTGACACAAGCGGTTACGGTCGTTGATGGCCGTGGTCACGTCGCAGCCCAGGGCCTTGCCGATGCGCAGCAGGTGGTGCTGCATCTGGGTGTGCTGGTTTTGCTCCTGGGCCTCGGTCTGCACCTCCTGGTGGCGCTTGCGGGCTTGCTGCTGGTACTTATCGCGGTCCTCGTCGCTGGCAAACTGCTGGTCGCCGGCAATCATCTTCTTCACGCCCACGTCGAAGAGCAAGCCCGCCAGCGCCCCGTAGTCCAGGCTCAGGTGCTGACGGTGCTCCTGGTTCAGGTCGCGTAGCCGCTCGCGCATGCGCAGATACTCCGGCCAGGAGCCCAACTTGATTTTCTCCCCGAACAGGGCGTTGAAGCCGTTGACAATGGCCGTGTTGCAGGGTGGCATCAAGGTGGGGTGCAGGAAATACAGGATGCTGGCTACGGCCGGGCCCAGCCCCTTGATTTTGCGGCGGTCCAGCAAGTCTATTTCGCGCAGCAGTTGCTGCTCGGTGGTGGCGGCCAGACAGCTTTCCAGAAATTGCCCGAAGGCGCGCTTGTTGTCCTCGTGCTCGTAGATGTCGGGAATGCGCAGCTTGGGCTTCCAGTAGAAGGGGTGGGCCGCGCCCTGAAACACCTGCTTTTGCTCGCTGATGACGCTGAGCACAAATTCAAGCGACGTGCCCTTGAAATCGTTGCCGAAGCTACCGGCCTTAATGTCCTTGACCACCTGCTGTACCCCGCGCCGGATGGAGCGAAAAGCCTTTAACCGTTCCTCGTTGTTGATAAACCAGGTGTTGTAAACGGATTCAGAATCGGCTTTGTACGATTGGATAAGGGGCGGTAGGGCGGCAGACATAAAAAGGGAGTAGAACCAATACAGTAGCTAAGTTGCACAGAAGTCCGGGCCCAATCATCATGCTTCCGGCGCGGGTCCCGGCATTTCGCGAAATGGCGGCTACATCTGGTGTCCGGGCATGTCCATCCCGGGCATTGCATCCATTGGCATACCCGGCCGCATCGACAGGTCCCCGTACTGCGCTGCCAGGTAATATCCCACGGCCAGCAGGAGCAGGGAGAGCAAGGCTACCGCAGCCTTGCGGGATGCCGATATATGCTGACCGCCCATGTTGTGGTGGCCAGTAGCGTGCTGACCGCCCGGCGCTGAAGCATCAGCGGCTACGCGCATGTGCGCGGCGTGGGCGGCAGAGGCTGCGGTGCGAGCTGTGATGGCGGGGTCAGTGGCGCGCTCGGGTGGCGGGCCACCTTTGCCAAGAGCACGCTCGGTGCCCATGCCGTGCTTAAGCTGTTTTTTCACGAGCCACCAGTTGATGGGGTAAGCCGTGAGGGCTCCTACCAGGGTGGCCAGTGACATAATCCCCCAGAAGCGTACGGAGGCAGGCTCCATAGCCGTCATGTCGCGGGTCATCAGGATAACCATAGTTGGAATCATGCCAGCCATGACCGCATTCATGGACACCCATTCGGGGTAAAAAGAGGCCCGTATGGCCTTACTATAACTCCCCCCCAGCATGTCTTTCATAAACAATGCCTGGAAAATAAGTAAGCCAAACAAGAAGCCGGCGGCGTACTCCACCCAGATGTCAATGCCCATGGGCAAGCGCAGCCAGCTGGTAATGATGGCTGCCGCAATGATGCCGGTGGCGTCGCCGGCTAGGCAGTGGATAGTGGAGCCGACGGTTTGCTTCCACAGTGGGGCTACAAACTGCTCGTGGGTGTCGGGGGCCGGCTCGCGGCAGGAAAACCAGTAAATGAGCAGGCCCACCGGCCCGGTGTAGAGCGTCACCAGCACCCAGCCCCACTTCATCACCTTCATTTCCGGGGTGCGGGTAAACAGGTCCCAGGCCACGTAGGCTACGGAAAGGGCGGTTAAGGTAAACCAAATCCACAGCAGGTACTGCGGAAACAGTGGTTCCGACATTGGGTGCATCAGGGAGGGGGGGGAAGTAAAACGGACAGGAAGTAAAAGACCAAAAAGAAGACTCTTCAGCGGAGAGGCTGGCGCAGCCTAGCCTCCATGGCGGCTGTCAGTGGGTCAACATACACGCCGTAGGCATCTACCAGCACGCCCCGCAGGTCTAACCATACAGAATGGATTGGTCACCTGGGTCGGAATGCCTCTCAAAGCGAAAAACCACATCGACCTGAAACTGCTCGGGCCCGAGCGGTAAATCGTAGGCCGCGCAGCACAGATAATCGGACCGCAACCTGAAGTCTTCGGTGTAGCCGCGGCTGCGCAACTGCTGCAAGGCTAAAGAAAGCGTTTCGGAGAGCTTCATAAAAGCCAGTGTGGAGCGTAAAGAACCAGGCCGCTTACTGTGGCCAGCGGATACCCAGCTGCCAGCATTCGGCATAATCCAGCGCCATATGCAATAAAAAGCCCACGGCCCACACGCGCGTCAGGGGCGAAAAGAGCAAGAGCACGTAAATGCCCATGGCCCAGTAAGTATGCAGGGGGTGAAAGTTGATGCTGCACCGCGTGGGGTCGAACATGGGCGTGGCCAGCACATGGTCTATATCCAATAGCAGGCCGGCCGCCAGAACCAGCCAAACTCGGTGCCAACGCGGCCGGTAAAAAACCAGCGCTACTATTGCGGGCACCAGCACATGCAGTACAATGTGTAGCAACGCAGGGGAAAAGGAGGGGGAGGGAGAAAATAAAAGAGCGACCCCACCGGGGCCACTCTTTTTCATCGGTGCCGGAGAGCAGCCATCTAGTATTTTTTATTGGCCAGCAGCCAGTCCTGCAGCATCTTGATTTCCATTTTCTGGTCCGTGATAATTTGCTGGGCCAGGGCCTTGGTCGTGTTCTCGCGGCCGTACTTGAGCAGCGCATCGGAATTCTCCACGGCGGCCTGATGGTGGTCAATCATGAGCTGTGCAAAATCAAAGTCTGGGTCGCCGGTTAACGGGCGAAGGTCCACTGCCTTCATCATTTGCATCATATTCATCATCTGCAAAGCATTGAACTCTGGCACGGCCGGGGCATGCGCCGGGTGGCCCGTCAGAAAGGCATTGAACTGGGCGATTTCCGCCTGCTGCTTGTCGATGATGGTCTGGGCCATCTGCTTCATAGTGGCGTCCTTGCCACTTTTCAACTCCTCCTGACTGTTTTTAATAGCCACCTGATGGTGCATAATCATCATGCTGGCATAGTCGTTATCGGGGTCTTGCGTTTTGGGCATTGCTTCCATCATGGCCATGCTCTCATGCATATTACGCATGTAAACGCTCTCATCATGCTTGATGAGTTCAAGACCATCAGAATCATCTTTATTGCACGCAGTCAGCGTGCCAAAGGCTAGGATAGAAGCAAGCAGGGGAAGTCGAAGAGAACGGAGCATGGTAAGAGGGATTTAGGTACACAGGTAACGAAAGTGTCACCCCTGACTAAACGGTGGAATACCGCCTCCGTTTGCTCACAATTGAACCTAAAACGTTGTAAAGTTTCCAGTCTGAACCTTTAAACAAGGTTGGAAAGGCTCACGCGCCCGGCGCTGCCCGGCCCTAAGCGCTGGTAGTCCGAAGGCGACATGCCCGTTACCTGCCGGAACTGATTGGTCAGGTGGGCGGCGCTGCTATAGCCGAGCAGTTTGGCCACGCTGGCTACGTTTTCATCTTGGTAGCTGAGCAACTCCTTGGCGCGCTCCACCTTTTGGCGAATGATGTACTTCTCCAGCGTCAGGCCCTCGCGCACCGAGAACTGGTGTGACAAGTAGGCGTAGGACCGCCCTATCCGCTGGCTGATGAAGTGAGAATAGGTGTGAAACGGCTGCAGCTCAACCGGGGTGTAGTGAATCAGCTCTACCACCAGAGCCTTCACCTGCTCTACCAGCTGATCGCGGGGATCCTCCACCAGGGCAAAGCCATAGGCCTGCAGGGCTTCCTGCACCACGTGCTCCTGTATTGGACTGCCATCAGCCATGCGCACATTAGCCGCCCCCAGGGCTACGCCTTCCACCACCAGCCCGGCCTTCTCCAGCTCGCGCTGCACCACCCGCAGGCAGCGGGGGCACACCATGTTGCGGATGGAGAGGCGCACTGCCCCGGCCGCGGGGGGCGGTAGGGTGGAAGTGGCGGACTGTGTCACGATTTTCATTTTACGACCAGGCTTCCCCGCAGCATGTGCATGCCGCAGGTGAAAGCAAAGGTACCGGCTTGCTGGGGCAAAAACTCAATAGCCGTAGTTTTAAACGGGGCCAGGTCGCGCCGGATGTTAAAGTCGGGCAGCAGCAGCTCCTCAGAGCAGCTGTTTTCCTCATCGCGGTAAAAGTTGAGCTGCACGGGCTTGCCGCGTTCCACCTCAATGACGTCAGGCGAGTAGCCGCCCTTCACCATGATGTCGACCTGCTGGATGCCCGCCGACGAGGAAACGGCCGCGGCCACCCGGTGCGGGGCCAGAAAGAAAAACCAGCCGACAAAGACTAGCAGGCCTACGCCTGCCAGGGTTACGATTAGCTGAGTGGTATCCATAGGGGAACGTACAAAAAGGAAAGAAAAGGCCGCCTTATGCGGTCCGCTTATAAGCGCGCAGGCGCAGTGAGTTAGTAAGGACGGATACCGAGCTCAGGGCCATGGCCCCGGCGGCCAGCATGGGCGAGAGCAGCCAGCCGGTGAGCGGGAAGAGCAGGCCGGCAGCAATAGGAATGCCCAGCGTGTTGTAGATGAAGGCAAAGAACAGGTTCTGCTTGATCGTACGCATGGTCTGGCGCGAGAGGTCAATGGCCGTGACCACGCCCTGCAAATCCGAGCGCATGAGCGTGATACCAGCCGCTTCCATGGCCACGTCAGTGCCGCCACCCATGGCCAGGCCGATGTCGGCCTGGGCCAGCGCGGGCGCGTCGTTGATACCGTCACCAACCATGGCTACCACGCGGCCTTCGGCTTGCAGCTCCTTCACCTTACCGGCCTTATCGGCGGGCAGCACCTCGGCAAAGTAGCGCTTGATGCCTACCTGTTCGGCTACCTTGGCGGCGGTTTGCGGGTTGTCGCCGGTCATCATCACCACCTCAATGCCTTGTTGCTGCAAATGGCGAATCGCGGCCACCGACGTGTCGCGTACGGTATCGGCTACCCCAATCAGGGCTACCACCTGCCCGCCCATCGCGGCGTACAGTACGGTCTTGGCCTGGTCCAGCAGCTGCGCGGCAGCCTGCTCGGCCGCGGCCGTCATCGGCACCTGGTGCTCGTCGAGCAGGCGGCGGTTGCCCAGCAAAATGGCCTGCCCGTCCACCGTGGCACTGGCCCCACGGCCTTCCAAGGCCTGAAACGCGGTGGCCGTCAGCGCCGCGGCGCCCTGGGCATCGGCGTAGCGCACCACAGCTTCGGCCAATGGATGCTCCGACTGGCGCTCCACAGCGGCCAGCAGGGGCAGCAGGCGGTCAGTAGCTTCGCCGTTGACGGGCAAGAAGTCCGTCACGCTGGGCTCCCCGCGGGTGATAGTGCCGGTTTTGTCGAGCAGCACGGTGGTCACCTTCTCCGCTTTCTCCAGGGCCTCGGCATTGCGAATCAGCACGCCGTGCTCGGCCCCCTTACCGGTGCCCACCATAATGGCTGTGGGCGTGGCCAGGCCCAGGGCGCAGGGACAGGCGATGATGAGCACGGCCACAAAGTTGACCAGCGCCAGCGGCAGGCGCGTGGCCTCGGGGGCGAAATCAAACCAGAGCACGAAGGTGACGATGGCAATCATGACCACGACCGGCACGAACACGGCACTGACCTTGTCGGCCAGCTGCTGAATGGGGGCACGGCTGCCCTGCGCTTCCTCCACCAGCTTCACAATCTGCGCCAGCATGGTTTCGGCGCCCACTTTGCTGACGCGAAAGCGGAACGAGCCGGTCTTGTTGAGGGTGGCCCCGAACACGTGGTCGCCTTCCTTCTTTTCCACCGGCAGGCTCTCGCCGGTGAGCATGCTCTCGTCCACGGCCGAGTGACCACTGAGCAATACCCCATCGGTGGCCACCTTCTCGCCGGGGCGCACCACCACTTCGTCGCCAGGCACGACCTGCTCGATGGGCACGTCTACTTCCTGTCCGTCCCGTACTAGGCGGGCGGTTTTGGCTTGCAGTCCCATCAGGGCCTTGATGGCGGCCGAGGTCTTGGACTTGGCCCGGCTCTCCAGCACCTTGCCCAGCAGAATCAGGGCAATGATAGTGGCCGTGGTGTCGTAGTATACCTCGGGCATGATGCCACGCTGCATAAACCAATGGGGAATCACCGTAGCGGCCAGGCTGTAGAGAAAGGCCGCGCCGGTGCCCACGGCGATGAGCGTGTCCATGCTGGCGGTGCGGTGCCGGAAGCCATTCCAGGCCGAGACGTAAAACTCGCGGCCGCTGTAGAGCAGCACGGGCAATGTAAGGACCAGCAGCACGTAGTTGAGCAGCGGCGTCGGGATCAGGTTCATCATCCGGGGCCAGAGCATGAGCATGCTCAGCGGCATGATGACGACGGCCAATCCCACCGCTACCCGGAAGCGACGCTTGAGCTTCAGGTAGGCCTCGGCCTTGCGCTGGTCCAGCTCCTGGTCGGAAGCCAGCACGTTGGGCGAAGCCGGCGCGACCGGCTCGTGCACACCGTAGCCGGCCTGCTCCACGGCCGCCTTCAGGCCGGCGCGGTCAATCTGGCCCGGCAGGTACTCGATGGTGGCCTTTTCGCTGGCCAGGTTTACGGTGGCGCGCTGCACGCCGGGCGTGCGGCTGAGCGCCTTCTCCACAAAGTTGGAGCAGGACGCGCAGGTCATGCCCTCGATGTTAAGCATGGCGGTCTCGGTGCCGCCAGCGGGCGCCGCCGGCTGGGCGGGTGCCGCCGGGGTGGGGTGATGATCGGGTATGGTTTCCACGAGTAGTAGCGTTGGTGGGGAGCGGTAAGTTGCTCGTTGTGGTCAACACGAAGTAAACTGGCTTCGGTACCCAATAGATGTGCAGAATTGAGCTTTGCGCTTACAACATTTGCATACCCCGTCGTCCAGTGTGCCGGCACGTACACAATTCAGTCGCTGAGCTTATAAGATTTCCAGCATAGCCCGGGTGTACTCCCAGCGGGTCAAAACCAGAACGGGGCCTGGGAAGGCCCGCAGACGCTGAAAAGGCCATTTCTGGGGCGGTAGGGGAGGAAAGGGGCTTAGCCGCCGAGCTAGGGAGGCCAGAGTAGCAGTAGAATACTATGTAAACCTTTCCCATAATTTTGCAGTTGACCTGTACCAATGTTCCGACTCCAGACCCATTCCCGACGCGCGATGGCGACCTCCTTACTGGTGGTCTTCCTCAACGTGTTCTTTGGGCAGGTCTTCTGTGCGTTGGTAATGCCAGCGGCCCCGGCTCAAGCCATGGCGTCGCACAAGCACCCGGCCGGCACGCCGGCGCATGAGCACCCGCAGCCAGCGTCGTCCAAGCACCAGGCGCCCCATTCCCATGGGGCTGGCCTCAACGCGACGGCGGCTCACCACCACGACGAGCGCAAAGCCCCCGCTTCCGGGACCTCGCACCAGCACGGCCCTAAGGGTGCCTGCTGCCAGGATGATGCCGCAACCGTGTGGGCCTCGCTGGCGCATCCGCCCAAGGCGGGAATTGAGAAAATGGCGTTCATGCCGGTGGCTCTGCCGCCAGCACCCCTGACCGTCGTGTTCCGCTTTCAGCAGTGGGACCGTTCGCGTCCCGTGCTGCTGGTGGCGCGGCGGCAATTAAAGCCCAAAATACCCGACATCCGCATTTTCATCCAGTCGCTGACTGTCTGATTTTTCCGACGCGCTAAGGCTCGCGCCGGCATAGCTGTGCTATGTCCGGGGCGGGCCTTTTCGTTTGCCCGTCGCGCGTGGTCCGGCCGCGCCCCTTCCCCTTTTTCTTCCTGGTTTTTTCCTCCCGGCAATGAAGAGTTGTTGCGAAGAAGCTGGTACGCCGCCCCGCCGAGGGCCGGGCCGTCGCCTGCTCTCCTACTTGCTCTACGCCGTGCTGGCCGCCACGCTGGGCTTCGTGCTCTGGCAGCAGTGGCAGGCCTAAGCACTGGCTGGAGCCCTGGGCCGCCTTGAGAAGCGCCCCCCCTTTTCATCACTCATTTCCTCCCCCATGCATCGCGTACCCCTTTCGCTGCTGGCCCTGGCCAGCGTCCTGACCATGGCCGGCTGCTCTTCCGAAACCGAGTCGAGTAGTGCCACCAACACCGTAACCACGCCCACGGATGCGCCAGCCGGCGCCGGGGCGGATCACGGCGCCGGCCACACCTATGCCTGCCCCATGCACCCCGAGGTGACCAGCACCAAGGCCGGGGAGACTTGCCCCAAGTGCGGCATGAAGCTCGAACACAACGATCAGGCGGCCGGCAACGGCAAAGCCTACGCCATGAAGTTTGAGCCGCAGCCCATGCAACTCACGGCCGGGCAGCCCTCGCAGCTCGTCTTCACCCCCCAGGAAGTCGGCAACGAGGTCGCGCCCGTGCCCCTGGCCCTGGTGCACGAAAAGAAAATTCACCTGATCATCGTCAGCAAGGACCTGGGCCAGTTCTACCACGAACACCCCGACTATACTGCCCAGGGCAACTATCAGGTCACCTACACCTTTCCCAAGGGCGGCGACTACGTGCTGTTTCAGGACTACACGCCCACGGGAGCCGGCCACCAGCTGGGCCGCCAGCCCATCACGGTGCAGGGCCCGAAGTACGCCCCGGTAACGTTCAAAAATGATGACATGCAGTGGGAGCAGGACGGCTACCAGGCCACGCTTTCCTTTGACAAGCCGCTCACCACGGGTCAGCTGCTGGGCATGAGCATCACCATCCAAAAGGACGGCCAGCCGGTCACTGACCTGGACAACTACCTCGGTGCCCTTGGCCACGTGGTGGTCATTAGCCAGGACACGGAGCGCTACCTGCACGTGCATCCCAATGACCAAGCCGACAAAGGCCCGCGGATCGGCTTCAACACCAACTTCGAAGCTCCCGGCCTCTACCGCGTCTTCCTGCAGTTCAACCACGGCGGTAAGATCCATACCGGCGACTTCACTATCAACGTGAAGGGCACGGCCGCTAGCTGAGGCATCCCTGTTTAGTTCCCTTTTTACAAACCATCCAACCCCATGAAAAAAACCACTTTTTTCCTCGCCACCCTCTGTTCCGCGTTGCTGTTGAGCAGCTGCAACAATGAGAAAGCTGATGCCACCACTGCCGCCACGGAAAGCACCATGGAAACCGCCACTACCGATGCCTCAGCGGGTTCCGGTGCGATGGCGGGCATGGATCATTCCAAGATGCGCAGTGAGACCTCAACCAGTGACTCTCCCATGCTGATGGCCATGAACGATATGATGGCCAAAATGGACGCCATGAAGATGAAGGGCAACACCGACCACGATTTTGCCCACATGATGCTGGAGCACCACAAAGGTGCCCTGGCCATGGCCGACCTCGAGCTGCGCGACGGTAAGGACGCCACCATGCGGCAAATGGCCGAGAAGATCAAGGCCGATCAGCAAAAGGAAATCAGTGAGCTGGAGCCCATTGCTGAGCGGCTGGACTCCGCCCCCAATAACTACAAGCCACTGGATCCGACCGACCCCTTCACCAGCAAGATGAAGGCCTCCATGGACGGTATGATGCAGAACCTGCCCAGCATGGTGGCCGACCCGGACATGAACTTCAACATGATGATGACGGTGCACCACCAAAGCGCCGTGGACATGGCCAAAGCCGAGGTGGCCCATGGCAAGGATACCAAACTCAAGGAGATGGCGCAGATGATGATTGATGCCCAGCAGAAGGAAATCGCCGAATTCAAGGCCTGGCACGGCAAAAACGCCGACAAAATGTAATCCGGGTAGCCGGCGGTATTGGCTAAAGAAGCCTGTTGCCGGCTAGCTCATTGTTCCCCACTGCCCATTCGATATTCTTTTTCCATGAAGCTTTTCAGCATTTCCCTGACGGCCGCCGCTCTCCTAATCCTGTTTCCTCTGGCCTCACGGGCCCAGCACTCGCACGCCGGTGGCAAACCGGACGCCCACACCGCACCCGGCGAAACCCACGCCCACGTTGCTCCGCACGGCGGCGTAGTACGCACGGCCAACCCCTACCACATGGAGTTGGTGCCCCACCCCGGCGAACTGCACATCTACCTGTTGGCCGATAAAAATGCCTCCGTGCCCAGTAAGTCGCTCTCGGGCACGGTGATGGTGCAAACCACCGACAACAAAACTATGACCGTGACGCTGGTAGCTGGTGGTACCGACCACCTGGTGGCCAAACTGCCCGCCGGGACGAAAGTACGCACGGCCATCGTCAGCCTGAAAGCCGATGGCAAAGCCATTAACACCCGCTTCGACAAGCTCGATGCGGGGGCTCAGGGTAGCAAGGCGGTTGGCGCCGCTTACGAGTGCCCCATGAAGTGCGAAGGCAGCGCCAGCTCGGAGCCTGGCACCTGCCCAAAGTGCGGCATGGCCCTCGTGAAAAAGGCCTAGGCGGAGCCTGCTTCTCGGACGCCCGGCGTCCGAACCCTCTCCGTCTCGGGCCGCTCGCCGCTGCAACGGTGGGCGGCCCCATGACGGGCTCTAACCTGACAATATGAAGTTTCTAAACCTGAAATGGGCAGCGCAAGGGCTGCTGGTGCTGGCGCTGATTGGGTTGCTCCTAGAAGACGCGCGGGCCCAAACCGCCATCAGCCTCGACAGCGCCGAAGCCCTCACGTTGCGGCGGCACCCACGGCTGCGGCAGTCTGATCGCGAAATCGAGGAGCAGCGCGCGCTCAAACGGGGCTCTTTCGCACCCGCCAACCCGGACTTTCTGTTCTCGGCGCCCACGGGGGAAATGTGGGCCCCCGGCGTAGTACAAACCATCGACTTGCCTAACGTCTACCGGCGCCAGCGCCAGGTGGCCCAGGCAGGTATTACCCTGGCCGAACGCAACCGCGAGGTGAGCCGGGCCAGCGTGCTGCGCGATACCCGCCTGGCCTACCTCAGCCTGCAGTTTGCCGAGGCGCAGGTGCGACAGCTTACCTATCAGGACAGCCTGTTTCGCGCCCTGCGCGTGGCCACCGAGCGCCTGTTCGCCGCCGGCGAAGTCACCTCTCTGCAGCGCATCAGCACCGACGCCGAGGCGCGGCAGGTGACCGTGCAGCTGCAGCAGGCGACTGCCGACCAGCGCGCCGCCCAGCGCCGCCTGGGCTTGCTGTTGGGCCAACCCACTGCGGCCCTGACCACCACCACCGACCTGCGCCGCACCGGCCCCGAACTGGGGCAGGTGGGTGGGGCGCTGCTCAGCAGTCTGCCCGCCGAAGACAGCACCGCCCTGGTACGCAGCCCTACGCTGGCGGCTGCCACCCAGAACGTGGCCTTGAGCCAGTCGGGCATCAGCTTAGTTCGAGCCCGGCGCACACCGGCTCTGACGGTGGGCTATCAGAATCAGGGGTACGATTATTCGCCTACTCGCTACCGCTTCCAGTTTGGGGTATCGGTTCCCATCTGGTTCTGGACCTACCGCTCGCAGCTGCAGGCGGCTACGGCTCGCTCCCAGGCCGCCAACTATCAGCTCCAGGCCCAGCGGCTGGAGTTGAGTGGACAGTACCAGCAGGCCCTAGCTGACTCGCGCAAGTTTGCGGCCTCGCTGGGCTACTACGAACAAACCGGTCTGCCCCAGTCACAGGCCATTATCAGCCAATCCCAGCGCCTGTTCCGCGCCGGGGAAGTCAGCTACCTACAGCTGATTTTGAGCCTGAACCAGGCGTTCGCCATTCAGAATACCTACCTGACCACCATCCGCGACTACCGCCAGGCTTTGGTCGAGCTTAACTACCTGCGGGGCGAATAACCGTCAATCCTCATGAAACAACTCCTGATTCTGCTGCTGGGCCTGCTGCTAAGCGCCTCCGCCTCCGCTCACGGGGGCGAAGACCACGGCGACGGCGCCAAAGCATCGACGCCAGCCGGGGCCACGTCGTTTTCCGTCGCCGCGCTCTCGGAACAGTTTGAGGCGCTGCTGCGCTACGAGCCGCTGGAAGGGGGCAAGCCGGCTGACCTGCGCCTGTTCCTCTCCGACTACGCCACCAACGTCCCTCTCCAAGGCGCCAAGCTCACGCTTACCAACCCGGAAGATGCCAACCTGAAGTGGGCGGTGACCGAACAGGAGCCGGGGGTGTACCTGGTGGAAGGCCAGTTCCCCGCCAACAAGACCTACAGCTTTGCGGCCAACATTGTGGTTGGCGACAAAGCGGACTTACTGCTGCTGGAAGGTATCAAGGTAGGGGAGAAGCTGCCGGTGGCGGCTGCCACTCCCACTGCGACCCCATCGCTTTTTTCCTCCTGGAAAACCATCCTGGCCGTGGTGGGCGCCTTCGTGCTCGGCATCGCCCTGACAGCGTTGCTGCTGCGCCGCCGGCGCCAATCCCCGGATTCAGTGCTGCACACTTCGGAGCCGGCTTTGACTGCCCGCCACCGCACGCCCATTTCTTAATCATTCAGGATATGAAGACCCACTATAAATTCCTGGCGGCCACAGCCGCAGCTGGCTTCGGATTGACCGTGCTGTTGCCTCCGCCGGGTACGGTACAGGCGCACGGGGGTGAAGACCACGGTGGCGAAGCCAAAGCCAGCACCGGCGTGGCCTTGACCGATGAGGTATTGCTGCCCAAAGAAAGTCAGTTTCTGTTTCAGGTACGGACCAACCTGGCCGAGTACTCCACCACCTATAGCCGGGCCACGCTCTACGGCACGGTATCGGCGGCAGCCGGGGGCGAAGGGCGAGTCGTCGTGCCCCAGGGGGGGCGCATCGTGAGCCTCTCGGCGCAAGTGGGCCAATCCGTGCGGGCCGGGCAGACGCTGGCCGTTATCGAGCAAACCCTGGATGCTACCCAGCAGATTGGACTCAGCACCGAGCGGGCTAATGCCCAGGCCGAATTGCGCGCCGCCCAACAAGACTATGCCCGGCTGCAGAGCATCGCCGACATCGCGGCCCGCAAGGACGTGGTGGCGGCCGAGCTTCGCCTGCGCCAGGCCCGGCAGAACGCCAGCATTTACAACGGGCAGGGTCAGCAGCGCCGAATATCCATTACCTCGCCGGTGAGTGGGACGGTGGACGTATTCAACCTGGCCGTGGGCCAGCAGGTAAACCAGGGCGACGAGCTGCTGCGGGTATTGAACCCGGGTAAGCTGCGGGTGGAAGCTCAGGTGTTTGCCCAGGACTTGGCTAAGATCACGCCCGGCGCGCAGTTCCGCGTGGAAGGCCTGCAGGGGCAGGCCGGTGTATCGGCCCGGCTCGTGGTGTTCTCCAACGTGGTGAACCCCGTGAACCAGGCCCGCCAATTGGTGCTGGAGCTGGACGCTACCGAGAGTAGTGCCTACCGCGCGGGCCAAGCGGTGAACGTGCAGGTCGTAGGTCAGACGGGTGGGGGCCGGCCCCAGCTGGTAGTACCCACTTCCGCTATCACCGACCTCAATGGCAAACCCGTCGTGTTCGTGCACACCGAGCCCGAGCACTTTAAGATTCGCTTTGTGCAGCCGGGAGCGGTCAACGGGCAGCAAACGGTACTGCTGCAAGGCCAGGTCAACGAAAATGACCGGGTAGTGACCGCCGGCACTTACCAGCTCAAGTCCATTTACCTCAACCAATAGTGCCCCCTACCCGGTGGCCTCACGCTCCGTCCGCTTGCCATGAAAAATCGCTTTGCCTTTGCCGCTTTGCTTGCCCTACTGATCCTTACCGCCGCCACGGCACAGGCCCAGACGGCCCCCGCCGCCGGCTCCGCTGCCGATGAGGCCGCCGTGAAAATGGTGCTGACCAAGTACCAGCAGGCCGTGCAAAAACTCGATACGACGGGCACCCACCGCCTGTTCGCACCTAACTCCCAGGTGTTTGAGTCGGGCGGGGTGGAAGGCACCTACCGCCACTATGCCGAGCACCATCTGGGGCCGGAGTTGAAAGAGTTCAGCGCCTTCACCTTTAGCGACTACAAGGCCGCCGTGCAGGTCGACGGTCCCTACGCCTTCGCGACGGAGACTTACACCTACACGATCAGTCTCAAGAACGGCCCCCAGGATAAGCAGGCCAAGGCGCCTGTTGTCCGCCGCGGGGTGGCCACGTCGGTGCTGCGCAAAAACGCCGCCGGCCAGTGGCAGATTATGAGCACCCACTCCTCGGCTCGCACCCCCCGTCCTAAAAAATAAGCAGTCCGGTGGGCCTGGGCTACTTGTCCGGGACGCTGCCGATTCCGGGAGGGGAGGGGCCTTCCGGCCCCCTCGCTTCTTCCTTTTTTGCGCTAACAACCGATGCTCGATCAGATAATTCGCTTTGCCCTGCAGAACCGCCTGCTGATGCTGGCCTTCGCCCTGGGCCTGCTCATTGCCGGCACCTACACCGCGGGCCAGCTGCCCGTGGACGTGCTGCCCGACCTGGACCGTCCTCGCGTGACGGTATTCTTAGAAGCCCCGGGCATGGCGCCCGAGGAAGTGGAGGCCCTGGTGACACTGCCGGTGGAAACGGCCCTGAACGGAGCCACCGGCGTGTCGGCGGTGCGCTCCAACTCGGCCATCGGCCTGGGCATGGTGTTCGTGGAGTTCGACTACGGCACCGATATTTTCACGGCCCGCCAGATCGTGAGTGAAAAGCTCCAGACCACCGGCGAGCAGCTGCCCCAGGGCGTTACGCCCGTGCTGGGGCCCATTTCCTCGGTCATGGGCCAGATTATGCTCGTCGGCCTTTCGGGCGGAAAAGAAACTAATGCGGCCGATTTGCGCACCCTGGCCAACTACACCGTGCGCCAGCGCCTGCTCAGCATTCCGGGCGTGGCCCAGGTGATTCCCATTGGGGGCGACAACCTGCAGTACCAGGTGCTGCTAGACATGCCCCGGCTAAATGCCACCGGCCTGACGGTAAACCAGGTGGAGGAAGCCTTGCGCCAGTCCAACCTGAATACCACGGGCAACTTCTTCGACCGTAATGGCTCGGAGGTGCTCATCCGCAACCTGGGCCGCCTGCGCTCGGTCAAGGACATCGAGAACATCATCGTGGGCTACCGCGACCAGTCCCCGGTCCGGGTGGCTGATATTGCCCAGGTGGAGTTCGGGGCTCGCTTCAAGCGCGGCGACGGCAGCGTAAACGGTAAGCCCGCCGTCATCCTGAGCATTGAGAAGCAGCCGGGTGCGGCCACCGTAGGCCTCACGCAGGCCGTGGAAAAGGCACTGACGGAGCTCAAGCCCTCTTTGCCCAAGGATGTGCAGGTAAATACCCGCCTGTTTAAGCAGTCGGAGTTTATTGACTCCTCGATTACCAACGTGGAAGAAGCCCTGCGCGACGGGTCCATTCTCGTGGTCATCGTGCTGTTCGCTTTCCTGCTGAATGTGCGCACCACCTTTATTTCGTTGGTGGCCATTCCGTTATCGCTGCTCGTGACGGCGCTGGTGTTTCGCCTGGCGGGCATCTCCATCAACACCATGACGTTGGGCGGGCTGGCCATCGCCATCGGCGAGCTCGTGGACGATGCCATCGTGGACGTGGAGAACGTATACCGCCGCCTGCGTGAAAACCGGCAACGGGCCACTCCCCAGCCGGTACTCAAGGTTATCTATGCGGCCTCATCGGAGGTACGCAACTCCATCGTGTACGCCACCATCATCGTGGTGCTGGTGTTCCTGCCGCTGTTTGCGCTGGAAGGCATGGAAGGACGAATCTTTGCGCCCTTGGGCATTGCCTACATCACCAGCATCGTGGCTTCGCTGTTCGTGTCGCTCACCGTCACGCCGGTGCTATGTTACTACCTACTGCCGAAGATGAAGCAGATGGACCACCCCGAAACGGATGGTCCACTGGTGCGCTGGCTGAAAAAGAAGGATACTCGCCTGCTTACTTGGGGCCTGACCCACCCTAAACTCATCCTGACCTCCACGGCCTTGCTCTTTGTCATGGCCGCGGCCATGGTGCCTTTCTTCGGCACGGAGTTTCTGCCGCCTTTCAACGAAGGCTCGTTGACGGTTAACTTCTCGGCCCCGGCTGGCACGTCGCTGACGGAAAGCAACCGGTTGGGCACGCTGGGTGAGGAGCAAATGCTCAAGATTCCGGAAGTGGCCTACACTGCCCGCCGCACCGGCCGCGCCGAGCTCGATGAGCACGCCGAGTCGGTGAACAACTCGGAAATCGAGGTGGCCTTCAAAACCGAGGAAGAGCTGGAGAAAGAGGGCAAGACCATGCGCAGCCGGGACGAGATTCTGGCCGATATGCGCCAGAAGCTCAGTCTGATCACGGGCGTCAACGTGAACATCGGCCAGCCCATCTCGCACCGCCTTGATCACCTCTTGTCGGGCGTGCGCGCCCAGGTGGCCATCAAGGTGTTCGGCAATGATTTGCTGGAGCTGCGCCGCTACGCCAATGAAATCCGCACGGCGGCCGCTACCGTGCCGGGCGTGGTGGACCTACAGGTGGAAAAGCAGGTGCAGATTCCGCAACTGCTGATCCGACCCAAGGACGAGGCCCTGCGGGCTTACGGCATGGCCCGGGGCGAAGTGGTGCGCGACCTGGAAACCCTGTTCCAAGGCGCCGTCGTCTCGCAGATGCTCGACGGGCAGAAGCGCTTTGACCTGGTGGTGAAGCTGCCGGAAGCCCAGCGCAATGACATTGCCGCCATCAGCCAGACTCGCATCGAAACCCCTTCCGGAGCCATGATTCCGGTCAGCCAGGTAGCGGAAGTCGTCTACGAGCCGGGACCCAACACCGTCAACCACGAGAATACCCAGCGCCGCATTACCATCTCCCTGAACGTGGCCGGGCGGGACCTGGGGTCCACGGTGAAGGAGATTCAAGCCAAGGTCAATCAGCAAGTGAAGCTGCCCCCGGGCTACTATCTAACCTACGGGGGACAGTTTGAAAGCCAGCAGTCGGCTTCCCAAAAGATTCTCTGGCTGAGCTTATTTTCCTTGGCCGGCATCTTCCTGGTACTCTACTCGCACTTCAAGTCCACCTACATGGTAGGGCAGATCATGCTCAACATCCCCCTGGCCCTGATTGGCTCGGTGGTGGCGGTGCTGCTCACTGGGGGCACGTTCAGTATTGCCTCCTTGGTAGGCTTTATCACCCTTACCGGTATTGCCTCGCGCAACGGCATCATGATGATTTCGCACTATATCCACCTGGTGGAGCATGAGGGCGAGACCTTCGGTACAAAGATGATCGTCCGCGGCTCGCTGGAGCGTTTGGTGCCGGTGCTGATGACGGCCCTGGTGGCCGCATTGGCCCTGGTGCCGCTTACCCTGGCCAAGGACGCGCCGGGCAAGGAAATCCTGTATCCGGTAGCTACGGTCATTCTCGGTGGGCTGCTCTCGTCTACCTTTCTCGACATCATCGTGACGCCGGTGGTGTTCTGGCTGGTAGGGGAGAAAGCCCTGGCCCAGTACTTCGCCGCTCACCGGGAAGTGGGTCTCGACGAGCACCCCCAAGAACTGGATGCGCAGCCGCTCACGCCCCCGGGCGACCAAAACGATTTGTCCCCGGCCCTGTAGCACTTGTCCCATGGCCACTACGCTCCTGTACGTCCGGCATATGGTCTGCTCAAAGTGCATCCTGGTGGTGCGCGAACTCCTCGTGGAGTTGGGCCTGGTGCCGTTGCGCGTGGAACTGGGGGAAGTGGAACTGCTGGGCACCCAGCAGGTCATTGACTGGGCCCGACTGCAGCAGCGTCTGGAAGCGGAAGGCTTTGCCTTGCTCGACCGGCTCTCCCCCCAGCAGCGCCTCGTAGTGCAAATCAAGGAAGTAATTGCCGAGCTGCTGCGTAAGGAGCCCGCCGCGCTACGTAGCGGACACTTCTCCCGACTGCTGAGCGACCGGTTGCAGCGACGCTTTGCCTACCTGAGCGACGTGTTTTCGGCCACCGAAGGACTGAGCCTGGAACAGTACGTCATCCGGCAACGCGTGGAAGAGGCCCGGCGCCTGCTGCGCGAGGGCACCCTGCCCGTGGGCCGCGTGGCGCGGGAGTTGGGTTACAGCAATCTGGGGCACCTGTCCCGACAGTTTCAGCGCGAGACGGGCACTTCGCCAAGCGAGTACCGGCGAGAGCACTTAGCGGGCGTGCGGGATGCTGCGACGCCTCCTAATTAACGAGGCGGGTCAAGGGGCTGTTACGCTGGGTAAGGAGCCGCCGACTCAGAGAAAGGCGGTTTACCTTGCTGCTAATTCACTCCTTTACCATTGCTTATGCTTTGCCTGATTTGTAGCCTGCGGGAAGCCGACGCCACCGGCTCCCACATCATTCCTCATTCCGTGCTGGAGTCCATGTACAACGATGGGGCCAAGGGGCGCGACATGGAACAGAACTTCCAGCTGGGGGGCGAAGGCTCGGCCGCGTACTTTGGCCGGCGCGTGCTGCCGGAAGCGGTGCAGCAAACCATTGGCCGGCAGTTAACCGACGAAGAGATTGAAAAAGAGCCCAATCCGTACGTTGCCGACCACATTTTCTGCGTTGCCTGCGAAAAAAAGCTGTCCTTCTTCGAGTCGCTCCACAAGCAAAAGGTGGCCAGCCGGCTGGCTACTGGCAAGCCGCTCAGCCCGCAGCAGGTGTGCATCGCGCACTATTTCTGGCTGTCGGTTATTTACCGCTGCGCCGTCACGAACTTCAACCACTTTCAACTGGACATGGGGCAACGCGCAGTCCTGCATGGGATTGTGAATGCCATCCTGGCCGAATCAGAGGCGGACACCGAGCGCAATTGCCTGGCGCGGCCAGTGGCCGAGAACCTGTTTATCGGCTACTATAAGCCCGGGGAGAACAGCGGCCGCAACGCAGTTTTCCTGCACCTGGAAAAGCAAAACCCTTACCTGCTCTTCATCAACCAGTACGTGCTGGTGTTTAGTTACCAAATCCCGCAGGTGCCGGCCCTGGAAACAGAGCTGCGGGTTTCGCTGGGAATCGGGGCGGAGGGCACCACCATGAAGGTCTTTGCCGACCAGGAAAGAAACCTGCTGCTAGCCTATTGTTGGGCCTTGGCAGCCCGTTACCTGGTGGAAGAGTTCAAAGTCAATTTCGCCCGGCGCTACCAGCAGCGCCACCGCCGGGCGCCCCGCCTAGTCGTGGTCGAGGCGTTCATCTTCGAACTAACCACGGCCAAGGTGCTGGAGACGGTGAAGTATTCCACCGCTCGGATTGAGCAGCTGACGCGCAAATACCTGTTGGCGACTTAGGCTCAGCCAGGCACCCATCTGTTAGGGCCACCAACTTGGCTATCAAAGGTGCCAGAGGGTGGAAGATGGGCTCCGAAAATGGCTAACGGTGCAAATTATGCAGCCCAGGCAGGCCAATCGTGCACAACACACGCCGCGGTGGGGAGTAAACCGGTGAGTACTATCATCCACCTTACTTTCAGACCCCATGCATTCTCAAAATCAAAGCCTCCTTGCTGCCCTCTACGCTTGTGTCAACTCCTGCGAGCACTGTGCTACCGCTTGCCTGAGCGAGCAGGACGTCAAAATGATGGCCCGCTGTATTCAGTTGGACCGTGACTGCGCCGACATCTGCGCCCTTACGGCCCGCTTCGTAGCCCGCGGCTCCGAGCACGCCCAGCATTTGCTGCGCGAATGCGCCGACATCTGCAAGGCCTGCGGTGACGAATGCGAAAAGCACGCCGCGCATATGCAGCACTGCCGCGAGTGCGCGGAAGCCTGCCGTCGCTGCGAGCAGGCTTGTCGCCAGGGCCTGAGCGTTACGGCGTAATAGGGGCTATATCATTAGGGCCAGCTTGTTTCGTACAGGCTGGCTTTTTTGACGCCTACTCTCTTGAAATTATGTAAGCAATGCATAGTAATCGTGTATGCCACCTGCCTTGCTAGCGGTCAGCTGTAGACCTATATAGCCCTGGCTTTGTTCTGCTGCTAGGGCGCTCACAGCCCCGATTACTTTTCGGTAGGCTGGGAGGAGGCCGTAGTAGCATTTTCAGTGCTGCTTGCGGGGCAACATGCAGGGAACGGGCAAACAAATCATATAAGCCCGAAGCGCAATTCTGTACCCCTGGCGCCGCACTGGGGTCTATTTTTGTGCGTTGTACACCCAGTACCGACTAGCTCGGCGACCTTACTTCTTCTTCCCATGAAAACTCTGCAATTCAAGACCAACATCAACTGCGGCGGCTGCATTAAAGCCGTTACGCCGACCCTGAACCAAGAAGCTGGCGTGGGTAACTGGCAAGTGGACACGACTAGCCCCGACAAGATTCTCACCGTCACCTCCGACCAGCTCACGGCGGAGCAAGTGGTTCAGGCCGTTGAGAAAGCCGGCTTTAACATCGCTGCTGCTTAAGCGCCTTCGTTGTCTGCACGTAAAACGCCCGGTTCTGCCGGGCGTTTTTGGTTTCCGGGGTTCCTAGCACCGGAAAGCATGGAAATTATGTAGGCTGCGCGCGCAATAGCAGCAAACATGCCCCCGGCCACTCTGCGTAAAGCGAATTGCCGGCCTCATCCTGCTAGCCTGCTGGCACAGCAACACGACTTCCCTGATTTGCTTCGTCGTGGCCGGGAAAGAGCGGCGCTGCACTACAGGAAAATGTTGCGGCGCCGGGAATCCGGAAAGAGCTCCGCTCTTTCGGCGGTTTTCTGCTGTTCAATTCTTTGCCTGCCTCTATGTTCTCAGATTTTCCCAACCTGCACCCCCTGGTGGTGCATCTACCTATTGTCCTGCTGCTGCTCAGCGCGGGCCTGCAGGCGCTGAACGTGTACAAGGACTGGCCACCGGTGAAGTGGATTACCATGGCCGTGATGGCCGGCGGCTTTCTGGGAGCTCTGGCCGCCAGCACCGTGTTTCATGCCATGCCCATGGGTCTGGCACCCCGGGCCGCCGCCGTTTTTGAAGCCCACGAAAAGTTCGCGGGCTACACCCTGTGGCTTTCCGGCATTACCTTGCTGCTGACCGGTGTCGGCACGTTTTTCAAGATTCAGCGGCGGGCCTACGAAATCCTGGTGCTGGTGTCGGCCGTCGCCACGGCCGGGGTATTGTCGGTGGCTGGGCACCGTGGGGCGCAGCTGGTGTACGTCGAGGGCGTGGGGCCGCAGGGCCGCCTGCTCGATAAAAGCCACGGCCATGGGGGCGGGGAAGCCATGCCCGCTATGGAGATGGAGGCCGATACGCACAACGAGGCGGCAGGGGGCAACGACCACAACGCGAACCAGGCTCCCGCTTCACCCAACCCACTCGCGGCCCCGGGTTCTGCTGATATGCCCGGCATGGATATGAACGGGCCCGCCTCCACCAGCAAGGACAGCCGCACGGCCCCGGGCGCGATGGACAACAGGGCTATGCCCGGCCGCCAGCCGGCTGGTCCGCCAGCCCCCGCTAACAGCACCATGCCGGACATGCCGGGCATGCGCATGCCCGCTGAAAAGATGACTCAGCCCATGCCCGCGGGCATGGATAGGAGCCGCCCGGCCCGGCAGAAACCCATGAACGATATGCCCGGGATGGAGAATATGCCCGGCATGAGCCCGCCGAAATCAGGTGCCAAAAAGCCAGCCAAAGCCCCATCCGGCATGGCGGGCATGGGCACCATGGCCGATATGCCGGGCATGAAGGCGCCGGGTTCAAAGCAGCCCAAGCAAGCCACGCCGCCAATGGACAACATGAGCGATATGCCCGGTATGGAAAAAGGCCAGCCCATGCCCGCCATGGGCCCGATGCCGGGCATGCGCATGCCCACCAACCCCCTGGACAAGTTCCGCTTCGAGGACAACAACCCCGCCCGGAACAAACCCAAGCATGCTAACCAGTAGCGACCCGATGAGATTATTTGCCCTTCTACTCTTTCTGCTTGGTTCGCTTTCCCTGGCCGCCCAAACGCCCCAGCACCAGGCCATGCCCAAAAGCAAGGCCGCCAATGGCCCGGCCACCCCACCCCCGGATCAGGACCTGCGGGGCCACGTGGTGGCGCCCCGCACGGGCCACGCCGGCCACCGGGTCGAATATGACCTGTACGTGGATGAGCGGGAGGTAAGCTACACCGGCAAAACCCGCCTGGCTATTGCCATCAACGGGCAGATTCCGGCCCCCACGCTGCGCTTCACTGAGGGCGACACGGCTATCATCCGGGTACACAACCAGATGAGCGTGGAAACCAGCATTCACTGGCATGGGCTGCTGCTGCCTAACGACCAGGACGGGGTGCCCTACCTTAACACGGCCCCTATTGAGCCGGGCGGCATGCACACCTTCACGTTTCCGCTGATCCAGAGCGGCACCTATTGGTACCACTCCCATACCATGCTGCAGGAGCAGAACGGGCTGTACGGCTCCATCGTCATTCAGCCCAAGCAGGTGAAGTACGAGCTCAAGGAGTACGTGCTCCTGCTCTCCGACTGGACCGACCACCCACCCAAGGAAGTGCTGCGCTACCTCAAGCGGGCCGGCGAGTGGTTTGCCGTGCAGAAAGGCGCCACGCAAAGCTACGGCGAGGCTGTTGCGGCCGGCTATTTCAAGGACAAAGTCCGGCAGGAGTGGGGCCGCATGCCGGCCATGGACCTCACCGACATCTACTATAACAAGTTCCTCACCAATGGCCGCGAGCAGAGCTACTACCCTGACGCCAAGCCCGGGGAAGTGGTGCGCCTGCGCGTCATTAACGGCAGCGCCTCCTCCTACTTCTACCTGCAGTATGCCGGCGGCCCCATGCAGGTCATCGCCGCCGATGGCATCAACGTGGAGCCTTTCCCCGTCAGCAAGCTTGAAATTGCCACGGCCGAAACCTACGACCTACTGGTGACCATTCCACCCGCGGGCGCGGCCGAACTGCGGGCCACCGCCAACGACATCACGGGCTACTCGTCCAGCTTCTTTGGGACCGGCGAGCCGATGAAAGCGCCCGATTTGCCGCGCATTAACTACTTCCAGATGATGCGGGAAATGGGCAGCATGGGTAATATGACCGGTATGGACACGGGCGGCAACGGCCAGATGGACCCTAATGGCGGCATGAAGGGCATGGATATGAAAGGGGGCAGTGGGGAGATGAAAGACATGAACATGCCGGCTGGCCGGCAGTCTACGCAGCCCGCGGACCCCTCTATGAAAGGGATGGATATGAAAAACGGCACCATGCCTGCCAGCACGGCCCCCTCTCCCCAAAACCGGCCCATGAACATGCAGGAAAAGAGCGGTAAGAGCATGGGCAATATGCAGGACATGGGTAGTATGGCCGGCATGGACATGGGCGGTGGAATGGCCGGCATGAGCATGGGGGGCGCGGGCGGCGACTTTAACTACAACCAGCTGCGGGCCCTGAATCCGACCACCCTGGATTCTACCCGGCAGTGGCGCGACATCAAGCTTACGCTCACCGGCAACATGCTGCGCTACATCTGGTCGTTTGACAACAAAACCTTGTCGGAAGCCGACAAAATTCCCATTCGCCGGGGTGAGAACGTGCGCATGACCTTCACCAACCTGACCATGATGCGCCACCCGCTGCACCTGCACGGGCACTTCTTTCGTTTAGTCAATGCCCAGGGCGCTTACTCGCCCATGAAGCACACCTTCGACATCCCGGCCATGGGCACGGTGACTATCGAATTTGAGGCCAACGAGTACCAGGACTGGTTTTTCCACTGCCACATCCTCTACCACATGATGGCCGGCATGGCCCGCATCATTAGCTACGACGCCAGCCCCCAGAACGAGTACGCGAAGGGGAACTACAAGATGCTTAAGCGCGAGGACAATGCGGTCTACCCCTGGCTCGATTTATCGATCCACTCTCAGGGGGCCTTCCTGGAAGGCAATCTTTCCAATAACCGCAACGCGCTGGAATTCGAGGGCCGGGTCAACTACCTGGGGAACTACGAAACCGAAACCCACTTGCTGCGCTACCTCGATAAGCGGCAATTCTGGGCGGCCTTCGTGGGCTATGATTTTCGGGACAACAAGACGTTACGTGGGTCGGCCCTGGAAAAAGGCCGTCCTCGAGACAACAACATCAATTTCCGCCGGCAAACCGAACTCGGCGTGTACTATCTGCTCCCTCTACTTGTACGCGCAGAGTTACGCTCTGATCTGACTGGTCAGGTGCGTCTGCAACTCGAGCGCCGGGATTTGCCCCTGAGTAATAATGTGTTCATGGACATCCGGGGCAACACGGACCGGGAGTTTACGCTCGGCTTCCGCTATATGGTCAGCAAGTACGCCTCGCTGAGCACCAACTACGATAACCAGTATGGCTGGGGCGCCGGCCTGACCTTTCATTACTAGCAAAGGGCCCCTCAAGAGCGTTGCTTTGCCCGCTGCCTCCTGAGCCGCTACTCGAGTGGTCTATCCTGGCGCGGCTGATTTACCCCATTATGTACATTCGCAAGCACATTCATTGGCGCGTTATCTGGCGCCATTCCTGGAAGGACGTGCTCCTTTTCCTGACTTACGATCTGCTCTTGGCCGTGCTCTACGGCCCGCTGCACTGGCATTGGCTGGACGTGCCCTGGCAGCTGGTCAGCATCGTGGGCGTGGCCGTGTCGTTCTACGTGGGCTTCAAGAACAGCAGTTCCTACAGCCGCTTTTCCGAAGCCCGCCAGCTGTGGGGCGGCATTGTCAACCGCAGTCGCAGCTGGACGATGCTGGTGCTGGGCCAGCCAACCTGGTGACGACTACGCTGGCGCAGCTGGCGTTTCAGCGGCAGTTGGTGTACCGGCAGCTGGCCTGGGTCAATGCCTTGCATCTGCACCTGCGCCGTCAGCCTGAGCGCTGGCAGGCGGAGGTGGCGCCGCTGCTCGACCCGGCCGAGGCCACCCAGCTGCAGCGGCTGGCCAATCCACCCGCTCAGCTGCTGCTGCGGCAAACGCAGGCCCTGCGCGAGGCCGAAGGGCTGTTCAGTGAGTTGCAGCTGAGAACTTTGTGTGAAGAGTTACGCGAGATGACCAACCTGCAGGGCGGCTGTGAGCGCATCAAAAACACACCGTTTCCCCGGCAGTATGCTTTTTCCAGCCTGGTGTTCGTCTGGCTCTTTATTGCCCTGCTGCCCCTGGGCTTGCTGGGCGAATTCGAGAAGCTGGGCCATGGCCACTACTGGCTGACCGTGCCGTTCTCCGTGCTGGTATCCTGGGTGTTCATCACCATTGAGCTGGTGGGCCACATCAGTGAGGATCCGTTTGAGAATCGCATGAACGACGTGCCCATGACGGCGCTCTGCCGCACCATCGAGATTGACCTGCGCCAGATGCTGGGCGAACAGCAGGTGCCCGCGCCCGTGCAACCCGAACATGGCATACTCTACTAGCCGCTCATACTACACCCTGCATTCTCCCTGCGCTTGAAAGGTCCATATCCCTACGGACTGTAGCTACTCCACCTGCTATAAGCTGTATAAAGTTAGAAGATTAACCACAGAGGGACGCTTGCCAAAGCAAACCAGTTCACCGGTCCGGCTTCGGGTGCGTCGGCTGTTGAGGCCAGGGCTTGTAAGCCGGTCTACCTGCGGTGGCAATTAGCGCAGGCAGGTCTGGTATCGGATACACCATCCCCGGAATTTGTTGCATAGTTTATCGTTAGGCAACCGGGAAGGGAGCGTAACGCGAGTAGCTCTATAGCAGGCTTCCTTTTCCGCGTACTCTCCTTACTATTGACCCTTCCCTATATGAAGATCAAACAGCTTGAAAATGTATTGTGTAGGCTGGCTGCACGGGAGGCCAACGTATCAAGGGCAGAGATAACCAATGGTTGGCAGCAGTTGGAGCCCCGCCTCGATGCACTGCAACTATCTACTCAGAATGGTGAGCAGGTAACTCAACACTACGTGGACCGCCCGGGGCCGCACGGCAGTCTGTCGAGTAAGGAAAAAACCGGTGCTGGTACCCCCTTACCCACTGAATGCAGGCAAGGGGTGGAAACCTTTATTGACAGGACTGTAGCAGTGCCGTTACGCTGAGCGTAGCAGTAGCATCGGTGGTATAGTTGTCATTGTTCACGCACACGTAGAGGCGACGGGTACCGGCCGGCAACGCAAGGGGGCGGGTTTCCTGGGGGGTATTTTCTGCTGCCCGAAAGCACACTTTGTCCCGGGTAATGGTGCCCTTGGTAGCGAGAAACTGCTGAGCCGCGCGCTCGTCGGGGGTAATGTACCAGTGGCACTTGGTGCTAACCGTGGGTGGAGCATTGTTGCCTTGCTTGGTCAGGGCCGTGGCCGCGGTGCTCAACAGGGCGGGGGCCGCGGTTCCTCCACTGCCGGCTACGGCTGCCACCGCCAGTGCCGTTGACCAGGAAATAGGAGGCTGGCCTTCGTCGCGCACGTCCAGCTTATAGATAATGCCGACCGTGCCGACCGGCAGATCTACCGTGAATACTTTCCGGCTGGTGTGCATGCAGTTGCTGCAGTGGATGGAAGCTGTGCTCAGGGGCAGCGCGTCCTGCAGCACGGATGTACACTTGATTTCGCGGCCGTCCTCATGCCAACTGCGAAAATCAGCTTGTTGTAGGCCATTCACGTACGTTCCGCGGAAACTCATCTGGCCGTTTTCGTGCCAGCCGCAGCACAGCCCGGTGGGCTTGTCCGGGGCTTCACTGGCCATTTTTCCTTCCCACTGCTTTTTCCAGGAAGGATAGAAGTAGTCGCGCACGGTGCCCACCGTTTTGCCGGCAGCATCATGGCGGGCAATCCGAGCATAGGAAACCTCTTCCAGGGTCTCGGTGCGCTCCCAATCACGGTCAAAATACACGGTGTCGGCCGGCGGTAAGCTGACAGCTGCCGGCTTGGGCCGCTGGGCCAGCCCGGGCAGGCAAATGAAACAGAAGAAGGCGTGTAGAAAGTAACGTTTTGCCATACAGGAATTGGAGGTAGAACAAGCCGGAATGCGATGGGTAAATATGGTTATAATTAAAAGTTCGGTCCGAAATTCGCCCTTGGCAATTGTTCGCATCCCTGCTTACGCCCCCTTAGATACGCCTTTCTCTCAGATGGATAATCCAGCTTAGAAACGGTGAGTCACTTAAATCGAGACCAATCTTGAGGCCATAATTTAAGTGACTCACCTAGCGCGCAGAGATACAAGATAGGCGCACGCTAGGCACGGAACGTCACGGTGAACGTGGTACCCACGCCGGGCTCGCTGCTTACGTTAATGGCGGCACCCCCATTCTCAATCAAGCGCTTAATCATGTAGAGGCCGACGCCTGCCCCTTCGACGTGGGTGTGCAGGCGTTGAAATACCTGGAATAAGCGCCCTTGCTGCGTCTGGTCCAACCCAAGGCCATTATCTTGCACGGCCAGCGTTACCGCGCCGGCTTGCTGCTCGGCCCGCACCCGGACCTGGGCCGGCCGCTCCGGCGCGTGGTATTTCACGGCGTTGCTAAGCAAGTTGTAGGCAATGGAGCGCAGGTTGGCCGGGATGAAAGTGACCCGTAGGTCGGCCGGTACGTGCACGTGCACAGTGGCCCCGGCCGCCTGGATCTCGGTGGCCAGGTCGTGGCAGACCGACGTCAGCAGGGGCTCCAACGCCACCGATTCGGTCGGGCCATCCTGGCTCTGCTGCAAGCGCACCAGATCGGTGAGCTGGGTAATGGTGAAGCGGAAGCGGCCGACCGTGTCCTGCAGCATACGCAGCAGCTCCGCCACCGCTTCCGTATGTTGCACCTCGTCCGGCAACGCCTCGTGCAGGGCCAGCAACAGGCCCTCAATGTTGATAATCGGCGCTTTAAGGTCGTGCGAGGCCGTGTAGACAAAAGTGTCCAGGTCCGCGTTGGTGCGCCGCAGCTCGTCGTTGCTGGCGCGTAATTCCAGGGTGCGTTCCTGCACGCGGGTTTCCAACTCCTGGTTGAACTGTTCGACTTGCTGGCGGGCGCGCACCTGCTGGCTCACGTCGTACGTGAAGTCCAGTACGCCATCAATGTGGCCTTGCACGTCGCGCAGCGGGTGCAGGGAGATGTTAAGAAAGACCTGCACTGGTTGCCCGTTGCCGTGAAAGTCAAACCAGCCTTCCATTTCGTGCAGGTAAACGGGCTTCCCGGTCCTATACACTTGGTCAAACAAGGCGACTACTCCCATTTCAATGGACTCTGGGATTCCCTCGCGAAACGGCTTTCCTAGGAAGGAGCGGTGCGGAAACAGGCTCTGGTAGGCGGGGTTGACGAACTGGTAGATGTGGTCCGGCCCCTGGTAGACGGCAATGTAGGCGGGCATCTGCGTGAGCACCTCGCGAAAGCGTTGGCGCTGCTGCTCGGCCACGGCATGGGCCACTTGCTCGGCGGCCACGCTCTCCCGCAGCTGCCGTTCGGCCTGATGGCTGGCAGTGATGTCTTGCACGGATTGCAGGATGAACTGCACTTCCCCCTGCGCATCGAGCACGGGCGTATGGCGCGGCTGCCAGTGGCGCTCAACAAATCGGCCCGACTGCGTGCGGTCAGGCACATCGTAGTGCTGCGGCGCCATTTCGTGCGGCCGTTTGGTGGTCAGCACCTGCTGCAGGGAGGCGCGCACGTTCGCCACGGCGTTGGCCTCGGGTGTGTTGGGGTTGTCAGGAAAAGCCTCGAAAATATATTGCCCCACAATCACATCCCGCTGGGTCAGGGTAGCGGCCAAGTAGTCGTCGCTGGCACCCAGTATCACCCAGCCCGAGGATAGCAACAGGGTCGCGCCGGGCTGGGCGTTAAAGACAGACAGCAAGTCGAGAGGACGCATCAAGGCAGCAGTGGGGGCGGGGTCAAAGGTCGGTGTTTACATGCGACTTGTGGACCAAACTTTTAACCAAGGTCAATTATATCGGGCTGCCGACTATCCACGGCTCCGACCTATGCAGAAAAGGGGGTGCTCAACAGAGCACCCCCTTTTGCGGGAATTGGTAGAACGCTGTTTAAAGCGTGAGGCTCAGCCCCGCAAACCAGGTGCGGCCGTCGGCGGGCAGGATGCCGGGGCCAGGGTAGCCACCCGAGCGCCGGGTAAAGTAGCGCGCGTCGAACACGTTATTCACGCCCCCACTCAGCCGGTAGCGGCTGTCGCGGCCCAGCTTCCAGGTGGCGGAAAGGTCGGTGACCTGATAAGCCGGGATGACGCCGGTCTGGGCAGTAGCCGGGGCAGTTTCCGTGTTGCTGGCATCCGCATACACTTTGGCGACGTGGCTGAACTGCCCGGTAACGGACAAGCCCTTGTGGGCGAAAGTCAGGCCCGTGCGCAGGGTCTGACGCGGGGCATTCTCCACGTAGTTGCCCTTCAGGTTGGTTTCCACGATTTGGGTGCTGGTGCCGGTGCCCGTGAGCGTGGTCACGGGCAGGTTCCCGTAGCGGGCGTCCAGCAGGCTGAGCGCGGCGAACAGATCCAGGTGGGGCAGGTTGACGTTGCTGGTCAGCGAGTGAAGTAGGTCCAACTCGGCATAGGCTTCCAGGCCGTGAGTCTGGGTACGGCCCAGGTTGGTTCGAAACTGCTGGGTCTGGCCAGTCGTGCCACCGGGTACGGGGCGACGGATGATACCGATACGGTCCTCGTAGTTGAGAAAGAAGTAGCCTACGTCGAAACGCAGCCAGGTCCGGAAGCTGCCGCGGTAGCCCACCTCCGCCGTATAGCCGCGGGCATCCTGCAGGTCGGGGTCGATGACATCCGAGGTAGCCGGTGGCACCAAATCACCGAACAGCACGGGACGGAAGGCGCGGGAATAGTTGGCGTACAGATTGGTCGTGGGCGACAGCTGGAATTCGGTGCCCAGACCGTAGAGCAGCACGTTGCGGCGGCTGGCCTGGTCCGCAAGGCGGTTTTCCGTCCCATCGGCCGCCCGGCCCAAGTAGCCGCTGCCGGTATTGCGCAGGTAATCATAGCGCAGCCCAGGGGTAACGCTCAGCCGCGCACCGGCGCGGAGCAGTAACTCGGCAAACGCTGCGGCATTAGTAGTCGTGAAATCAAATTCGTTGGTGAAGCGCCCGTTACCGGTTAATGTCAGGTCAAAATCCGACCCGGTGGTGCCCGTACCACGCTGGCGACGGGAGGTGGTGGCGCGGTAGGCCCGCAGGCCCGAGGCCAGCGTGTGGGTGCGGCCCAGGAAACGGACCTCCTGCGTCAGCCGCAGCTCGGCGCCAAGGTTGCGGTAGTCGTCGCGGTCCACCTGGCGGGCGGCGAACTGCCGGGTGCGGCGGTTTACCGTGTCGGGCGCGGGTAGACCAGCCACGAAGCCTACGCTGTTGCGGGAGGCCACCAGGCCAAAGGTTTTCACGCTCAGGCGGGTCCGCTCGCCGGCCTGGTAGTCCAGCGTCAGCGCCGGAATCAGCCAGGGAGTGCTCAGCCAGTTGCGGGCGCGGGTACTTTGGCGGCTATCCTGAGCAAACTGCGCATCGGTCAGGCCGCCCGGCTGCTGGAGCTTATCGGTCAAATAGCTGACTTCCGCCCCCAGCGTCAAACGCTTGGTCAAGGCTACGTGTACGTTGGCATGCACATCGTCGACGGTGAACTGATTGGAGGGACGCCAGCCGTCACCCTGTCGGTGGCGGTAATACGCATAGTAGTTCACTTTGCCTACCGTGCCGCCTACGGCGTTGTAGGAGTTGAACAGGCCGTTGGAGCCAGCTGTATTGCTGGTTTCCACCTCCACCTTTTTATCCTGGGGACCACGTTTGAGCTCGTAGTTGAGCAGACCACCAAACTGGGGTCCAAACTGCAGGCCGGCCCCGCCGCGCAGCAGCTGAATGCGCTCTACCGCTTCCATCGGCGGATTGTAATAGGCCTCGGGGTAGCCAAAGGCGTCGGCGCTCATGTCGTAGCCGTTCTGCCGGGTGTTGAACTCCCAGCTACGATTAGGGCTCAGGCCCCGGGTAGCAATGTTGATTTGCTGACCGGATCCGTCGTTTTCCCACACCATCAGGCCGGGAACGCGGGCCAGCACCTGCCGCACATTGTTCTGAGCCAGGTTGGCATTCACGTCGCGCGGCCTGATAAGCTCGTTGCGGCGGCCGGCCGTGAGCGTGGTGCCCTCAACGGGAGCGGCGAAATGGGGAGCCGTGCCGGTAACGGTGACCTCGCTCAGCTTCTGGTGATGCGTAGTGTCGGGCGCCGGCAGCCGCTGGGCCAACCCGGGCTGGGAAATAATAGAAAAAGCAAAGCTGGTCAGTAGGCCAGCCATGGTCGGGTAAAAAGAACAGCTCATTAGGAGACTTCAGGTGGAATAGTGGCACAAAGGTATATTTGTTTAGAAAGATTATAAATAACACTAATCACCCTGGTTACTTACATAATTTCCAGCCATGAGGGGTAATCTTTCGCCCGGGAAGGCCTCGGGCACTGCGGGGCGCGCTACATGGCCCGGATGAATGGGTAGCTTAGGCAAACGGCAGCACCAGATCCGTGCGTATGGCCGGGGGAAAGCGCGACTGCGTCGCATCCTCTGCCTACAAGCCTCGCCAGTACAGTAGTGGGGACGCAGCCGCCCGCCCGGTACTTCTCATTAACGAAAGCCAAAGCCGACGCCTAACGCTACGAAAGCGGCCGGCATGAGGCCCCAAGCTATCATCATGGTCGTTGCCACAAAGAAGGGCAGGGCGCGGATCAAGCCTTCAGAAGACTTTTGGGAATGCAACAGGCTCCTTTCTGCCTATTCACTTACCCTTCTCACGGGCTAGGAGCCGCTTTACCCAGCTGCGCAAGGCATAGATACGGGAGTTGAGGTAGCACGCGCGGCAGTGGCTGAAGATCCACAAGCAATCCACCGTATCCGTGAACAGGTGGAACAGCAGGCCTACGGCGGCAATCCGCGTGACTGGTAGCAGGAGCAGCAGCGTATACACCGGGATGGCATAAAAAGAGTGGAGCGGGTGATACCCGATGCTGCAGCGCAAGGGGTCGAAGATAGGCTTGGCCAGCAGGTGGTCCAGGTCCATGATCATGGTGGCAAGCATGATCAGGTAGGCGGTTTGCCACACCGCGGGAAAGAAAACAAGCGCCAACACAGCCGGAAAAAGAAAGTGCAGCCCATAATGCACCAACGTTTGGACGCTGAAGAACTTGGGGGAGGCGTACTGCCGGGGCCTGCGCGAAACCAAGGGCTGAGTGGTGCCACTTACCGTGTCCCTAATCGTTGGCTTGGGCTGAAAGCTACCCAGCCGATTCGGCTGCCCCCTTTTTTTCGAAGAAGGGTGGGCCGAAGTGTTTGTGGTCGCAGGCTGGACTTCAGGCTGTACCCGCTTCTGCGGCGCAGAGGGGAGCTCAGGAGCTAGGAGGGAGTTCGCCGTGTCGCAGTGCTGTACCGGCCGCGGGGAGTGGTACCCGGCAGTAGCCGCAAACTTGGGGGGCAGAGCGGATGACCGGCAACCAGCAAGCGCCAACATCAGGCCGGCGGCGCTATAGCGAATGAAGCTGAAAACAGGCAAGAGAAGCTAGGAAACGTGTTGGGGACGAGTAAACAGGCTTATCCCGAGCAACCATCCTGCGGGCGGCCTCGTGGCTCGGCACCATCGAAGCAGCATAGTTGAAGTTGGAATCATCCGTTTTGAGCGGGGCATCCAATGTCGTTACCCTGCTTGCTACGATGCCTATGTCCTTACCGGGCTTAAAATACCCAGGTCGTGAACAGATTGCTGCTATCCCCTCCAGGCAAGAACGGCAACACAGAGTCGGCTATTCGGTGGGAATGACTAGGTGAGCTTACGCACTTCGCCCGTGCATCGTGTGGCCGATTTACTTGCATAATTTCCAGGTCCTGAACTGCCTCGAGGCAGCGTGGCGGTTTAAAAAAATCATTCGGCCAAACTGAGAAGTATACACGAACAGGAAAGGCGGTGATTAAGCACTGCACTCCTCTCACGGATGGGGTATAATTCACCGTTGCTCGATAGATAGGCCTGCAAACAGTGCTCTTCGTTTGCCAGCCGGTCAGGCAACGGGTTGTCGAAGGTGGCAATGCCCCGAGCAATACGGGCAACACTAGGAGCAGGCTACCATGGGCCTCCGTTCATAGCATGGGGTGTTGCCAGAAACATATTTTATATTTTTAGAAACGATTTTCAATATTTCAGAAACGATTTTCGTATATTTGAGTACGTATAAAGCACTCATGTTCACAGAAATCATAAAAATCATTGAAGGCGGCCTCAACAAGGATTCGCAGAAGGTGCTTAGTTACGCCACGCTGCTAGCCGAAAACCTCCGCAAAGCCGGTGACACGAAAGCGGCTGACCGCATCTTGCGCGCATTGCACAGCAAGCAGGCCCAGCCCGTGTACCTCGACCAGCTTTTGACTGCTCCGGTTGATCAGGAGACCCGCATGAATATTGCTGACCTGGTGATGCCCCAGCCAGGGTTGGAGCTGCCAGTTATTCTTTCTGATAACCTGCGCCATAAGCTCGACGGCTTTGTGAATCGATTGCAGCATCGTTCTGAACTCCAGGCCGCGGGCGTAGCTCCGCAGGCTTCTCTCTTACTCTACGGCCCCCCCGGCGGCGGCAAGACCACCATTGCCCATTACATCGCTCAGCAAATGCACCTCCCGCTGGTGGTGGCTCGGCTCGACTCGCTGGTTTCCTCGCTGCTGGGTAACACGGCCAAGAACATCCGCAAAATTTTCGAATTCGCCAGTCGCCAGCCCTGCATCCTGTTTTTGGATGAGTTTGATGCCATCGCCAAGGCCCGGGACGACCAGCACGAGCTCGGGGAACTGAAGCGGGTGGTCAACAGCTTGCTGCAAAACATTGATGAGTTTGTGGAATCCAACATCCTGATCGCGGCCACCAACCATCAGGAATTGCTGGATAAGGCCATTTGGCGCCGGTTTAACAGCATCATCGACGTGTCCCTGCCCCAGCCGACCGACATTCAGCGTCTGCTACAGCTATTTCTGAAGTCCGTGGAGTTGGGATTTGACCTGGACAGCAAAAAAGGGGAGGCCCTGGCCGAACTGCTACAGGGCAACAGCCCGGCCGACATCAAGTCCATCTGTCAGAATGCCATTGCTCAGAACGTGCTGGCCAAAAAGCCAAAGCTGGAGTACGAACACCTGCTGCTGCAATTCTACTACTACAAGCACCATGAAGCAGCCTCTCAGGAAGCCCTGCTCGGCTTTTTGAGTGCCCATGGGGTATCACAGGCCGCTATTGCGGAGTTACTCGACATTTCTCTACGCCAGGTGCGCAACTACTTTAATCCGAAAGGCTAGGTATGGAACCCAAGAATCTTCCCATTAAGCTGTTCAGCAAGCGCGGCACCCAGGACGAGCGCAAAACCGAAGCTGGGGGCGGCGGCCCCCAACCCAGCTGGCTATTGCCCGAAGACATACTGGAAGCCCGGGCCACCGAGTTTCGGCAATCATTGGGCGCTACGGCCCAATCTATTGCTGCGCGGCGGCCGGAGCGCAGCTTTATTCCGGCCGTGGTACAGGTAACAGTGCGGGAAGATGCCATGGCCAAGTCACACCGGGGCGAGGTAGGTAAACTCTTCAACCGCAAGGAAGAATACAACTTCATCGGGCTGTCCGAAGACCTGGACTTCCTGGTAAAAGTGGACTCGCCGGAGCACGTGGCCTTCATCGACCATAACCTGGAGCGCCCGCTGGCTTTCTCCATCGGTTTATCCGCCATTGACGAGATTCGACCATTTCAGCCGCGCATTGATTTACCCCAGGATACCTCCACGCCGTTAAAAGTCAAGCTGGTGAATTATCAGGATCGGCAAATGAATGCCCAGGTGGAAAGTGCCTTTGAGCAAACCCTGCGCGAGGGCCAGGTTGCCTACCGTAAAACCCGCTACACTTCCGGGTTGACCGTTTTCAAGCTGGAGCATGTCCGGCCCGATACCCTCGTGACGGTGCAAGAGTTTGAGGCGCTGTATTCGATCGACCCCATGCCGGCTTACCGCATCACGCTCGACGAGCTGAGCAGTGGCCTGGAACTGCCGGTAAAAACCCCGGTGCCGGGACAGGATTACCTGACCGTAGGCGTACTGGATTCTGGCATCGCCCCCATTCCCCACTTGGCCCCGTGGCTGGATTCGCGGCGTTACTCGGCCTACAACGAACCGGAAGTGGACCGTTCCCACGGCACCTTCGTAGCCGGTGTGCTGCTCTACGGCGACGAGCTGGAGCAGCGCAGCTGGGTGGGGGTGGGGGAATTCAAGCTGCTCGATGCCACCGTGTTTCCGCGGCCGGGGCTGGAAATTGATGAGGATGAGTTGCTGGAAAACATTCAGAACGCGGTGCTGGCCCACCCCGACGTGCTGCTGTGGAGCCTGTCCGGCGGGGGCACGATGGAATGCAGCGCCCGGGACTTCTCGGACTTCGGCAAGTCGCTCGACGAGCTGCAGCAGCGCACGGGGGCCCTGATCTGCAAATCGGCGGGCAACTGCACCAACTTCGTTTCAGCTGCCCCCAAGCGACGCATTCCTGTTTCGGCCGATTCCGTGCGCTCCTTAGTGGTGGGCAGTGTAGCGCACAGCCAGGGGCCGGACGACCTGGCGGCCGAAGGCCACGCCTCGCCCTTCTCGCGCTCGGGATTTGGTCCTAACAAGCTCATCAAGCCCGAGCTGGTGCACTACGGGGGGAATGGTGGCGTCACGGCCGGCGGGCGCATGAAACTGACCGGCGTCAACTCCTTTTCCCTCACCGGGGGCGTGGTGCAGCAAGCCGGCACGAGTTTTTCCACCCCCCGGGTGTCAGCGCTGATGGCCGGCCTCTCGCACCGCGTGGCCGGCGACTTCAACCCCCTGCTGCTGAAAGCCCTGGCCATTCACTCGGCTAAATACCACCCGGGCCTGAGCCTGAGTCCGAGCGACCGGTTGCGCGAATTGGGCTTCGGCTTGCCGGGCTCCGTGGACGACATCATCTTCAATTCGCCCCACGAAAGCACGCTGATCCTGCAGGACAACATCGTGCGCGGGGGCTACATTGAGATCCTCGACTTTCCATTTCCCGACGTCTTACTCAACGACGAGGGCCAGTTCTACGGGGAGGTTACGGTCACCTTGGTCACCGACCCGCGCCTGGACGGCAACCAGGGCGCCGAGTACTGCCAGTCCAACATTGACGTGTCTTTCGGCACCTACGACCGGATTCGCCTGCGCGACACGACCAAGCGTACCGTCTCCAACCCCATCGGCAAGCTTAATCCCTACAATCTGCTGCTCTCCAGCAACTACGCCGCCAAGTTCCAGCGCTACATCGACCACCCGTTCACGGCCGAGCGGCAACTGCGCGACGACTTGGGCAAGTACCACCCGATTAAGAAATACGCCATCAACCTGCAGGAAATGACCGAGGCGCACCGGGTACGCGGGCTGACGGCGCCCAAGAAGTGGTACCTCGAGCTCAAGGGCCTGTTTTCGCACGCGGCGGAAGCGGCGGCCGCGGCCGACGGCGAGGTGCTCTCCCAGGAGTTCTGCCTCATTGTGACCATCCGCGATCCCCTGCAGCGCCACGACGTGTATAGTTCCGTCACCCGCAGCCTAACGCTTAACAACTTCCAGCATAACAACATACAGCTGCGCAACGAGGTCAGTTTGAACTTACGCAACACCAGTGGCGGTTCGGCTCCCGAGCCAGCCCCCGAATAAGCCAAGTCAATACCTGCATTACTTAAATGCCCTGGCTAATCCACCAACTCATGTGGAGGCATAGGATTTTTTTCACTGTTCATATTTTTTCTAGTTATGGCAAACGCTACCATAAAATACTACCCCGTCGGCAACGGCGATTGTTCGCTGGTTACTCTTGTTGACGGTACCACGATGCTCGTCGACTGCAACATCCGTGAATCAGCTTCGGGTGACACGGACGATACCAAGTTTGATGTAAAACAGGACTTGCTGGCCTCGCTCAAGCGTAATACAGCGAACAATCCTTTTGTCGATGTGTTCGTGCTCACCCACGGTGACCAAGATCACTGCCGGGGTTTCGCAAAGAACTTCTTCCAAGGTGACCCAGCTACCTATAGCGCCGACGATCGTGAAGCTGGTCGCATTCTTATCGATGAAATTTGGTTTTCGCCAATGGTTGAGGAAGTAAGCACCAACCCAGACGAGGACGTATTCGAAGCCGAGGCCATGCGGCGCGTCAAGCTCCACCGCGACAAAGCTGCGAACCGGGACGAGCCCGGCAATCGAGTGGTCATCATAGGCTACGATGGGCGCGGCAGCTTCAAGGACCTGAACCACTTGCGCCAAACGCCAGGTAATATAGTTACCCGGTTTAACCAGAAGGAACAAACTCTATTCTCAGTATTTTTGCATGCACCCTTTAAAGAGCAGTTATACGACGAAGAAAAGGATAAAAACTTTGCCAGCATTGTGTTCCAGGCTCGGTTTAAACAGCGCGCAACGGACACTGATTTTGCTTGCTTAGCACTATTCGGCGGCGATTCCGACCACTGGGCTTGGTGCGTTATCCTGGACAAAACTACCCGACACAAAAATGATGTAACGCATAAGGCCCTGGATTGGGATCTATTTCTTGCGCCTCACCATTGCTCGTGGTCTTACTTCAATGACCGGCCTCAAGCCGACAATCCTACCCCAAAGGCCGAACCTTTAGCCGTACTAGATTATGCCCGAACTGGGGCACGCGTAATCGCGTCCAGCAAAGAAGTGCTGGATGATTCTAGCAACCCACCGCACTACGAGGCCAAGCTGGAATACATCAAGAAAGTGGGCAAAGCCAATTTCCTCAACACGGATACACACAAGAAAAAGGGCAATACTCCCCAGCCCATTGTGTTTGAGGTAACTTCCCAAGGGCCGGTGCCCGCTAAACTGGTAGAAAGCACCGCTACGGTAGCAGGTACGGGGGCGCTGGGGGCGTTGCATAAACCATCAGGCTATGGCGCGGAAGCTATTTAGCCATTTCTTGCGCCGTGACAAGCGTCCCATCACGAATCCCCGGCTGGAAGCCTCGTTGCGTGAGTTGGCAAGTCACTTAGGCGTGGCTGTACTGAAACCGCTGGCTTGGGATAACGACCATATTGGCCTGGCCTTAACCGTAGCGGTTGAATTACCTCCCCGGGGCAACTACGCAGGGATTGACATTCGGGCCCAGGAACCGGTGCTGCTAGTGCTTAGCCGCACCGGTTACCCCACTGCGACGCCGGTGGTATATGCTGACCGACTTGATTTCCCTAAAGACCAACTTGCTCATTTGTACGTGGCAGTGCCGGGTAAACCGCCAGCATTTTGTCTGGTGCGTGGCGACTTCACGGAATGGTATGCTAACCGCCGGCTCCCCGACGTCGTAACCCGCACCCAAAACTGGCTACGCGACGCGGTTACTGGCGAGCTGGCTGTTGACGGGCAGCAGTTTGATCCGCTTCGGTTGGAAGGGTACCAGGGCTCCGTTATTTATCCCTACGACCATCTGGCCCAGGTTGTGTTAACTAGGCCAGCGTCTGGAGTGGCCAATTTTTCCGTAGCTCTGTTTGAGAATACAGCCCCAGTCGGGACTTCTCCCGCTTTTAGGCTTGACAGGTTGGTCACGCCTGAAAATATAGAGGAAATCGTAGAAGAGTTTCTGCGCGGCATGCGGGCAGTGGCCGCCAATTCCTTACAGGCCCGCCGCTACCACGCCGGTTACGTGGTGTGGTCACCTGCAGACACCACCTATTCCGATTACTGCGTGGATTTGCCCCGCAGTTGGCAAAAATTACTGGCCTTTGGTCAATCATTTGGCATTGACTTTGGTCCCTTGGAACGGCACTTAGCCGTGCACGACATCAATTTCTTCCCAGAAGTACCCGTGCTATGTGCCCTGAAAAGGCCCAAACCACTCATTGGATTTACAGCAAATCTGGAGTTTGTCAACTTTTACCTCACGCTGCAAGACACCGACAAGGATCCAACTACAGGTCGCATTATAAACGATCTGCCTGTAAGCTTTCAGGTGCACAATGAGCCCTTAACCCTGCAGAAGGCCCAGGTGGTCTCTGGGGCGGCGGTCGTACCTGTTGGCTCGATCTGGGTGGCAGGTTGCGGGGCCTTAGGTTCGAAAGTGGTGATGCATTTTGCTCGTGGTGGCATTACCGATTTTGTGCTACTGGATCCCGACAAGCTCTCCCCTCATAACCTAGTTCGCCACACTTTATTTGCCCAGCATGAGGGCCTGAACAAAGCACTTGCTTTAGAGCAAGTCATTCGGGAAATGTATAGATATGAAACCGGTTTGGGTCTGATTGCCCTTGCCCGTTCAGCTGATTTCGTGTTAGCGCCCGTCGTGGGGAATGTGCCTGTTACTATCCAACGAGTATTTGACTTCACTGCATCGGAAGCCTTTTTCCATACCCTTTTGGCTAGTCCAATACTTGCTCAGACAGTAATAAGCCGAGGGCTTATTTCGGACCAGGGGCAGCTCGGCATTCTATCCTTGGAGGGGGCCAACCGCAATCCGCGATTGGATGACTTGCAAACTATGCTTTACGCCGAATATGCCCACCGTCCCGCAGTGGCCGCATGGCTGGCGCGGGAAGTGGCTTTAGCTCAAACCGACGGTCCGCTGTTAAGCGTAGGGATAGGCTGTAACTCCGAAACCACAGTCCTAGCCGATGAAACCATCTCGACCCACGCAGCCTATTTCGCCGAAGTGCTCAAGCAAGACGCGGTAGTTAGGGAGCGGCCCGTTCACGGCCAAGTGTTTCTTAGCCGCGTCGCCATCGAAGACGGCTACCCCAGTATTTCCACCGAGCGCTTGGTAGTAGAGCCCATGCATGTGTTCAACGCGGTGAACGACGCGAGTTGGCAGGTGCGCATGACGGCAGCGGTGCTGCAAACTATTAAACAAGAGTTGGCGCTTGCAGCCCCTCACGAAACGGGCGGCGTATTTATTGGAAGGGCTAATTTTAAAACCAAAACCATCCACGTAGTAGGGGTGGTGCCAGCGCCACCCGACAGCCGAGCCAACTCCGTGTGCTTCTTTCGCGGCGTACAGAATCTGCCGGAAACGGTAAACAAGATCAACCAGGCCAGTGGCGGGCAACTCGGCTACATTGGCGAGTGGCATACTCATCCAGTTGGGCCTGAGTGCATGAGCCCAACCGATGCGGCCACGGTGCAACGCTTCCAGCAAGAGTTTGCTGACCTTACAAGCCCCTTACCAGTTTTCTTGCTTATTGCCACGCCCTCTGCCATCCTGCCTTTTGTCTACTGAAACGCGTAGCGGAAACTCCTCACAGGTTATGGACTACCCGCTTGACCCGGTCAAGGCACGATTACTTCATTAGTGGCTTGTTTGTTAGGCGAAGCGTTAGGCCAGAATTAGAGCCCGCCGGCAGTTGGCTGCCCCTTTGGCTGCCATCTATGCTATTTTTCAGGTAGAGGAGCAGTCTTCGAGGATCTTCCAGATTTCCTTCGATCAACTTGGAGGACCTTCGTGGTACCATAGAGGATTTGGCTCGATATACTTCTACTGCGTTTCCTTCCCCAATGGCCCGGTGGCAAATGCCACGCATATAAAAGGCGTTGAATTCTCCTTCCGCAAAAATCAGCGGTGCATTCGCCGGTACTTTCCGTAATACGATTCCATGCTTCTCGTGCGTCTGAAAGCAATTATGCTGTTGCAGTGCTGTGGCCAGTGTTTCTTCATTCCCATCTATCACTGCTTGGCGCAGAAGTTTTGGGTAAAGAGCCTTTCCCTCTTCGGTGAACCGCATGCTAATGTAGAGTTGGCTGGTTTTGATGGCAGCCTCTACTTCGAGCAGCATGTAGTCTCTGGTTTTCTGGTCTAGATTATCGAACTGAAACATATCGTTCCTAAAAAGCGTGGGCCCACTAGCCGGATGTTGTGAGCAAAATGGAATGCTGGATTGAGAGGTATTCCCTACACTGGCGCAGGTTATGAAGCACTAACCGTTAGCCTTTCCAAGGCAGCTGCTACGTTGACGGGCTTGTAATCGGGTAGGGCTCTTATTCGCTGCAGTACACTCTCATCAATTGTTTCATTGCTGCCCTGACCGACACCGATTTCACGCACGTGCGTGCCCAGCAGCCGGTAGAGCCACGTCATGGAATTGCGCAGTTGGTCACCATACCACGGCTTGTAATACGCCAAAAAAGCTTCGTCGACCTCTAGGCCCAAAGCGGTAGCTTTTTCTTTAAGCCAATGCAAAGGAATATTAGCTAACCCATCTTTCTCATAGCCACCTCCTACGTTGGTATGTACGCCAGCGAACCAGCGTTGCTCCAATACCTGTGAGGTTGTTACATGTTCCCACAGCGTTGGTCGAAACGTTTTTCGCTGCTCATCCACTGCCAACGCTTGGTAGGCGTGCTGGATGCAGGGGCTGAGGCTGGAATCGTGGAACATATAACGCCGACGATTGAAAAGATTGAACAGGTTCAACGGCAGGCCCAGGGCTCCTACAGTATCCCACACGCCAACAAAATGGATAGGAATGGGTTGGGCATGGTGCCTTGTTCTAAACGCAGCAATTTGGTGTTGCCACGCTTCCTGTGGGTCCCCTTTGGTGGGCCGCTGCCGATACAGACCGTACGCTTCCGGCACATAGAAGTCCTCCTGCTTGGGTAGCAAACCAATGTGCTGAATCAATCCGGCCAAGCTACGGACCGTGTAAGCCCCCCGGCTAAAGCCGAACAGAAATATCGCATCCCCGGGCTCATAGTTGTAGAGCAAAAACCGGTACGCTTCAACGACGTTTTTAGATAATCCCAGCCCTAAGCCGCCCCCAAGAAACCGGTCCAGTCCCCAATGATTGCCCACGCCCTCGTCGTAATAGGTTACTTGCACGGTGTTATCAGCGGTTAGCGGTTTGATTGACCGCACCATCTTCATCACGTTGGTAGGTTTGCGCTTGCGGTTATCCATGTTTTCGGCCCGATTCCAGGTGCCGTCACAAAGGACAATTAGGCGTTTTGACATGAGATGTAAGATTGGAGCCAGCAAACTTGGAAAAGGCGTGTAGCAAGCTGCAAGTGAAGATTAGTTAAAATTATTGTGCAAAGCTGCATATTACCTTTTCATTGCAGCTGGGTGCCAGTTGGCCACTTTGGCGCTTGGCGCCCTGAGAATATTACTGCCAGCACACTCCAATCACTTCGAATAGCGCTTGGCAATGGCCATATAAACAGCTTTTAATCAATGTCTTTACCAATCCAACATCGCCCGCGCATCGCGGAACCTGGGCACCGAAGTTTACGGGCGTACAGCTTCGATCCTTCGTTGTCTCTGCGCTTGGACACAGTGGCCATAAACCGACTTACCTATCAGGTGGATTGGGAATCTGTGACACCGGGACCGGTGGGTGAGTACCTGGAGGTATTGGACTACGATCCTACCGTGCGACGGTTCTATTTACCGGTCGATCTAAACGACCGGAACTTGCTCGCTCAACACGGGTTAGAGCCCAGCGAAAGCAATCCGCAGTTTCACCAGCAAATGGTGTACGCGGTGGCCATGACAACAATTAAAAATTTTGAAAAGGCTCTTGGCCGTAAAATTCAGTGGTCCCCGCGGCGCACGCTTGATGGCCCCGGGTACGAAGAGTATGTGGCGCAACTGCGCATTTACCCGCACGCGATGCGAGATGCCAATGCGTACTACAGTCCTTTAAAGAAGGCTATTCTTTTCGGGTACTTTTCCTCCACCCCTGCGGATGATACCCAGCAAATGCCCGATTCACTGGTTTTTACCTGTCTGAGCCATGACATCATCGCCCACGAGGTGACGCACGCCATTCTCGACGGCATCTACACGCATTACAACGAGCCAACCAACCCCGATGTGCTAGCTTTTCACGAAGCTTTCGCGGACATCGTAGCCCTGTTTCAGCACTTTACTTTTCCGGAGGTGCTCAAACACCAGATTGCTCGCACGAGGGGTGATTTATCCGCGCAGAACTTACTGGGTGAATTGGCACAACAGTTTGGTACGGCTATCGGCGGCTACGGCAGCTTGCGCGACGCCATTGGACGCCAGGACCCCAATACCCAGCAGTGGCGGCCTTTGGAGCCTAACAGTGACGAATATCGGCAGCAAACCGAGCCGCATGCCCGCGGCAGCATCCTGGTAGCAGCAGTTTTTGAAGCCTTTACCTCGATTTATAAGGTGCGGATCGCGGACCTGTTGCGCATCGCCTCGGGCGGCAGCGGCATCTTAGCCCAGGGCGAACTGCATCCGGATTTGGTCAACCGCCTAGCGGATGAAGCGGCTAAGGCTGCGAATCATGTGCTGGGCATGTGCATCCGGGCACTTGATTATTGTCCGCCCGTAGACATCACTTTCGGTGATTACCTGCGAGCCATCATCACGGCTGACGTTGACTCCGTACGGGACGACCGGTATGAATACAGGCTGGCTTTTATTGATGCTTTCCGTCGACGGGGCATTTATCCGCAGGGCATCAAGACGCTGAGCGTGGAAAGCCTGCGTTTACCCGGAATAGGAACTATTGCGGAGTACAATTCAGATTCAGCTTCTCAGAAGGTGTTGACGAAACTCATCGGACGACTGCGGGAATACGCGATAGGAATCAAGTACGAAAACGACCGGGCTAAGATAGATGCCTTCACCCGAAATTTTATTGGTAAGCTGCGGAAGGAAGAGACGGGAGAAACGGAGGGGATTCACCAGTATATCAGTGAGCAATTTGCCACTTCTAAGGAGTTTACCAGCTTTACCGGAATAGCCTTTGTGTTGGCTGACTCGCTTCACGCAGCTGTCGTCCACCAAACTACCTATTCGTCACGCCCCTCTTTTCAAGTTCAAAACCTGCGGCTAGTCAGCCGATCCGGACCAGATGGTTTACAAATTAACCATGTTGTTTTTTGCCTGGTGCAGCGTAGCGGCGTTGTATTTAGAGAGGGTAAAGTGGTAGGACATTACAATTTGAAAGAAGGCATCCGCACCAATCCGGGCGACACGGAGCAGCGGATGGAGTTCCGCGGGGGCTGCACGCTTATTCTGGATCTGGACACGCTCAGTCTAAAGTACGTGGTGAACCGGCCTTTGCTCAACATGCAGGTGTGGGAGCAATCGGGAGGTGAAATAGCCGTGCTCGACACAACCCGGGCTGAGCGGCAGTACCGCTATACGCGCCAAGGGCAGCACCACCACCACAATGCCTATACCCAGTACTTCGGCCAGCAAGTGCAGCACCTGAGCGAGCCGTTTGCCTTCTTGCACCAACACTAGCCGTCGGCATGGAACATAATAGAAACACTACTGCTCTAGAAGGGGCATCCATGTCGCCAGCCGTGCCCACTACCCGGGTTGACGTGCGCATGTACTGTCTGGGTACAGGCGATTGCTTCGTGCTCAAATTCTTTGCGCAGGAGGAATTGCAATTCACCATGCTGATTGACTGCGGAAGTTGTATGGGCACGCGGGCCGACTTTTTACCCTACATCGAAAACCTAGTTGACTACGTCGAAGGCAAGCTGGACTTGCTGGTCATTACTCACGAACACCAAGACCATGTCAATGGGTTTGACAAGTGCCTAGAGGAGTTTGAGCAACTTGAAATTGGGGAGGCTTGGTTTGCGTGGACTGAGGATCCTGATGACCCACAAGGACGGGCCCAAGACCTGCTCCAGAAAAGACAAAAAATGCGCCTGGGTCTCCGAAATGCCATCACCCAGCTGCATACGAACAGAGGTGCCATTCACGCCGAGCAAACCAATCTGAAAGCCAATGAGCAGGCACTGTTGGCTCTAGATGCTTTTCTTGATGGGATGGACACGCTCGGAGCCGTGAATTTAGACGAAGCGCTGCCTGCTGCGGGGGGCCTGGCCGGGATGCGAAAAATCAAGCAACTGCTGAAAAACAAGCAAGTGCGTACCCGCTACCTACTGCCCGGAGCTTCGCTTCCCATGCCCCAGGTGCCTGGCGTCCGGTTTCATGTATTGGGCCCGCCACTAGACAAGGCGCATATTTTTGCCGATGGCAAAGAGGGCCGCGATACGCACCCTCGCCACACCACTCCAGGGGAAGGTATTCTGGCGATGAACAGCTTTCTTACTATTGATGGAGATATCTCTCCAGGCGACCTACCATTCTCGGATAAGTATGCTGTGGGGGCTCAGGGACTCGTCCAATCGGAACTCGATCACTCACCCGCCGAGAGCGCAGTGTACTTGAGCCAGGCCCGAGACTTGTTTGACCGTTACGCGGCCTTCGACAATAAGTGGCGGGATATTGAGCAGGAATGGCTATACACGGCTGGTTCATTGGCCATTCGACTGGACTCTCACATCAACAACACCAGTTTGGCCTTGGCCATTGAGATCGGAACAGGTGGCCCCGTACTGCTGTTGCCCGGTGATGCTGAGTACGCCAACTGGGAGAGCTGGCACCTGATTGAGAAATGGAATGGCACAGGCCCCAATCCTAAACATTTCGTGACGGACTTACTGAGCCGTACCGTTTTTTACAAGGTCTCACACCATCTAAGCTTCAACGGCACTCCATTGGACAAAGGCATTCAGTTACTGAACAACCCGGATTTGGCGGTCATGGTCCCCCTGGATCTACGACGTATCTCATCCCGTTGGCGAACTACGATGCCTAATTACCGCTTGCTTCGAGACTTGATGGAACGCAGCCAGGGTAAATGTATTATTATGGACGAAATTGAAATCATTCCGCGCCCCTCCGCGCAATATGATTTGACAACCCTTGGCGAAGCCCGGTATAGAGTCATCACCAAGGATGGTCAAACGCTAGCCAAGCAATACACTGTATTTGTATAGAGAATGGGGGGCTTAGCGTGCAATGTTACCATCCTAAGCAAAAGACTACTTTAGTAAAACTTGAAATAACCTTTTTCTTAAAACAAAGCTCACTTCCCTTTCCTTTCATGGAGATTATCCATTTTCTTAACGTGCTTGAGGGCGATTGTAATATAATACAGCACAACTCAGGTCGAACTACAGTAATTGATGTCAGCAATGCTTATAATCTGGTGGATACACCAGAAGAAAAAGCAGTAAAAGCCTCGAAAGAAAGAGAGGAACGGCGTACTCGAACTTCTGTCCCATCCGGAAAAACCAACTACTATCAGAAGCTGAGCCCCGATAACCCCGTTGATTATATAAAAGGGTTAGGTGTTAAGCAGATTTGGCGCTTCATCGTGACTCACCCAGATATGGACCATTTGGATGGTATCCGGGATTTGTACCAGGAGTTCTCAATTCCTAATACGTGGGACACAGACAATGATAAATATTGTGACGAGAACGGCTTTGGCGGAGGCTACAACAAGGAAGACTGGAAATTTTATCAAGAAGTACGTCATGGCCGATATTCGGCCACACGTCGCTTATCCCTGCTAGCCAATCACCAAGCCGATTTTTGGAACCAGGATAACGTTAAAATACTGTGTCCAACCGCAGCGTTGGTTAAAGAAGCGAACGACAAGAAGGATTATAATGAGTCTTCTTACGTGCTGCTATTCACCCCTCCTAAAGCAGGGGGAGGGCATTGGAAAATTCTGTTCGCTGGCGACACGCACGATGCAGCTTGGGACTACATTCTTACCACTTATCAGACTGAAGTAAGCAACGTGGATGTCCTCTTTGCCCCGCATCACGGCCGAGATTCTGGGCGGAACTATGATTTTCTAAAAACATTAAAGCCCAGACTTACGCTTTTGGGTAATGCCAGCAGCAAGCACCTAGCGTATACGAGCTATCCTAAAGTTAGAATCACGAACAATCAAGCAGGCTTCGTAGTGCTGAAAGTGACTGACTCAGGCATTGAGGTATATGTTAAACACTATGACTTTGCTCGAGACTTTCGCCACAAACGCGGCTGGAGTGTTCCTGTATTCTACAATACTTTGAACGCTTGGCACCTGATAACTTTCAGGTAGACAGGCCGCCATTTAACAATAAGGCAATGAGAATGTCAGTAAAAGCGAGATGGTCTAGCTAAAACGGACAGGACGAAGTCTACGTTTACTTAATCCGAAGGTGTATTAGGAAGCACTAGCACAAGAACAAAAATTCCCGCTAAGCGTACAGTACCTGCCTTTCATTCTACAGCCGCACCACGGCAAGCAGCCCGGTGACCCCACCCTGGTAGAAAGGCACCACCCCGCCCGGTCCTGCAAGCCCCGCAGCAGCAGGCGTTGGACCGTTGGATACACCCAGTACGCCAGCTCTGTAGACGCCAGGCCTACCCCCGCCCCCGCGACGACGTCCGACAGCCAGTGCTTGCCGTTGATTAGGCGCAGGGCCGCGACGCTGGTGGCCACGGTGTAGCCGCCTACGCGGTACCAGCCGCTGCGCGTCCCGTACTCGCGGTCCAACAGCCAGGCGGCCGAATACGCCGCGCTGGCGTGCTGACTCGGGAACGAGCTGTAATCGCCGCCGCCGTAGGGACGCTCTACCCGCGTCAGGCGCTTGAGGTTGCTGGTGAGCGTATTGTTGATGGTGTAGGTCAGGGCAAACAGCAACGCCTGGTTCACCGTGCTGTGCTCGCCCCGCACGCCGGCCAGGCTGAGCCCCAGGGCCGCGGCGGCCGGCACGTGGCGCAACTGGTCGTCCAGGGTGGTGCGCACGGCCGGCACGTGCTCACCGAGTTCCTCGCGCACCGCCCAATCGGTCTTGAGCTCCAGCGTGTGGTGGGCCGGGCGGCCGACCCCCACCAACAGCCCTGGTACCAGCACGCGCCAGGTGGCCGGCCGCCCGGCCCACTGCGCCGCGCGCCGGAGCGGCGACGGCCGGGGCTCTACCTCCAGGCGCCGGCCCACGGAATCAGGCACAACAGGGGAATGCAGCACCTGCCCCGCGACGGGCGCTGGCGTCAGCAGGCAGACGGCCACGCCGACAGCGGGCCAGCAAAGACGAACAGGGAGCATACAGTGCAGGGGACAACCCCGGAAGATACACAAGGTAGCGGCACCGTTGGCCTATGCTAGGTGCGTTGTGCACCCGGTTCCTGCGTAGCGCATTCCCAAAAACGGCCCCATGCGCCGGGCTAGAAACCGCCGGCTTGGGAGTAGAGGATCCAGGCGCCGACCGCCGCGTAGAGGCCTAGTCGGAGCAGTTTTCGAGTCGGGGTATGATGCGCACACATACCCGCCTAACCATAATGAGAGCGGGCGTAGTTCCCCTGGCGCACAGCAGCAAAGACGCCGTCTGCAACGAGCTGCCGTCGCTGGGGCTGAGCACGAACCCCGCAAAGCCACAGGTCGTTTGGCCGTGGCGGGCCGCTTACTCGTAGCTGCCCTGCCGCGCGGTGCTGCTGGACCGCTACGAGTTTCTGGCGTTCTGCCCCGGTATAAAACGCTGACTCCTACGCCGGACTTCATCGGCCGGCAGGAACGGGATCCAGGATAAGCGCATCATAGTTGCCGACGCTGTCCTGGGCGTAGAGCGTAAGCCGCTCCAGCTGCACTTCCCTTGACAACCCTTGGCCCTGGTCGGTGCGCAGGCTGTCCAAGGAAAGCCGCCGGTGGGCGCCCGGGGCAAGGGTGCCTAATGCGGCCGCAAAGGCATCATTTACTTCCACTTGCGCGTGGTAGTACGTTGCGCGGGTGGGGTTATGGATCCGGATGGCCGTGCTGTCGAAGGCAACCTGCAAGCGGAGGGTCAGGCTATGCGAGCCCAGATTGCCACAGCCGGGCAGCAACAGTGCGGCTGCCAGACCGGCCAGGCCGATGAACCGATTAAAGGGCAGATACGTCTTCATGCCATACGAGCTAAAAATGAGCAGCGCCCCGGCCAGTAAATAAGGAGGGAAACCGGAGGTAGGAGAACACCCGGAAAGGGCGCGAAGCCGCCCGGACAGCGTTAGTAATAGAGGCCATGGCCATGCCAGCCCCGCCGGGCGTTCCATTCTAACGCCGGGGCGGGCAGGTGCACGAGGCTGGCTACGTAGAACACGCGCCGTAGCACCTGGGAGCGTGTGGGCACCCGACGCAGGTCCACGTCCACCGACAGGTAGTACTGGCGGTAGGCGCGCAGTCCGGCCGCCTGGTTGCGGGCCGGGTCGTTGTAGAGCAATTGGTCGGCCCCATAGCCGACTGCCGGCTGGAGCCAGCGTGGCCAGCGGCTGCCGGCCGGCAGCCACGCGCCCACGTCGGCACACACCCAGTAGGTTTGGCCGTTGTAGTCCTTGAGCAAGCGCTCGGGCAGGGTACGCCCCAGCACGTCGGGGCGCTGCGCGGCGTAGGGGCTGCGGTGAAACGATACCTTGGGCATCAGCCGCACCTGGCCCCAGGCCAGCTGCTGGGTCAGCAGGCCCACCGATCCGGCCAGGTTGGCCGCCAGGTCGCCGGGCGAGGCGCCGTAGGCGGGAGAGCGGCCGTCCAGCAGCTCAATCGGGCTTTGCAGCAGAAATCCTACAAAGCTCCCGTACCAGCGGGAGCGGCGCTCGGCCACCCCGGCCCAGCCCAGCAGGTCAACCGCGGCGCGGCTTTCGTGAAACGCGGTCCAGAAGTGGCCGGCTTTGTCTAGCTGCTTCCATTCGGGCCAGTCGTTAAACCAATGCAGCGGAACCCGCTCCCCGGTGTACCAGCTACGCCCCAGCAGGTACAGCCCCGCGGGATAGACCACCGCCACGCTGCCGGCCAGCACCGGCAACCGAGCGGCGTGACGACTGGAGTCGGCCAGACTGGGGACGTCCTCGTTCTTTGATCGGGGCACTTGGGCGGCGGCGGGGGAGGGCTGCAGCAGAGCCGCGCTTAGCCAGGCCGCGCTCAACAAGGGTCCACCTGCGGCCCGCCGCCACCCCGCCCCGCAGGGTAGGCGGCCAGTCAGGTTACAGCAGTACATCCTCCACGGGCTGTACGGGCGCGGGCACCTGCTGCTCGCCCAGCATCTGGCGCAGGTCAATCTCGATGGTGCGGCAGAGCGCCGTCATGGGCACGTCGTTCATGCGATTCTCAAACGGGTCCTCACTGATGTGGCCCACCAATTCCATGGTCACAAACACCCAGGACACCAGCACCGAGAACGGAATCGTCATCCAGTACTGCCCGTGGCCCAGCTTCTCGAACTCGGCCAGCAAGCCTAGGGGCAGCAGGGCAATAAAGAGCCAGACGAACGCAGCGCTGGAAAAGGCATACTGCCGGGGAAACGGTGTGTTTTTGATGCGCTCGCAGCCACCCTGCAGATTGGTGAGCTCCCGCAGGTCTTCGGTAAGGGTGCGCTGCTGCAACTCGGTGTAGAGACCGGCTGCCTGGCGCAAGTCATGGGTCTGCCGCAGTAACAACTGGGCCGGCCGATTGGCTACTGCCCGCAAGTACACGGACTCGTCCGGGCCCAGGAAAGGGGCCACCTCCGCCTCCCACCGCTCAGGCTGGCGGCGCAGGTGCAGGCGCAGGGCATTCACCCAGGCCAGGTGCCGGTAGATCAGCCGCTGCTGTGCGGCCACTTGCGCCGGCGTCAGGGCCGGCCCCAATGGGTCGGTATTGCCCAGTACCAGCATCGCCCAGCTGCGGCTGCGGTTCACGATACCGCCCCACAGCTGGCGGGCCTCGGAAAACCGATTATAGGAGCTGCTGTTCTTGAAGCCCACGTAAAAGGAGACGGCCACGCCGAGGATGCTGATGAGCTGCCAGGGAATGTCCAGCCAGCGTACCTGCAGCGGCCCGTGCAATACGGCCAGCAGGGTATCGTAGCCAAGAAAAATCAGCACGTCTTTCCAGGAATAGGCCCAGATAACACGCCAGTGAATGTGCTTACGGATATACATGCGGTAACAGCGGGGTAAAACAACGAAGGATCATCAGGCCGTGAGCAAGCCACTGGCCGGAGAACTGGACGGCCCGCCGCCTCAGAGCAGTCCGGCCAGCAGGTTGATGGCCAGCGCCACGATGCTGGTATTGAAAGCAAAGGCCAACAGGCCGTGCAGCATCACCAGCCGCCGCAGACGGGCCGAGGACACGGCCACGTCGGCGGTCTGGGCGGTCATGCCCACGATGCAGGCGAAGTAGGCAAAGTCCCAGTACGAGGTGGGGGGCTCCCCGGGAAACTCCAGTCCCCCCAGCGTATCCGGTGGGTCGGTCGCGAGGTTTTCGCTGAAGTAGGCGTGGGCGTAGCGCAGAGCAAACACGGTGTGCACCAGCAGCCAGGCCCCGACCACTGCCCCGGCGGACAACCCCACATGGTAGCTCACTTCGGGCCCGCGCATGGAAGCCAGCCCCGAAAGCAGCACCACCACGGCCAGCAGCGCGGCACTGCTGCCGGCCAGCACGGCCACGAAGGTCCAGGTCCGGCCGGGATCCTGCCGGGTGGCGACGCGCCGGATATGGGCCGCGTCGGCCCGGTACATGGCGGCCCACAGCAAACTCAGAATGCCGGAGCAAAACACGTCCCAGGCGGCCACCAGGCGCGTGGCCGCCTGCAAGGAAAACGGCAGCAGCAGCAGCCAGCTCAGGCCGCCCAGGCCGGCGGCTACGAGCAGGCGCTGCCGGGCCGAGAGGTGACGCAGATGGGCCAGCAGGTGCCGGGGGGAAAGCAGGCGTAAAACAGGCATAGGTCCGAGTAAACAATGGCCACTTGGTATGTTAGGGATGCCTCCGCCCAGGGCTGGCAGCCAGCGGGCTTAGCAAGCGGGCTATTTCTCGTAGACGGAAATCCTGCCCGTAACGCAATTGCAGCTGTGCCAAACGGGTGAGGCTCGTTTGGTACACGCGCCATGCGGCCGCCAGTTGAGCGGCAGAATCTGCCTTGGAAGCAGGAAGTGCCGCGCAAGCGTGCGCCAAATCGCGGCGTAGCAATGCGGTGGCGCGGGCAAACGGCGTGGCCGGATCCAGGCGGTGATTGGTGTGAAGATGATGCTGGCGGGAAACAATGGCTTCCAATTCGGGGAGCAGATGCTCCTGGCCGGGGCGCACCCGCCGGGCCAGGGCCCGCAGGGAATCGGAAGCGCTCCGCTCTACCGTCAGGTTGGCCAGATCCAGGCCGGCGTGGGTGTATTCCAGCGCCAGGTGGGCAAAGTCATGGTCGGCCCGGCCGTTCAGCGAGAGGCCGTCCAGGCTCTCCTGCAACCGCTGCAGAATGCCGGTGGCGGTGGCGTGCTCCACGGGCGCGTCTACGTGGCCCGAGTCGGCCGGGGCCACGGCCGGGCGCGCGGGTTCCGCGTGCTGCTCGTTGCGGGGGTGACCGCAAAAGCCCAGCAGCAGGGCCCCGGCCCCCAGCAACAGGATGCGTACCCGGCGCAAAGGTGCTAAGAAAGCAGGCATGGCAAGAGGGGGCTAATAGTTGATGTGCACGCCGTAGCTCTCGTCCCGGAGTACGTCTTTCCACTGAGCAATCAGGCGCTGGTAGGCCCGGCCCACGGGCCGTATCTTGCGGTCCAGGTCGTAGAGGCCCAGCGGGTTAACGCGGCCGTTGTTTTCGCGCAGGGCCGTGTCCCAGTCCACTTGGTCGAGCAGCGAGTACCAGGTGAAGCCCACCAGGGGAATGCCGTCCTGCTTGAGGCGGTAGGCGTTGGCCCACTGCCGCCAGAGCCAGTTCACGGCGTCGGGTTCCCACAAATTGGTTTCGGTGTGCATCAGCGGCATGCGGTAGCGGTCGTAGTACTGCTTGGCAATGACGTAGTAGCCGAACACGTCCCCGGCCGGGTAGGTGCTGCCGTCCTCGCGCACCATACGCTCGTTGGTGCGGTAGTAGTCCGTACCCATGATGCACTTGGCCTTGATGTTCTGGTCGTCAAACCAGTGGTACTCGGCATCCGTCATGCCGTTTTTGAGCAGGAACTCGTACATGGCCACGCTCACGGGGTAGCCGTAGGTTAAATCGAGGCTCAGGAAGCGCTTCTGATTGAGAAAGTTGGCCAGGGGCCGCGCGGCGGGCGTTTCGGGGTGGAAGTACTCGGCCGACTCGCTTTGAATGAAGGTGGCTCCCGGCTGCACGGCCAGGATGGCCTGCATGGCCAGCACATTGGCCCGGCACACGTGCTTGAGGGCCGTCACAAAGGCCTGGTCGCTGGCCAGGCACTCGTTCCACCAGCCGTACTGGGCCGAAAACATGGTGGTGACGAAGATTTCGTTGATGGGCGTGTAGAACTGCAGGTCCGGGAACCGGGCGGCAAAGGCCCCGGCGTAGGCGGCGAAGTGCTCCGGGAAGGCCGGGTTCTGGAAGTTGCCCAGCCAGTCGGGCAGCCCGAAATGCAGCAAGTCCACCAGGGGCGTGATGCCCAACTCGCGCAGGGCGCCGAAGGTCTCGTCGGTAAAGGCCCAGTCATACTGGCTGGGGCCGGTATGCACCCGGTAGTAGGGCGGGCCGTAGCGCAGGAACTCAATGCCCATTTCCTTGACCAGGGCGAAGTCTTCGCGCCAGCGCTCGTAATGGCCGGTTTTCTCCAGCTCGTCCACCCGCTGCCTCGTGCCGTCCGGCAGTTTGATAGTGGGGTAGCTGTTTTCGATGCCGGTGGCAAACATGAAGGCGCTCATGGGCTTGGGGATAAGTTTAAGCGGAAATGGAAAAGTGTGTGCGGGGAGGCGGTTACAAGATGCTGAGCCGGCCGCCGTCCACGACCAGGGTGGTGCCGTTGATGTAGTGGGCATCGGCCGAGGCCAGGTAGCAGATGGCGCCGGCAATGTCTGCGGGGTGGCCAACCTCGCCCTCTACCTTCTCCTTGCCGCTTTTCACGTTCGGGTTGTTCCACAGCATGGGCGTGTCCACGGCTCCGGGGGCCACGCAGTTGGTGCGCACGCGGGCAGCCGGATACTCCTGGCTCATGCCCCGGGTGAAGGCCTCCAGCGCGCCTTTGCTGGCCGCGTAGGGAATCACGTTGGCCGTGGTTTCCTGCGCATGCACGGAGCTGATGTTGACGATGGCTCCGCCCCGCATGTGGGGCAGGCACAGTTTGCTGAGCAGAAAAACTGCCCGCAGATTGACAGCCATGACCAGGTCCCACTCTTCGACCGCCAACTCGGTAATCGGCTTAAATGTCATCATGGCCGCGTTGTTGACCAGCACATCCACCCGGCCGTAGGCGGCTACTACGGTGCCCATGGCCGCTTCTATCTCGGCCACCAGGCCCAAATCAACCCGGATGGCCCGGGCCTGACCGCCGCCTTTTTCAATCAGGTCCACGGTCTGCTGGGCCGTGGTTTCGTCGCGGTCCAGGACGACGACGGTGCCGCCTTCAGCGGCCAGCTGCTGGCAGGCCGCCCGGCCGATGCCGGAGCCGCCGCCGGTGACGAGGCATATTTTGTCGGTGAAGCGCATCGCGTTGTTGGGTCGGGTTGTTTGGGTTGAAGCTACCTGAGGGTGGTGCGCACGATGTTGCTGTGCCCCTCGTAAACATCCTGCTGATTGAAGTGCTGCACGTGGTACTCCAGGGTGGTGCCGGCCGGAAAGGATTCCGTATCGATAAAGGGAGAGCGGGCATTCGTAGCCACTTGCTGCCAGGCGTCTCCCTCTGTTCCTACCCGGCGGTAGACGTGCACCTTTTCCAGCATTTCTTTGGAAAAGGCAATGTGCCGGCCGGCCGGCACCAGGGTGAGTTCGATGAGAAGCTTGTGCGAATCCATAGTAGGTCAGAAAATGTGGCCGGCTACACGAGCATGCCCAGAAGTAGAAAGACCAGAAAACCCAGGAAAAATGCGGAGGTTAGCCAGGGCGACTCCGGCTCCTCGTGGGCCTCGGTCAGCAGCTCTTCCGTTACCAGGAACAGCAGCGCGGCCAGGCCGAAGGAGAGCACCAGTTCCATGACGTTGTCGGAGGCGCCCTGCAGCACAGTGATACCGACCCCGGCCCCGACGACCAGCAGCCCCGACAAAGCAGCCACGACGCCCACGGTCCGGGCTTTGGGCTGCCCTTCCTGCTGCAACTCCACGGCCGTAGCCAGCCCCAGCGACAGCACCTCAATGGTCAGGGCAATGGCCAGCAATAGGCCTTCCTCGGCCCCGGCCGCAAAGCCGATGCCCAAGAGCAGCCCGTCGATGAGGATGTCGATGGCCACGCCCGTGAGCAGGCCCATGGGCAGCGGCGCCCGGCGCTGGTCCGCGGCTTTTTCGGTTTGCGAGGCCCACATGGTGCCTGGGGCGAAGTAGGGAAGTGGCGTGGCTTTCTCCTTTTCCGCCGCTTTGCGGGTCCAGGAGCGCAAGGCCAGCATCAGCCCTACCCCCGCCCCGAAGCCCAGGCCAACCTCCAGCGGACGGTGACGGGCCACGATGTCGGGCAGCAGCTCGACGGCCACCACGGAAAACACCACCCCGGCGGCGAAGTGCAAAATGGCGCTGCGAATGGCCGCGCCCGGCGGGCGCAGCACGGCCACAACGGCCCCCACGACCATGATGGCGGCGGGCACCAGGGAATACAGCAGCACCTGACTCCAGGAAGGGGGCGCGTCCGGCGTAACAGCCAGCAGAAAGGCGAGTAGCATACGGGGTTACATATTGAGGGCCCCGATGCCGGCCGCGTTCAGGCAGGCTTCCTTGAAGGCTTCGGCGTAGGTGGGGTGGGCATGCGACATCAGGCCCACGTCTTCGGCCGCGCCCCGGAAGTGCATGATGCCCACGGCCTCGGCAATGATGTCGGCAATGCGGGCCCCGATCATGTGCACGCCCAGAATCTCGTCGGTCTGCGCGTCGGTGAGCACCTTCACCAACCCTTCGGTGTCAGCCCCGGCCAGCGCCCGGCCGGAGGCGGAATACGGAAAGGAACCCACCTTATAGGCTTTGCCCTGCTCCTTGAGCTGCTCCTCGGTGTAGCCCACACCAGCTACTTCGGGCCAGGTATAGACCACACCCGGGATAAGCAGGTAGTTCACCTCCGGGGCCTGGCCGGCAATGAGCTCAGCCACGTACACGCCTTCATCGGAAGCCTTATGGGCCAGCATGGCCCCGCGCACCACGTCGCCGATGGCCCAGATGCCCGGCACCGTCGTCTGCAGGTCCTCGTTGACTTTCACGCGGCCCTTCTCATCCAGCTCCACGCCGGCCGCGGCCAGGTTCAGCCCGTCGGTGTAGGGCCGGCGGCCCACTGATACCAGGCAGTAGTCGCCTTCCAGCTGCAGCTCGGCCGATGGCCCGCCCTGGGCCGTGAGCTTCACCGTGTCGCCGGTCCGCTCCACGGCCGTCACCTTGTGCGAGAGGTAGAACTCCAGACCCTGCTTCTTGAGGGAGCGTAGCAGCTCCTTGCCCAGGGTGCGGTCCATGGTAGGGATGATGGCGTCAGTGTATTCCACGACGGACACCTTGCTACCCAGCCGCGCATACACTGAGCCCAGCTCCAGGCCGATAACCCCGCCGCCCACAATAATCAGGTGCTGGGGCAGCTCGCGCAGGGCCAGCGCCTCGGTGCTGGTGATGACACGCTCCTTATCCAGGGTGATGAAGGGCAGGGTGCTGGGCTTGGAGCCGGTGGCAATGATGATGTTTTTGGCCGTGAGCAGCTGCTTTTCCCCACTGCCCCCGTCGCTGGGCTCTACCAGCACGGTGGTGGCATCCACGAACGAGGCTACGCCGTGGAGTACGTCCACCTTGTTTTTCTTCATGAGGAAGACCACCCCGTCGCACACTTTCTTCACCACCTGGTCCTTGCGCTCCATCATGCGGGGCAGGTCGGCACGCAGGTTATCGGCATCAATGCCGTGCTCCGTGAACTGGTGAGTGGCTTTCTGGTAGAGCTCGGTGGATTCGAGTACCGCCTTGCTGGGGATGCAGCCCACGTTGAGGCAGGTGCCGCCCAGGGTGGGGTACTTTTCGATGATGGCCGTTTTCAGGCCCAGCTGCCCGCAGCGTACGGCCGCGATATAGCCGCCGGGGCCGGAGCCGATAATGAGAACGTCGTAGGAGGTCATGAGAGAAACGAAGAAGCTAGTCAGGTTAGAGGTGGGTTTCGTGCCGGGCAACGTCGCCGCGCTCCACTTGAATGGTCGCGTGCTGGATGGAATGCTTGCCCGTGACGTACGCCTGGGCGCGGGTCAGTACTTCCTCGTGCCCGGCGGCCTCGGCCAGCACGACGTGGGCACTCAGGGCATTGACGCCGGAGGTCAGCACCCAGGCGTGCAGGTCGTGTACGGCCGCCACGCCCGGCACTTGCAGCAGGCCCTGGCGCAGCTCCTCCAGGTTGATATCGGCCGGGGTACCTTCCAGCAGCACGTTCACCGACTCCTTGAGCAGGGCCCAGGTGCGGGGCAGGATGAACAGGCCAATGCCGGCCGAGAGCAGCGGGTCGGCGTAGTACCAGCCGGTGGTGAGCATAATGATACCGGCGGCAATTACCCCGATAGACGTCAGCATGTCGCTGAGCACTTCGAAGTACGCTCCCTTCATGTTCAGACTCTCGTCTTTGCCCTGCCGCAGCAAGTACATGCCGGCCAGGTTAACCGCCAGTCCGAGACCTGCGATCCATAGCATCTGCCCACTTTCCACCTGGGGCGGGTTCCGAAAGCGCAGATAGGCCTCATAGAGAATATAAATCGAAATCAGAATCAGCACCACCGCGTTGGTCAGCGCCGCCAGGATCTCAAAGCGGTAGTAGCCGTAGGTGCGCTGCGGCGTCGCCGGTTTCTCCCCGAAGCGGATGGCCAGCAGGGCCAGCCCCACGCCGGCCACGTCGGTGAGCATGTGGCCCGCGTCGGCCAGCAGGGCCAGACTGCCGGTCCAGAACCCGCCCACTACTTCCGCCAGCAGGTAGGTCAGCGTTAGAAAGAAGACAATGGTCAGTTGCCGCTTGTTGCGGCTGGCGGCGCTGCCGCTCATACCGTGGGACCCGCTCATGTCGTTTGGTCGTTAGGGTGGTGCGGGCCCTGGCGCAGCGCCCGGGGCATGGGCTCAACCACTGACAGGGTATGCTGCGCTTGTGGGGCAGCGAGAGAAGCAGGCGACGGGTTACCGGTACCCGGCGTGGAATAGTCCATGCGCTGAATGCGCACGGCATTTAAAATAGCCAGCAGGGCCACGCCCACGTCGGCAAACACGGCCTCCCACATGGTCGCCAAGCCGCCCGCGCCCAGCACCAGCACGATGCCTTTCACCACGAAAGCCAGCCAGATATTCTGCCACACCACGCGGTGAGTGGCGCGGGCAATGCGCCGGGCGGTGGCAATCTTGCTGGGGTGGTCGGTTTGGATAACCACGTCGGCGGTTTCAATGGTCGCATCCGAGCCCAGCCCGCCCATGGCAATGCCCACGTCGGCCAGGGCCACCACCGGAGCATCGTTTACCCCGTCGCCCACGAAGGCCAGCTTCCGCCCTTCGGTTTTGTACTGCTGCACGTAGCGGGCCTTGTCCTCGGGCAGCAGGCCGCCGTGGGCCTCGTCGATGCCCAGCTCCCGGGCGACGCGCTGCACGATGCTGTCCTTGTCGCCCGAGAGCATGACCAGCTTGCTGATGCCGTCGGCGCGCAGCTCCTGCACGGCGCGGGCCGCGTCCTCTTTCGGGGCGTCGGCCACAGTCAGGTAGCCCGCGTACTGCCCGTCCACGGCCCCCACCACGATGCTGTCCACCACCTGGTCTACTTCGGCCGGGTAGGCCACGTTAAACTTGCGCAGCAACTTGGTGTTGCCGGCCAGCACGTCGCGCCCGTCCACCCGGCCCCGTAGGCCGTGGCCGGCTATTTCCTCCACGTTCTCTACTGCCACGCCGGCGGTAGCCGCGCCGACGTGGGCCACGACGGCTTTGGCAATCGGGTGCGTCGATTTGGTTTCCAGCGCCCCGAGCAGCCGCAGCAGCTGGGCTTTCTCCAGTCCCACCGCCTGCACCTGCTGCACGGCAAACACCCCCTCCGTGAGGGTGCCGGTTTTGTCCATCACCACCGTATCCAATTCGCGCATGGCATCCAGGAAGTTGGAGCCTTTGAACAGGATGCCCGCTTTGGAGGCCGCGCCGATGCCGCCGAAGTAACCCAGCGGAATGCTGATGACCAGCGCGCAGGGGCAGGAAATGACCAGGAACACCAGGGCCCGGTACAACCAGTCCCGGAAGACATAGTCCTCTACCACGAAGGAGGGCACCAGCACCAGCAGCACGGCCAGCGCCACTACGATGGGGGTGTAGATTTTGGCGAACTTGGTGATGAACTGCTGGGTTTTAGCCTTGCGGCCCACCGCGTCCTGCACCATGGCCAGGATCTTGGCCAGCTTCGTGTCCTGGTAGCCTGCCGTGACGGCTACCTGAATCAGGCTTTCCAGGTTGACCATGCCGGCCAGCACCGGCTCCCCCGTTTGTTTGGTCTGGGGCACGGATTCCCCCGTCAGGGCCGCCGTATTGAAGGAAGCCGGTCCCTTGGTCAGCGTCCCATCCAGGGCTACCTTCTCGCCGGGCTTCACTTCAATGGTATCGCCTACCTGTACCTGTTTGGGATCCAGCACCAGGGACTGCCCGCCTCGCAGCACCGTGACTTCCGTGGCCTGGATTTCCAGCAGGGCCTTGATGCTGCGCTTGGCCCGGTTCACGGCCGCGTCCTGGAATAATTCGCCGACTGTGTAGAACAGCATCACGGCCACCCCTTCCGGGTACTCGCCGATGGCAAACGCCCCCAGCGTGGCGATGCTCATGAGCAGAAACTCGTTGAACACGTTGCCCGACGGAATGCTTTGCACGGCGGAGCGGATGACTTTCCAGCCCACCAGCAGGAAGGCCACCCCGTACCAGAGCAGGCGCACGTAGCCGGTAAAAAAGCCCACCGTATAGTAGTCGAGCGCAATGCCGGCCAGCAGCAGGGCCAGGCTCACCCCGGGCCAGAGGTAGGGGTTGTCCCCGGCCGGACCGTGGTCGTGGTCGTCGCCGTCCCCGTGGGAGTGGCCGGCGTGCTCGTCGGCCGGTTGGCCGGCCAGGTCCACGACCTGTTTGCCGGGGGGATGGTGGTGGCCCGTGTGGTCGTGGGTGGCGTGGTCGTGGCCGGGCACGTCGTGGCCCTCGGGCGCGGCGGCGGCCTCAGGCGTGAGCTGGTCCCGGCTCAGGGCGCCCACGTTGTCGAGCTGCACCTGCTTGGCGGTGTTGAGCTCTTCGTCGGTATTGGAAGGGGTTGGATCAGGCATAGGAAAGATGCATCCGGTGAAAAATGAAGACAGCAGCCAGCCGGCCGCTACCAGTCCACGAAAAAGCCGGCCAGGCCTACCAGCACGAGCACGGCCCCGGTCAGGCGACGCTCGTGGTGCGCCAGCCCGTCCAGGTTCAGGCGACCCAGCCCCCGGTGAGCCAGCGCGACCAGCGCGCACATGGCCGAGACCGAAGCCAGCAGGTACACCCCCATGAGCAGGGCCAGCGCCGCCGGGCCGTGGGTGCCGGCGGCCAGAAAAAACGTTTGAATTTCCAGGCAGGGCGCCAGAAACATGGTCGCCGCCAGCCCCAGTACCACCCGGCCGCGGGGCCGGGTCGGGGCCGGGTCCGGGTGGGCGTGTCCCGGCCCCGACAAGGCGTACAGCACGCCAATGAGCACGAGCAGGGCCGGGGCCGCCCCGCGGGCCAGGTGGGAGAACTGCGCCGACAAGCGCCAGCCCAGCAGCCCCAGCCCCAGGCCCAGCAGCACCGTGCTCAGCACGTGGGCCAGGCCGGCTACCAGCGTCACGCCCACGGCCCGGCGCAGGGGCCAGCGCTCGGCGCGCGCCACGGCCAGCACCGGCGCCCAGTGGTTGGGAATCGCGGCGTGCAGCAGGCTTAACAGCAGGCAACCGGTGAGCAGATGGAACATGGGCAGGGCGAAGAGCCGCGACAGGAACGCGGCCGGATTAGGGGAGAAAATGCGCGGCTATTCTTCTTCTTCCGCGTTTTTGAGCTTGGCCAGCAGCGAGTACGCGCCCTCCACCACGACCTGCGCCGCCGCAGTGCCTTGCGGCAGACGGACTTCGGTGTAGCCGTTTTCGCTTACCCCCGCCGTCACGGGCACCATGCGGTAGTGCGTTTCCTGGTTTTTTCCTGCCGGACCTTCGGCCACGAACACGTAGCTCTTTCCCCCAAACTGCACCAGGGCCTTGTCGGGCAGGGAGGGCAACGTGGCCGAGTTGGTTTCGATAGTGGCCCGCACGTAGGTGCCGGGCAGGCGGCTGGCGTCTTCCCGGCTCAGGTGGGCGTACACGCGCACCGTGCGGTCCTCGCTCACGGCGCGGCCAATCACATACACCTTCGCCCGGTGCTCGGCCCCGGCCGAATCATTGGCCAGGGTGTAGCGCACGGTCTGGCCCACGCGCACCTGCGGCACGTCCTTCTCGAACACAGTGAGCACCACGTCCAGGTGGGCCGGGTCCACGATTTCAAACAGCACGTCGGTCGAGGTCACGCTTTGCCCGGCGCTGGCATTCACGGTTTTCAGGAAGCCGCCGCGCGGGGCCCGCACCGGGGCCGTCGTGGTAATCTTGCCGCCCACCGGCAGGCCCGCCAGGCGCAGGCGGGCGGCTTGCGCCGCCACCTGGGTCTGCATGGCTCGGTATTCGGCACGGGCCCTTTGGAAATTTTTCTGCGGGGCTACTTCCTGGCGGTAGAGCTCCTGCTGGCGCTCGTACTCGGCGCGGGCAAACTCCAGCTGGCTGCTGGTTTCCAGGTAATCCTGCTGGAGCTGCACAAACTCGGGGTTGCGCACCGTCGCCAGCACCTGCCCGGCCTGCACGCGGCTGCCCTGTAGCAGGGTCGTCCGCTCCACGATGCCCCCGAGCAGGGCGCTGACGGCCACCGCGTTTTCCGGGGGCGCGTCGAGCGTGCCGTTGACTTTGAGCGTGCCGCTGAGCACCCGGTCTTCCACCCGGCCCAGCCGGATGCCGGCCGCCCGCTGCTCGGCAGCCGACAGGGTGGTTTCGGTAGCGTTTTCTTCGGCGGCGGCTTCGCCGCCCGCGGCCGATGTTTCCGTGGTGGCCCCGGCCGCTTCCGGTGCCGCCGTATCCGTTTTCTCCTGACCGCAACCGGCCAGCGTCAGGCCCAGCAGGGCCAGCAATGCGTATTTTGTCATGAAAGGGGGAGGCAAGAAAAGTCAGGGATGATTACTGGGGGGTGCTGCCCAGCAGGTAGTCCAGCTCGATGACGGTCTGGTTGTGTTCCAGCAGCACGTCCAGGTAGGTGGTGCGCAGGGTCAGGGCCCGCTCCAGGTTGAGCAGGTATTCGGCGTAGCCGGTTTCACCGGCCTTGAAGGCCCGCGTGCTCAGGCGCACGATGACGTCGGCCTGGGGCAGGGCCGTCTGCTGGTAGAAAGCCAGGCGCTGCTGCTGCTCGGCGTGCCGGGCCACTAGCTCGTCCAGCCGGCCCGAGAGCTCGGCCCGCAGGCGCTGGTAGCCGGCGTCGGCCACCTGCTCCTGCAGGCGGGCGGCCTGCACCCGACCCTTCTGCGGCCCGCGCAGGAGGGGAATGCCCACCGAAGCCTGCACGCCCTGGAAGCGGTCCGACCCGGCGTAGTACCGCTCCGCGCCGCCCACGCCGCCCATGGTCTGGGGGCCAATCAGCGACTGGTTGAAGTAGCCCAGCGTCACGTTGGGTAGTCCCAGGGCCTGCTCGGTGCGGGTGGCCGCCTGGCGCTGGGCGATGAGTTGGCGCTGCACTTGCAGCTCCGGGTTCTGGGTCAGGCGCGCCGTGTCACCGGTGGCGGGCAGCACCACGGGTTCCAGCGGGCGAAGCAGGCTGTCGGCCACGCCCACCGCCTGGCTTTGTTGCAGCAGGGCTTGCAGCTGGCGCTGGGCCACCTGGTAGCCGGTGCGGGCCTGGGCAATCAGGGCGCGGGTTTCGCCTTGCTGCACCAGGGCGGTGGCCGGCTCCAGGCGGGCTACTTCCCCGGTTTTAAAGCGCAGCTGGGCGGCCCGCAAAAACTCGCTGTAGAGGCTGTCCTGCCCGCGCAGCACCTGCACCCGGTGGCGGGCGTACACGGCCTGCTCATAATTCAGGCGCACCTGCCGCCGCAGCTCGGCCTGCACCTGGGCCAGCGTGAGCTGCTGCCCGCCGACCTGCGCCTCCAGCAATTGGCGCTGGCTGCGGTACACCCGCGGCAGCGAAAAGCTCTGGCTGACGTTGAATTGGTTGTCCTTGCGGTAGGAATTGTACTGCCCGTAGGTAACGCCCACGGTGGTGCGGCCCACGTCGGTAGCGGTGCGCCGCAGGGCCTGCTGGGCCTCCAAACTGCGCTGGGCAGCCGTTACCGTGGTGTTGGCCTGCAAGGCCTGGGTCACGGCCTGCTGGGCCGTGAAGGGCGTGCCACCGGCCGTCAGCTGCACTTGCTGGGCCCGGCCGGTGCCGGGCACCAGCAGTGTCAGCAACAGCACGGCTGCGCCGCCGGCCAGCAGGGGTGCCGACCGGGTGCCGTGGTGGGTTGGATCCTCGGGCTGCTGGTCCGGCCCGGCTGCCGGGGTGCGTTCCGACAGGGCGTAGAGCACCGGCAGCACCAGCAGCGTCAGCAGCGTGGCCGTGACCAGCCCGCCGATGACGACCGTGGCCAGGGGGCGCTGCACCTCGGCCCCGGCCGAGGTGCTCAGGGCCATCGGCAAAAAGCCCAGCGAGGCCACCGTAGCCGTCATCAGCACCGGCCGCAGGCGTACCTGTGTGCCTTCCAGAATTCGCTCGTGCAGGTTGGCCCAGCCCTCGTCCTTGAGCTGGTTGAAATAGCCGATGAGCACGATGCCGTTGAGCACGGCCACGCCGAACAGGGCAATAAAGCCCACGCCCGCTGAGATGCTGAACGGCATGCCCCGCAGCCACAGAGCCGCCACCCCGCCAATGGCCGATAAGGGGATGGCCGTGAAAATCAGCACGGACTGCTTCAGGGAGCCGAAGGTGAAGAAGAGCAGCACAAAAATCAGGGTCAGGGCCACCGGCACGGCCACGCTCAGGCGCTGCGAGGCCTCGCGCAGGTTCTCGAACTGCCCGCCGTAGGTGGCGTAGTAGCCGGGGGCGAACTTCAGGCGCTGGTCCACTTTGCCCTGCAGCTCTTCCACCACACTTTCCACGTCGCGCCCGCGCACGTTGAAGGCCACCGTAATGCGGCGCTTGGCGTCGTCGCGCTGCACCTGGTTCGGACCCTCCTGCAGGGCCACGGTGGCCACCTGCTCCAGCGGCACCTGCTCGCCCCGCGGGGTGGCAATGAAGAGCTGGCGCACGGCGTTGATGTCCTGGCGCAGGTCCGGGCGCAGGCGCAGCACCAAATCAAAGCGGCGCTCCTGCTCAAATATCTGCCCGGCGGCCTGGCCGGCAAAGGCAGTCTGCACCGTGCGGTTCACGTCCTCGACGTTCAGACCGAACTGGGCCAGCTTGTTGCGGTCCAGCTGGACCACAATCTGGGGCAGGCCCGTCACCTGCTCCACGTACACATCTTCGGCTCCCTGCACCTGCCGCACCTGGGCCGCGGCCCGCTGGGCGTAGTCGGCCAGCTGCTGCAGGTCTTCGCCGTAGATTTTCATCACCACGTCCTGCTTGGCCCCGCTGATGAGCTCGTTGAAGCGCATCTGAATGGGCTGCTGGAACCCGAAGGTGACGCCCGGAATTACGCTCAGGGCGTGGGCCATTTTCTCGGCCAGCTCCTCGCGGGACTTGGCCGAAGTCCACTTGCTCTGGTCCTTTTCCAGAATTACCATCACGTCCCCAGCTTCCACCGGCATGGGGTCGGTGGGAATTTCGGCCGCGCCAATTTTGGCCACCACTTCCTTGACCTCCGGAAACTGCTGTTTCAGGATGGCCCCGGCCTGCTGGCTTTTTTCGATGGTGTAGCTTAGCGACGAGCCCGTGAGCACGCGCATCTCAATGGCGAAGTCGCCTTCCGAAAGCTGGGGGATAAACTCCCCGCCCAGAGTGCGGAACACGAGCAAGGCCCCGACGAACAGCCCCACGGCCGAAGCCAGCACCAGGGCTTTGCGGCGCAGACCCCATTCCAGCAGGGGCCGGTAGCGGGCCTCCAGCCAGCTCATCATGCGGTCCGAGAAGTTGCGCTTGTGCTCCGTGTTGCGGCTCAACCCCAGTGCCGCCATCATGGGCACGTAGGTGAGCGAGAGAATGAAAGCGCCGATAATGGCGAAGGCCACCGTCTCGGCCATGGGCTTAAACATCTTGCCCTCAATGCCGGCCAGGGCCAGCAGGGGCAGGTACACGATGAGGATGATGATTTCCCCGAACGCGGCTGAGGCGCGGATTTTGGAGGCTGCCTCGTAGGTGGCCTCGTTCATCTGGTCCTGGGTTAGCTTGCCGTGGGCCCCGTCGGGGTGGGCGGCAATTCCCGAGTGGGTGTGCAGGCGGTGCACGATGGCCTCCACGATAATCACCGCCCCATCCACTACCAGTCCGAAATCAATAGCCCCGAGCGAGAGCAGGTTACCCGACACGCCGAACACGCGCATCAGGCTGATGGCAAAGAGCATGGCCAGCGGAATCACCGAGGCCACCACCAGCCCCGCGCGCAGGTTGCCTAGGAACAGCACCAGCACAAAAATCACGATGAGCGCTCCCTCAATCAGGTTTTTGGTTACCGTATGAATGGCCCGGCCCACCAGTTCCGAGCGGTCCAGGTACACGTCCACGGTCACGCCTTCCGGCAGGGACTTGCGCACGGTTTCCATGCGCTCCTTGACGGCCTTGATAACCTCGTTGGCGTTGGCGCCTTTGAGCATGAGCACGATGCCGCCGGTGACCTCGCCCTCCGCGTTACGGGTCATGGCCCCGTAGCGCACGGCCGAGCCCAGGCGCACCTCGGCCACGTCGCGCACCAGCACCGGCAAGCCGGTGCTGGTAGAGCGCACCACGATGTTGCCGATGTCCTGGGCGTTTTGGGCCAGGCCCTCGGTGCGGATGAAGTAGGCCGTCGGGTTTTGATCCAGGTAGGCTCCGCCCGTGTTCTGGTTGTTGCGGCTGACGGCCTGGTACACCTGGTCCACGGTCACGTTCAGGGAACGGAGCCGCTCCGGGTCCAGGGCCACCTCGTACTGCTTGAGCTGGCCCCCGAAAGAGCTGACGTCGGCCACGCCGGGCGTGCCCAGCAGCTGGCGGCGCACAATCCAGTCCTGAATCGTGCGCAGCTCCCGCGCCGTGTATTTTTTCTCGTAGCCGGGCTTGGCCCGTACCAGGTACTGGTAGATTTCGCCCAGGCCGGTGCTGACCGGGGCTAGTTCCGGCCGGCCCACGCCGGCCGGAATCTGGCTTTCGGCCTCGCGCAGGCGCTCGGCCACCTGCTGGCGGGCCCAGTAGATGTCGATGCCGTCTTCCAGGACGATGGTCACGACCGAGAGGCCGAAGCGGGAAAAGGAGCGTACTTCTTCGCGCCCCGGAATCGTGGCCACGCTCTGCTCGATGGGAAAGGACACCAGCCGCTCGATGTCGCCGGCCGATAGCGAGGGTGCCACCGTGTAGACCACAACCTGGTTGTTGGTAATGTCGGGCACCGCGTCAATGGGCAGCCGACTTAGCGAGTAGCTGCCCCAGGCAATCAAAGCCAGGGTCAGCAGCCCGATGATGAGCTTGTTGTGAATGGAAAAGTGAATGAGCCGGTCGAACATACTGGCTGAGGGGTAAGACTAGAAATCCTGAGAAAAGGGCGGTCGGAGCCCGCGGGGCTCGACGACGGCAGGGTTCGACAGCGCACAGCAAGGTGCGTATGCGCCGACGGGACCGGGCACGGCAGCGTGCCCGGTCCCGCGGACGGAACCGAAAAAACAGGAAACTAGGCTTGCGGAGGCTGCCAGACGGCAAAGGCCCGCGGCTGCGGGGCCGGGCTCGTCAACGTTGCAAACGGCCGGGCAGCATCGCCTACCGGGTGGGTGGCCGGAAGAACCACGGCCGTAGCGGCAGGCAAGGAGGTACCAGCGCAGCAGTGGCACTGGCACAGGGGAGTACACCAATCCTGCTGGTGATGCGCGGCGGCATTGGTCTGCGCCGTAATGCGGGCACGCGCCGGCTCCGGCGGGTTCACCGCCCCGTCAGCACAGGGCAGACAGGCCAGCAACAGCAGGTAGAGCGCAAAAAAGACCGCGAAAAAACGCATAGCAGAAAGGGGCAAACGCTGCAAACATACGTACTCGTCGCCAAATAGATTCCTCTACCAGGTAATTAACAGGCGTAGCAGATCAGCATGATGGGTTTAGGTTGGGGAAATAGACCTGAAAAACACGGCATGAGGCTGGCTTCGACCCTAATCGCTGGTTATAAAATAAGCTGAAGCAACCAGTTTTTCGCCGGGCACACCACTAGGCTAAAATCTTCGTAACCGGCAGTATACAGGTGTTGAGTTCGCTGAGCGAACTGACGTCAGGGGCAGCGGCAGCAAACAGAATGCATTCAGTGTTAATTTCTCTGACCCCAGCAGCTGTCCACGCAAAATCACGCATTATTCCCGCGTCCTAACGCCGAAAACTTACCCCCAGAAAGTACGTTGTTTCTGTGTCTTTCGTCAGCGGGTAGTTCAGGCCCACATCCAACTGCACGTTATCCGTCACCCGCCAGATGGGCCCGCCGTTGAGCGTCGCGGCCCAGCCTCTTTCCCGCCAGTCCCAGGCCCCGGCCACTTCTACAAACCCACCCAGCGTTTTGTACAGGTCGTGGCCCACGGTCAGGGTCGGGGCCAGTTCCAGGCAGTGACGCGCCGTGGCTTCGTCGCGCACCCAGGTAGCTTGCAACTGGCTGCCCAGGCTCCAATCGTGGGGTAATTGGCAGGCAAACGGTGCCACCACGCCGCCTTCCCAATTGTGGTTGCCAGTGCGCCGACCCGTCGGCAGCTTTACGAAGGGCATCAGCGCCAGCGCCGTGCGGCCCCCGTCGTTACCCCACAGGTTGCGCTTCACCCGCAGCGTCAGGTCCCCAAAGCCGGCCCGTGCCCCCGGATGCTCGCCCCGCTCCGTCTGCGCCGTGTACGATTCCACCACCAGCTGCACATCCATCGTGCGCGTCAAACCTAGTTTCAGATTGGCATGGTTCAGCCCCAGCTCCTGGTGCGTGTCCTGCTTGCCAAACCGCTGCCGCCCCAGCCGCAGCACGTCGGTTTCCACCTGAAAATGCCCCGCGTCCACCAAGTAGGCGCTTTCCGTCGCGTCGGGCCGGTCCGTACTCATTGGCCGCAGCCGGGCCCGGGGCACCGGCCGCAAGAGCGAGTACTGGGGGGGGCGACGATTCAAGGAATCCGGCGCGACCCCTTGGCTCTGCGCTGACAAGGCTACAGGCAGTGAACAGAATACCAGGCAGTAGAAGGAGAGCATACGTGTATTTTAGACAAACCTAAATATTTTTTTAGGCAAGCTTACATACTCGCTTATCTACGAACTGGTTTTTTATATCAGTTTGTGATAGCCGATTGCCACCTAGTTAAGGGAGGCTTATCTTGGAGCAACTCGGTGCGTTTTATTCAGTTCTATTGCTCTTCACTGACGTGCAATGGCCCATTCAGCATGATATCAGTACTTTCTCTGCTTAACAAGCTGTTGCATGCCCGTAGAATTTCTCAGTGACGAGCAAGCCGCCCGCTACAGATGCTACTACGTGGCTCCTGGCCCTGAGCAAATAGCCCGCTTCTTTTACCTGAGGTTCGCTGATTTGGCGTTCGTGGCCCAGCGGCGCCGGCCATGTAATCGGCTGGGCTGCGTGGTGCAACTCTGTACTCTTCGGTTTCTGGTTACCTTTCCACCCGACCCACTCGATTTGCCAACGGTTGTCGTGGACACCCTACCCGCGCAGTTGGGTGCTGCACCGCCCGAAATAGAAGAACATCGCAAACGTATAAGTACTAGGGACGATCAGCAGGCCAAACTGCTGGTGTAACTCGGTTACATACTCATTGAAGCGAAGCAGGCATTTCGCCCTACCCACTGGCTGTATGCGCAGGTGACAACCAGCCCGGTACGTCACAGCATTTTATTTAATTTGGCTACTGCTCACCTAGTAACGCCCCGCGTGGTACAGCCGGGCGCTACGATGCTGGCCCGCTTGACTGTCCTGGTACGGGAGTGTACTAGCCGCACGGTGTATCGGCAACTTGCTGCCCGGCTTTTAACGCTGCAGTGCGCCGCACTGGAAGATGTATTGATTCTGTTGCCTGGAGAGCGATTTACGCCGATGCAAGTCCTCCGTACGCCTCCTACCCGCGTGTCGGCTCCAGCCCTGGCAGGAGCCTTTTGGCGGCTGGAACAATTGCGGGCCGTAGGCGTGGGAGACATTTTGGTACGTGACTTACCGGAAGATCGAGTGACACGCATGGTGCGCCACGCGCAGGTATCATGGGCTCAGAGAGTAAGCCGGATGCTCGAGGACCGGTGTTTGGCGACATTGCTTGTGTTTATGCACGCCTTGGAACGGACGGCAACGGACGATATTCTCGACTTACTAGATGGACTTGTGAGCACGCTGGCGCTACGCGCTGAAAACAAGCTCCGAAGTGAACTGCTCCGCTGCCTGGGAGGTCTGGACAAAGCAGCTTTCATGTTACACCACTAGTGCGAATGGTCGTGAATGAACTGATGGTGGCTTGGTGGGCGCTCGCTTTGGTCAGCAGCAGCCTGCCCAATAGCTTCCCAGTTATCAATAAAACTCCCCGTAGCCGAAAGGGTAATAGCGCAACAGATTTTTTTCACGGTTAAAGCAGTTAGTAGGCTAAAATACAGCGTAGCAGACTAATTTATAAGACCGGGCTAAAGGGAACAAGGCGAAAAACGACAGGTAGATAACAAAAACAAGCTGTCAGCAGATGCTGACAGCTTGAATTAGAACCAGGCATTCCTGGTATGGGTGCTGCAATACGTGTGGGATCAGATGTCGGAGCAGGCGTTTGCTTCAGGGACGAACTGGGCCTCAAGTTATCATGGAAGCCAACTATTTTTGGGCTTCAATCACGTTATTTTTTTACTTCCTGGCCGTTGGCGTCGAAGAGGAGGTCCATCTTCTTGCCGCTTTTCAGCACCTCGGCCTCGTAGGTGGTAGCCCCCGTACTGGCCGACACGATTTTGGCGGCTTCCGTGACTTTATAGCTTTTGTAAGAGCTGGCTAGCTTGGCCCGCACGGCAGCTGGCAGCTGCGACGGCGCCATTTCCGATTCAGTTTCCAGCAGCTCACCGCTGGCACTCAGCAAGGCCGACATTTCCACGTTGCCCTGCTCAAAGCCGGCTTCGTACTTGTCACCTTCCTTTTCCCATTTCACTTCTTTGACCTGGGGGAACTTCTGCTTAAACGCCGCAACGACTGCCGCGGGAACCTGGGTCGCCTTCAGCTGCTGCGCCTGGGCGGGGGCGGCCAGCGCCAGAGCGAAGGCGGCCAACACAAGATAGTGTTTCATGGGGAGGTTTTGAAAGATCTATGGCCAAAACTACCCCCTGATTCTGTCGATATTCTGGAATCCGACGCTGTCCGTAAAAATTATAACACCATCACCAAGGTCGCCCCCGTGGCCCCATTGGCGTAGCTGGGCAGCAGCACGGCGTGGTGGCCAAACCGGCTGGTTGGGCCGATGACGCGGCGAGTGGCGCGCTGCAGCAGCGGGTACACCCGGTACACTATTTCCGTGGACAGCATGCCTACCCCGGCCCCGGCCACCACGTCGGAGAGCCAGTGGTTATCCTTGGCCACGCGCAGCCCGGCCACGCCCGTGGCCACAGTGTAGCCGCCCACCCGGTACCAGATGCTCTGGGCACCGTACTCTTTGTCCAGAAACCGGGCCGCCGAAAACGCCGCGCTGGTGTGCTGGCTCGGAAACGACTCGAAGCTGTTGCCCTGGGGGCGCTCCACGCGGGTGATGCGCTTAAGGTTGCTGGTAATCGTGTTATTAAGCGTGTAGGTGAGAGCAAATAACACGGCCTGGTTGAGCGAGTTATGCTCGCCCTTCACCCCCAGCAAACTCAGGCCCAGCGTGGTGTAGGCGGGCGCGTGGCGAAGCTGGTCGTCGAGGTTGGTACGCACCCAGCGCAGGTGTTCCCGGCTTTCCTCCCGCACCGCTTCATCGGAATTGATTACCTCGACATGCTCTGTCGTGAGGGCCCCGGCTGCTATTAAAGCCGCCGGCACTACCAGCCCCCGCAGTACGACCCAGGTAGCGGGCCGGACCCGCTGCACCATTACGGAAGAGGTAGCGTGGGCACTATCGGGCACCAGCAAGCCCGGCGTTAATGCCGTTTGCTGAGCCTGCGCCGCCCCCACTGACCAAGCCAGCACACCTCCACTTATAAGGGGAAAAGCTGTTTTTCTCATAACCTAACGGGGGGAGCTGGAAACCTTAACAGGTTGGCTGAGCCGGTGCCCATCGGCCAGGAAGCGGAAGCGCATCGCGGGGCCACCGGGCGCGGCGAGCAGCAAGTTGTAGTGGAAGCCGGCCGGCGTTTCAACCAAGTGCATCGCCCGGCGCTGGTAGGAGCGGTAGTAGCGCTGCAGCGAATCCTGCAACCCGGGCGGTATGTCTTCCCCAAGCATCGCCAGCTGAGTTTCCTGCACCTGGCCGGCCGCGGTCAACCATACGTCTACGGGGATGGTCTTCCAGATAAAAGAGGCGTGTAGCCGGTTTGAGTCCGGGTGCCAGCGCAGCTGCTCCAGGTGCGTGCCGAATTTCTGGCGCAAAGCGTTTTGCGCTGCTGCTGGCACCGTGATAGGCTGGCCACTGCCCGACTCGCATCCGGTCAGAGCGGCTAATGCTCCAAGGCCAAACAGGAAGAGTAAAATGTGTGGGCGGAGCCGTGAGAGCATACAGGGAGGAAAAGCCAAGCCTGGAGTGGTTTGGCCCGCAGTCTATAAATCGAATCTGAAGTAATTCTGACGTGCGGCCTCAGAACTGACGCTGGCTTAGCCCGCTGACACTTGAGTATCCGGAGTGGAAGCTGCCTTTTTGGGTGCGAAGTCCACCCGCAAGGTATGCAGGCTGGTAGTCGGCTCGAAGCGGTAGCGCACGGTAAAGCCATAGTACTGGCAGATTTGCTGCACAATCGACAAGCCCAGGCCCGGCGAATCGGAAGCAGCTTGGTGCTTGCGGAACCGCTCGAAAAAGCGGGCTGGGTCGCCGGTCACCGTTGGGCCCGTGTTGCTCACTTCCAGGTACGCTGGAGTCAGCGTCACATCAATAGTGCCCCCGCGGTGATTGTGCTTAATGGCGTTCTGCAGCAGATTGTGTACCAGCGAATCGGTCAGGCCGGCGTGCATCTGCAAGGCTGGCACGCCGCTGAGGTGGGTGCGTAGCGTCACGTGCCGTACATCGGCCAGCGACTCAAACTGAAGCACTTTTTCTTCCAGCAGCCGGTCCAGGCGTTGCGCAGAGGTGTCTGCGAACTGACGGTTCTCGATTTTACTGAGTAGCGTGAGGGCCTGGTGCAAGCGCGAGAGCCGCAGCGTGGCCCCGTACAGCTCCGACACCAGCGTAGCCAGCTCCGGGTTTACCAGTTCCGGCAGCTGCAGCATCTGCTCCAGCTTGGCTTGCATAATGGCCAGGGGGGTCTGGGTCTCGTGGGCGGCATTAGCCGTAAACTCCCGCACGGCCTCGTAGTCGGCTACCAGCCGCTGGCTCATCAGGGTCAGGGCCTGGTTTAGCTCGGCAAACTCTTCGGTGTTGGTCGGCGGAAACGTCAGCACCTGGTCCTGCTGCACGCCGTAGCCGCGCAGCACCCGTAGCGTATTGCGGAACGGGCTCCACAGCCACTGCCCCAGCCAGCGGTTAATCAGAATAACGCCCAGCAGCAGTAGCCCCAGCACGCCCACCATCACGCCCAGTACCACGGCCAGTACGTCCTCGGTTTCCACCAGTGACTTGCGCAACGTTACCCAAACCAGCTCTTGCCGCACCCGTAACGGAAACGTAAGCTGGCGGTGCGGCACCATTTCCTGCTCCTGTGGGTCGAGCAGCAGCGTGTCGCTGTAGCCGATGCGCTGGGGTCGGTGGCTGACTGCCATCTGGTACTCAAAGGGGGAGGTGGGCAGGCCCACACCATTCTGCACCCGCTGCTCCAAATATACGCGGCGATTGAACAACTGCTCTTCCACCTCGTGCTGCAAGGCGCCGAATAGCCCGTAGTAGAGTACCGCACTGGCCACAATGAACAGCACCGTGGTCAGCAGCAGGTAGTAGCGGTTGGTTTTGGTGAGCAGCTTCACTCGGTGCTGAGTTTATAGCCCACGCCGTACATGGTACGGATGTAGTTGTCGGCCCCTTTTTCCTGGAGCTTCTTGCGCAGGTTTTTCAGGTGGGTATAAATAAAGTCAAACGAGTCAGCACTGTCCACGGCATCGCCGCATAGGTGCTCGGCAATGGATTCTTTGGTCAGCACCCGGTTAGGGTTGGCGAGCAGAAACAGCAACAGATCGTATTCCTTACGGGTGAGTACCAGCGGCTGGTCCCGCACAAACACCTCGGCTTGCTCGGGCCACACCAGCAGGTCGCGGAAAGCAATGTGGTGGCTGCCCTGGAACTGGCGCCGCCGGATAATGGCCCGGAGCCGCGCGTTCAGCTCAGCCAGGTGAAAGGGCTTGGTCAGGTAGTCATCGGCGCCCAGGTCCAGGCCCGTCAGCCGGTCATCAAGGGCATCACGGGCCGAAATAATCAGCACGCCGGCCCGGGAGCTGTCGGCCTTCAGTTCGCGAAGAATATTCAAGCCGTTGCCGTCGGGCAGGGTTAAGTCTAGCACCACACAATCGTACTGATATAGCTTGATTTTCTCCAGCGCCTGCTGGTAGTCCCCGGCGACCTCGCAGACGTATCCCGCCTGCCGCAGGTAGTCTACGAGCGTATTGCGCAGGTAGACCTCGTCTTCAATCAGCAGCAGTTTCATGGTAAATGGGCAAAAGCAGGTCTTCCCTGATGGGATAGTGAAGGCGAAATAAGTCCGTAAATCTGAAGGAAAGCTGAAGCGCCGGGCTGCCGGCGCGTTCAGGCGGGGGTAGTATTGGATCGCCTTACCTCCCAAAGAGACGGGCAACGTAAAATGCGGCCCCGGCCGCGGCGGCCCCGGTGCTGGCCATCTTGAGGGCCCCCCACACCGGCGGCTGGCCGGTGATGCGGCTCTTGAAGTAGCCGAAGATGAGCAGGCAAACCAGCGTAATAAGGGCCGACCAAAGCAGGCCCTGCCAGGGCGTGCTGGTGAGGAAATAGGCACTGAGCGGAATGAGGCCGCCCACGGCGTAGGCCCCGGCGATGGTCACGGCGCTTTTGGGAGCCTGGCGGGGATTGGGCGCTTCCAAGCCCAGTTCGTACTTCATCATGAACTTCACCCACTGTTCAGGGTCAGCTGTCAACTCCTGCATGGCCACTTCCTGGGTGGAGGGGCTCAGGCCCATTTCAGCCAGCAGCTCCTTAACTTCGCAGCGCTCCACCTCGGGCACTTCCCGTACTTCCTGGTGCTCGCGCCGCAGTTCGGCGGCTTAGTGCTCCACCTCGGTGCGGCCGGCCAGGTAGCCGCCCAGGCCCATGGCAATGGAGCCGGCCACCACTTCGGCCAGGCCCGCCGTGATGACGAGGCTGGACGAGGCCACGGCCCCGCTTAGGCCCGCCGCCAGGGCGAAGGGCACCGTCAGGCCATCCGACAGACCGATGACGATGTCCTGCAGCATGGCCGAGCTGGTCAGGTGCGTTTCGGTGTGGGCACGTATTTCAAGAAAGGCGCGGGAGTCGGGCTGCATGAGCAAAGAAATAGTCAGTTAAAGACTATGAAATAAAGTGCCGCTACCCCAGGCGTTTGCCAAATCAATTGCGCTGTCCCCGAAGTAGTCGGCTATTTCCCCCTAGTATGCTGCTGCCGCATTACCGGCTCCCGGCGTCTTTTACAAACACTTTAACTCCGGTGTATTCGGCAGAATTGTTCTTTGACGGCACGGGCACCACCACCAGCACGGGCTCGTTGCCGGTAAGGTTCGCCAGGCGCAGCAGGGGCCGATAATCATGGGTTTGTGCGTGCGCGGATTGAATCAGATAGCTGTACACTCTTCGGGTGCGCGCGCTGTAGCCGACCCGCAGCAGCAGTGTATCGCGGCGAAAGAGGCGGACGCTTTCGGAGGCGTCATGCGCGGCTACGCTGTCCCACTTGGGCCGGCCCAACTTGCTTTCCACGCGGTCAATATCCAAGCCCAGCAGGTCGGGGACGTTGAATACGGGCGCAGTCTCGGCTGCCTGTTTTACGCTGTCCGATTTGGAACCGCAGCTAGAGGTAAGCAAGCCGATGGTCAAACACAGAAGCAGCCGGTAGCAGGGATGCCTGCAAACGCGCAAGAATCTTATCATTGAATACTTAAGTTTGTTGACAGGTTGGCGTAGGCAGTGACTGATGACCCCTGCTGACCGCGACATTGTGGAAGAAGTTGATTTTCCGGCCGACTTAAGCGAGGTTGGCCGATTTATGCTTTATGCGACCGGGCTTGACTGGGCAGATAAGCTCATCAGGGGCACGCGCCACGGCCGGCAGGTGGTCGCGCCGCGCCCGAAACTTTTCGCCAAACTTTCGGGTCAACGAGACCGCTATCTGCCGGTAATCGTCGGCGGCGAGGTACACCAGCAGCGACTTGTCCATGGGTCGGGCGGCCACCGTGCGCACCGCGTCGGGGTCTACCGCCACCGAAGGCGAAAGGGCGCCATGTGGAGTCAGGCCGCTGCTGAGCAGCAACACCAGCCCGGCTCCGGCCCAAGCGACGCGCAACCTGATTGAGGGGTTTGGGTTCGTAGTGGGGCAGACGACAGTCATCGGAGCTAGGCGACGGCTGGTTCTGCCCGCGCTGGTTCCGCTCCGGCCTTGCGGCCGAAAGCCCAATACAGCGCGGGCATGCCCAGCAGGTTAAGCACCGTGGAGGTGATGACGCCCCCGAGAATAACCACCGACATGGGGTGCTCGATTTCAGAGCCCGGCTCGTTGCCGGCCAAGATGATGGGCAGCAGGGCCAGCACTGAGGTCAGGGCCGTCATGATAATGGGCGATATCCGCTCCAATGAGCCGCGGATAATCAGTTCCTTACCGAATGGCATGCCTTCCTCCACTTCCAGATGGCGGTAGTGGCTCACGAGCATGATGCTGTTGCGGGCCGCCACGCCCAGTACCGTAATAAACCCCACGATGGAGCCCAGCGAGAGCACCCCGCCGGTGAGAAACGCCGCCAGCAAACAGCCCGACACGGCGAAGAATAAGCTCAGAATCCCCAGTACGGCCAGGCGCACGGTGCCGAAGTCGGTGTAGAGTACCAGGAAGATACCGATGAGCGAGAGGCAGACCAGCAGGGCCATGCGGTTCTGCGAGGCCTGTCGCTCGGCGTACTCGCCCAGGATTTCGGGGTGGTAGCCGGCGCCGAAGGCCACGCCGTCCACCTGCGCCTGCACGTCGCGGGCCACCGAGCCCAGGTCGCGGCCCCGCACGTTGAGCGTTACGTCGATGCGGCGCGACGAGGCCTCGCGGGTAATTTCGTTGGGCGTGGGCACGATGCGCACGTCGGCCACCTCGCGTAGGGGCACGGCCCCGCCACCAGGCAGGCCGATGAGCAGCTCGCGCACGGCCCCGAAGTCGGCGCGCATGGCTGGCTGGCCCCACACGGCTACGTCGAAAATCTTTTGCTCCTGGTAGATTTCGCCCACCTTCCGGCCCTTCACCACGGTGCTGATGGCCTGCAGCACCGTGCCGGGATTCAGACCGAATCGGGCCGCGGCTTCGGGCTTCATCTTCACCTGAATCTGGGGCACGAGCGTCTGCTGCTGCACTTTGAGGTCCACCACGCCCTCTACGCCTTCGAGCTTGCTGCCCACTTCCTTGGCCTTGGTGTAAAGCTGGTCGAGGTCGGGGCCGAAGATGCGCACCACGATGGTGGCCGAGGTACCGGTCAGCACTTCCTTGATGCGCTCGCGCAGGTAGGTCAATAGGTCGCGGTACAGGCCGGGGTAGCCGTCGACCACCGTCTGGATTTTGGCCACGGTGGCCTCATAGTCCACCTTGGGGTCGACGGAAATCCACAATTCGGTAAAGTTGGGACCCACCACCTCGTCGGCTACTTCCGCCCGGCCGATGTGGGCCCCGAAGTTGCGCACGCCGGGAATGGCGCGCAGCTCCTTGCTGGCCCGCACCGTGATGCGCGACATGGCCTGCAGCGAGGTGCCGGGCTTCTCTACCCAGTGCATGAGAAAATCGTACTCCTTGAAGTTGGGCAGAAACTCCTGGCCGAAAAACGGCAGCGTGAGCATGGAGATAACCGCGGCTGCCGTCAGCGACCAGGCCACGCGCTTGGGCCGGGCCAGCAGGGTGGGCAAGATGCGGGCGTAGTGCCGTTTGAGCCAGGCCACCACCGGCGCATCTTTCGACTTTTTCTCCGCCGCCTTAGGCAGCAGAATCAGGGCCAGGGCCGGCGTCAGGGTCAGGGCCACAAACAGCGAGGCCAGAATGGCCAGCACGTAGGCAAAGGCCAGCGGCTGGAAAAACGCCCCCGACAAGCCCGGCAGCAGGAAAATGGGCAGCAGCACCAGCGCCACGATAACCGAGCCGTAAATCACGGCCGAGCGTACCTCCATGCTGGCCTCGTACACCACCGCAAAGGCCGTTTTAGGCGAGCCGGCCTCGTGATTCAGCCGCAGGCGGCGCATGATGTTTTCCACGTCGATAATGGCGTCGTCCACGACTTCGCCCAGGGCAATGATGAGGCCGGCCAGCACCATCGTGTCGATGGTTTTGCCGGAGTAGCGTAACGCTAACGCCGCCGCGATGAGCGAGGTGGGCAACGCCAGCGCACTGATGAGGGCCGTGCGCCACTCGTACAGAAAAAACAGCAGCACCAGCACCACCAGTACGCAGCCGATGAGCAGGGACTTGTTCAGGTTGCTGAGCGACATTTCAATAAAGGTCGCCGGCCGGAAGATGGTCGAGTCGATTTCCAGCCCCTTCAAACCGGGACGCATGGCATTTAGCGCGGCTTCCACCTGCTGGGTCACGGCCAGGGTGTTGGCTCCCGGCTGCTTTTCCACGATGAGCAGCAGGCCGGCCCCGTCGTTAATTACGGCGTCGCCGATGGGGGCGGGAAAGCCCTCGACCACCTGCGCCACTTCGCCCAGCTTCAGGCTCACGCCGTTGCGGAACGTGACGGGCATCTGGGCTAGGTCAGCAGCGGACTGGATGGCCGAGCTTTGCGACACGGCCAGGCGCTGGTTGGGCGAATCGATAAAACCGCCGCCGGCCAGCGCGGTAGCGTCGGCCGCCGCCTTTTCTACTTCGGCCAAGGTCAGACCCAGGGTGCGCAGCTGCTCGGGGTTCACCAGCACCTGCAACTGCCGGTCGCGCTGCCCCCAGATGGCTACGTTGGCCACGCCGGGCACGGCCATCAGGCGGGGGCGGATGCTCCAGCGGGCCAGCGTGGTCATCTCCACCTGGGTCAGACTATCTGACGACACCCCAATTTTCAGCACCCGGCTCGTCGAGGACAAGGGTGAAAGCATCACCGGAGGCCGGGCTACGCCGGGCAGGGTAGGGGCCACCCGTGCCAGCCGCTCCTGCACCGCCTGCCGGGCGTTGTTGATGTCGGTGCCTTGAGGGAAGTACAGCACCACCGACGAGAGGCCCAGCACCGATTTGGAGCGGATTTTCTTGACCTCGGGCGTGCCGTTCAGGGCGTTTTCCAGCGGCACGCTCACCAGGGCTTCCACCTCGGCGGTGCTCAGGCCGGGGGCTTCGGTCTGCACTTCCACGTAAGGCGGCGCAAACTCCGGAAACACATCCAACGGGGTGTTACGCACCACCTGCAGCCCTGCTGCCAGCAATACGCCAAACAGGATGACTACCACCAGCCGTAGTCGCAGCGCCGATTCTATTATCCACTTCATCGCTTAGTGGCTGCCGCCAAATTCGGTTCCGAATAACTCCGCCGCACCGTCGGTCACGACTTCGGCGCCGGCTTTCACGCCCCGCGAGATGACCACCTGGTCCCCCACTGCCCGTTGCACCTCCACTCGCTGGCGGACGTACTGCAAGGGCTTGGTGCGCACGTACACCCACTGCCCGCCCGAGGCGTCGTAGAGTAGTGCGGCCGTAGGCACAGTCAGCGCCGCCGTACTGGTAGCCGCACCCGTCATACCATTTGTGGCGCCGCTGGCCGCGTTGCCCAGCGTCACGTCCACGGCCACCCGCTCGCCGGGGCGAAAGGCCTCGTCGGTGTTGTCAATCTCGTAGAACACATCGGCCGTGGCCGTGCCCGCCGTGCCCCCAATGGTGGGCGCTTCCACCGGCCGCGCTTGCCGGGCCGCGCCGCCGTTCAGGGGCCGCACGGTCACTGCCTGGTCCTTGCCCAGGCGGCGCAAGTCGCCCACGAACAGCGGTACCCGCACCCACACCTTGTTCAAGGAGGCCAGTTCCAGCAGCACGGTGTTGGCCGTCACCAGCGAACCCGGCGCGACCGTGACGCGCTGCACTACCCCGCTCAACGGTGCTTTGATGGGCAGGCTCTGCCCGCCGCCGGTGTTGCCGTTCAGAGCACCCTGTCGGGCCCGGGCATCGGCCAGGGCCCGCTGGGCCAGGGCCACGTCGGCGCGGGCATCATCGCGGGCGCGCACGCTGCCCGCGCGGTCAGCCAGCAGGGCCTCGGCCCGTTGCAGGCGCGCCTGGGCTACCTGCAGCTGGGTGCGGGCCTGGGTGGTGCCTTGGTCCAGCGTGAGCAGGTCGCGCTCGGCGGGCAGTGCCACCAGTTGGTACAGGGTTTGCCCCTGTCGCACGCGCTGGCCGGCCGTGAGGCTGGCCCCGCCACGCAGCGTGCCCTGCACCGGGGCCACGATGGTCACAGCCTGGCCCGGTACGGCCTGGATTTCGCCGCCCACCTCGCGGGTGGCCTGCACGTTGTCGGTCTTGACCGCCACGGTTTTAATGCCCAGCCGCTTTTCCGCGTCGGCGGTAATGGTCACCGTGGTCAGGTCTGACTCCTTGACCGGGTTTGCAACCTCGGAAGGGCTGACGGCTTTGGGCTTTTCAGCTTTGCCGCAGGCAACTGCGCCACAGAGCAGGCCACTCAGTGCCAGGCAGCGGGACGCTGCCAGCAGGGAGAATGTAAACTTGGGGAAGTACATACAGAGAAGAAATCGAAGAATTAGAAGCGGCCGCCCACAGCGTAGCGCAGCCGGGCCAGGGCGCGGCGCTGGTCCGCGCGGGCGTCGGCGGCACGCTGCTGGGCATCGAGCAACTGGCGGGTGGTTTCGGCCACCTGCACGTAAGGGAAGTCGCCGTTGATAAAGGCATTGGTGGAGCGGCGCAGCGCGTCCTGGAGGCTGGGCAGGTAGCTCCGCTCCCACAGGGCGACGCTCTGGGTGGCCTGCTCGTACTGGGCGTAGGCCTCGCGCACGTCCAGGTTCACGGTCTGGCGCAGGGTCAGGTACTGCCAGGAGGCTTGTTCCAGCTCGGCTTTCACCCGCGAAATGCGGCCCTGGTTGCGGTTGAAGAGGGGCAGGCCGATGGTTGCGCCCGGCCCCAGGTGCACCGGGTTGGGGTTGTTGAAGCGGGCGTCCAGCGAAACGATGAACGAAAACACCCGACTCCGTTCCCACCGCAGCCGCTGGCCAATGCCCTCGATGCCCACCCGCGCTGCCCACAAGTCGGGCCGGGCAGCGTAGGCCGAATCGAGCAGCGTCGGCAAGGGCGGCACCAGAGTCGCCGAGACGGGAGCGGCGGTGAACCGCAGGGAATCGGCATTCACGGAGTCCAGGCCCAGCGTAGCCAGCAGGCGCAGGCGGGCCACCCGGTTGTCGCGGCGGGCCCGGTAGTAGTCGTCGACGGCGCGCAGGGAATCGGCGCTGGGCGCCACGGTTTCCAGCTCGCTGGCCTCGCCTGCGCGGTAGCGGGCCCGCACGATGCGCGCTACTTCGGCCCGCATCACAATGGCCTCACGGGCGATGCGCAGCCGCTCATCGGCCAGCGTGATATCCGTGTAGCTTACCTGGGCGTCGCGGCTAACCAGCAGGCCGCGACTGACGAGGCTTTCGGCTACGCGCTGGGTTTCCAGCTGAGCGGCCCCCACGCGCGACGGCCGCTGCCAGAGCAGGTCAGAGGCTAGGCTCAGCGCCATGGAGAACGGGGCGGTACCGTGGGCCGTCACCAGGCTCAGCACGGGATTGGGAAGCAAACCAGCGTCTTGTAAATCGGCCTGGGCCAGCGCCAGCGTGCTCAGGTCGGCCTGGAAAGCGGGGTTGCGGGTCAGGGCCAGGCGGATGGCCTCGTCTTCGCTCAGGCCGTCCTGCAGAGTAGGCAGCGCCGGGGCCAGGGCGCTGGCGCTGCGGGCCGTGCCCAGCTCGTAGCCGCCGCGGGCTTGCAGGCGCCGGGCCACATGGTCGCGGGTGTACGCTGACTTGGTGCTGACGCAGCCGGCCAGCAGCAGCGGCAAAGCCAGTAGCCAAACGCCGCGGCGGTGGAGGGGAAAGACCAGAAGATTTGAAAGTCGATTCGGAAGGAAAAAAGTCACGGCAACTAACTATGAGTGCAACAAAGCGAAGAGCGCATGGCTACCGCATGTGAGGTTGTAAAACAGGATTGTTTTATCAGCTGTCCGCCAGCACTCTGCTTTAAAAGCATCTTGCTGTCATATGAATGGTACTTTAGGTATTTATGAAGAATGCGTGAAGCAGCACTACGCACAAGGTTAGGCACCGTTTCTGAAGCAATTCTGAATAAACCCTATTAAGCCAGAAACTAACGGTCCCGTAGTGAAAAAGCCCGTTAGCCAGCTTCCCGACTGGTTAACGGGCTTAGAATATCTTGTCAGCGCTAAACTGAGTTGTATACTAAGGGCGTGTAAAGGCGACTTGGCCGACTACTTCGGCCCTCACTCCCGAATTACCTTAGCAGGGTGGACCGGTTGAAAAGCAGGTATACACTCGTCACCCAGCCAACGGACGCAATCCAGCCCGCTAGCACATCGGAAGGATAGTGTACGCCCAGGTACATGCGCGAAATGCCCACCCCCAGCACAAACAGTGCCCCCGGCAGCCACAGCAGCCAGCGCCGGGGCGAGTGGGCCAGTATCAGCCCCAACGCCAGCACCACCGCCGCCGACCCCATGGCGTGGCCGCTGGGAAAGCTAGGCGTCGTTTCCGGAGCCAGAGATACCCAGAGTGCCGGTCGGACCCGGCCTAACAGCGCCTTCGCCAGCAGGTTGATAACCATAGCGCCTCCAACTGCCCACGAGAAAAACCAGGCTTGGTGGTAAGAGCGGCGCCAGAACAGGAAACCCGCAATGAGCAGGGTCACAACGGCCATTACCTGGGGTCCGCCGACCCGGGTCAGCAGCAGGTTGAGGGCGTCCAGCGGGGGCGTAGCATGGGCATGCAGCCACCGCAGAAAGGCCTGGTCGCCAGGGAAGCCTTCCCCCTCCCGGATTTCTGAGGCGGCCTTCAGAAACGCGCTCCAAGGCAGGATAATGCCTAGTAGCAGGAGTACTACCACCTGGCGCCGCTGCCGGAGCAAGTGGCGCAGGAGGTGAGTCAGATCAGAGAGATCCATAGTGAACAGTCTTGTAAAACCTCTTTCCGTACCAACTCACAGGGGAGCCGGCAAAAGCAAGACTAGTATCGGATTCTGAGTAAAAACTGAGGCCTAGCCACCAAGGAGCCTGCTGCAGCTTGTCCAGGTGCGTCTGGAAGTTGGCCGGACCCCGCCGCTCCAGCCGGATAGCGGCGGTCAGGCAGGCGTCAGTTTTGCTTCAGAATCAGCGGGCACCTTTGCCGTCGCACTCTATCTTATCGAGCTTGTAGCAGCGTCTGCTCACTAGTTGCCCGGATAAGGTGCCAGATGCCGCTTTCTGTGTCAGTGGCTGGATCATAAATACTTCACCTGGCTTCAGCCAACACGCCAGCTATTTCATACCGATGGCCAAGACTCCGCCTTTTTTCCAGCATAACCAGCACGCAACTGGGTTACGGTCCGCAGCTCCGGGGCCAGTACGCTACCCCTACCACGACAACGACGGGTGTCCCGTTGGTCAGCAGGTGAAGGCTGGAGGTGAGTGGCAATACTACGAGCCCACCCGAATCGAGGAAACTCGGGCACGCTGCCCCCACTGCGTGTCCCTGGACGCTGCTTATACTCGGGAAACGTAAGCCGCAAGACTCTGCTAGCTGCTGTTCTCAGCACGAACCTAATGGGTGCGGATTAGATAGATACGCACGAAGGAAAGCTCAACCACAGCCGCTCCAGAGTAAGCTTTAAAACTCAGATTTCCGCCAGAATCCGCCGTTAGGTTTGCGCGATTTCAGAACTCTTTTCCTCGCTGATGCGGGCCATGGTTACACACTAGCTACCAACATATGCGTATTGCATCGTCTTGCCGCGCCGTTTTCGCGGCGATAGTTCTGAGCCTGTCCATGCCGGCCTACGCCCAGATTCCCCAGAATCCGCCCACGCCGGCCGCGGACTCACTGCACAAATTCGAGGTGCCCGCGGCGGCGGCACCACCAGCTTCCAAACCCTGGTACAAGGGCAAACTGGTGAAGGCCAGCATTGTGCCCGCGCTGCTTATCGGCTACGGGGCCTATACCTTCAACGGGGGAGGCTTTTACACTAATCAGCAAGCCAACCGCGACATTCACAAGCTGTTTCCCACCTACCGTACGCGGCTGGACGACATCTTGATTTTTGCCCCCTATGCCGAGCTGGGATTGGTAGCCCTCTCGGGAGTAGAGTCACGCGACGACCGGCTGAACACCCTGCTGGTTATCGGCAAGTCGGAGTTATTCATGCTGGCATCCGTATTCGCGGTCAAAAACCTAACTCGGGAAACCCGCCCCGACGGTTCTGATAACCTTTCCTTCCCGTCAGGGCATACGGCCCAGGCGTTCTTGGCCGCTAGCATCGTGCACACGGAGTTCCGCGACAAAAGCCAGTGGTATGGCATTGGTGCTTATACTATCGCTACCAGCGTAGCGGCCCTGCGCATGATCAACAACAAGCACTGGCAGAGCGACGTGGTGGCGGGCGCGGGCTTCGGTATTCTCTCCGCACACCTGGGCTATCTTACCCACCGCAACCGCTGGGGCCGGCAGCCGCGCCTGGTAGGCCTGAACGTGGCTCCGGCCTATTTTGGCGGTGGCACATCCGGCCTGACGCTGAGCTGGCGCGCTCATTAACTGGCTGGCCTCATGCAGACCGCGCTGAAGAAAATCCCGGAAGTCACCCTACTCTTCTGGGTGATGAAGATCTGTGCCACCACCTTGGGCGAAACGGCCGGGGACCTGCTGGCGCAAACCCTGAACGTGGGTTACGGGGTTAGCTCCCTATTGCTGCTGGGCGTGTTCCTGGTCGTCCTGGCTGCCCAGCTAGTTGTCAGTCGGTACATCCCCGCGCTGTATTGGGCCGTGATTCTGGCCACCAGCACGGCGGGCACCACCATGTCAGACTACATGGACCGGACCATGGGTTTAGGCTACGCTACTGGTTCAGCGTTGCTGGTAACGCTGCTGGCCGTAATACTGGGGCTATGGCGGCTTAACGAAAAACCCTCTCGGTCAGTACGATTACCACTCGCCGGGGGGAGCGGTTTTACTGGACTGCCATTCTATTTTTCAACACGCTGGGCACGGCCTTGGGCCACTATATGGCCGACTACTCCGGCTTAGGGATCGCCGGAGGGGCGCTGCTTATTGGATCCCTGCTAGCCCTGGTCGTGCTGGCGTACTACTTCACCCACCTGTCGCACGTGCTCCTGTTTTGGGTGGCGTTCGTGCTCACCCGCCCGTTCGGAACTACGTTCGGCGACTTGTTAACCAAACCCTTGGCTAAACATGGCCTTGGCTTCGGCACGCAGGGATCCTCGCTGACTCTATTTGCGTTACTGGTTATTCTAGTCGCCTACACCACCTGGCGTCCCCATCGCGCTGACCTGGCAAATCCACGTCCGTTATACCCGAAGGGTAGATATTTCGCGGCAAGCGCACTAGATGCTTTGTAGCCGGATGGTGCGATAGGAGGGTAGTAGAGTATCCGCGGCTCAGCAGTTTTTCCTGCGCAGCAGTTGGTATTATGAATTAATGACTTAGAAGGTTTGTGAATTAGTATTTTTTCGATTTCCATGGAATTACACTAAGTTAGTTCCCACCAGCTAGGGCCTCAGGTCCGGGGGGAGTGAGGATTTTTAGCCCTCCTGATAGAGTAGCATACCCTCTGCTACTTTGGCCGCCCCGTGCGGCTGAATGCCCTTACATATACATACCCTACTTACGCCAGTGAAAAATACCCCGCTCAACCTATGTAACACGCGCCCCCATGGCGGTGAATACGGCCTGTACGTTGCGCTACGAGAACGGGCCGACAATGTCATGAATGCGGAAACCGAGTCAATTTACGGCCACAAACCCGCTCGGTACCTGCTGCAGGAAATAGCGGCCGGCCACAAAGCGTACTCGGAGTTGCTGATCAGTGAAGGCACCGCCATTGGGAGAAGGGAAACCAAAGAAATCCTGCAGGAACTGGCCCTACTGCACACCCACTTCTGGCAGCCAGGCAGAGTTTTGCGGGTCCGCTTTCTGGGTGGGGAGGCGCATGTGCACCGTCAAATTGAGACAATCGCCAAAACGTGGGAAACCCATGCCAACATCACGTTTGACTTTATTACGCAGGGGGAGGCGGAAGTAAGAATTAGCTTTACCCGTAGCGGCTCTTGGTCCTTGGTAGGCACGGATGCGCTGACGGAACGCGATCAGAATAAAGCCACGATGAATTTTGATCTCTCGGATGAAACGACCAGTCCGGACGCTTTCCCGGCTACGATACTGCACGAATTTGGCCATTGCCTGGGGTGCGTGCACGAGCATCAGAGTCCGGCAGCTGCTATCCAGTGGAACAAGCCCCTGATCTACAGCCGCCTGTTTCAAGCCTACGGGTGGGATCGGCAGAAAGTGGACACCAATTTCTTTGAACAAGCGGAAAAAGAGCTTATCACGAATTCCGGGTATGATCCGCTTTCGATTATGCACTATAGTTTCCCCCCAGATTTCACCGTCCCCCACACGCATAGGCCGCCTAATACCCAGCTTTCTGCCCAGGACATTGCGTTCATTGGTCGGTGTTATCCTTTTCCTGCGTCGAGCAGCGCATCCACGCTACTGAAGGGGTAGGGGCTGCACGTTAGCTCTTCTGGCCAATTTGACGCGCTACCTCGTTCTTATTACGGGTGCATCAAGCTTAACTGCGTCGGCCAGCCGCAGCAGACTGGGTGACACTACTAAAAGCAGGGGCAGGGCCAGCAGTAGCCCCCAATAACGGCAATGGCCAGGGTCAGTAAGGCAGAAATAGCGGCCAGCGCGGTCATCAGCTTAGGCCGCAGGCGGGCGACAATAGCGTAGCCGATGGCCTGGTCCACGGGGTTACCCTCGGCGCGGTTGTCAGAAAATGGCTGCAGCGTGAAGATTGCATTCTCCCCGATGATGTCCACCACCATAATCAGGCCGGTGCACGAGCTTACATGGAGGGGAGTGGGGGTGAAGTGCTGCGCCAGGCTGCCGCCGGCCGGCCCAGAACGGCCACCAGCAAAAGCAGTCCCGCGGCCTTCACGTCCCTAAATAGAAACAGCCCCACGGCAAATACGAGCAGGCACGCCGTAATCAGGATGGTGAGTAGCTCTTGAAACGACTGCTGCTGCTCGGCGTAGGATCCCCCGTACTACTTGAAGTAGCTGCCCGGCGGCAGGGGCACCAACTGGGCCAGTCACTGCTGGATGTCGCGCATGACTCCGCCTGGGTCGCGGTCGTCGAGGCGGGCGGTGACGCTCATCATAGCTTGCAGGTTTTCCGCACCAGCTCCGCGTCGGCAGCGCTGATGCGGACCGCCACCAGTATACACACGCGGCAGCAAAGCGAGCAATGGGGTGAGTGGATAGGCAAAAGCACGGGAATTGAGTGAGGCAGCAAAACAAGCACTCAAATCTGCAGGAAAATTGCAGCACCTTGTACGTATTACGCCAGCTTGCTCTGCATGTATTGCCTAGTAAGGAGGCGTCGGCCCCAAAACCAAAAAAGCGAACCGGTAGTAGTTCGCTTTTTTGAAAACATCATGCAGAGCACCAGAGTAGAGCCGACGCAGGCAGGCCAAACTCGCGCAAAGCTCTGCTCTAACTGGTATTGACCAACCAGTCAAAGTCCAGTACCGGCTAGGACCGGAGTGTGCGTCACTACGCAAGCTTGCCAGCCCGCGATGCAAGTGTAGGTGTGAGGTTACCCGTAAGGACAAGTCCAAGGCTTAGCGGGAAAGATTCGACGCCTACAAAGTAGGTGTCGAATCTTTTCTTCTGAACTACTGCCTTAACTGCTTGCCTTTTGCGACGTTAGGCAATTCGGTCAGAGATTTTGGGTGCCGGTTCCTGCATATCCAGTTATGCTCTCGATGGGTAAGGGAACCGCATTGCCATTAACCAGCACGTAGTAATTTTTTTCCGAGATGTACACCACCTCGACAGGTGCCTGCAGCACAGCTGGGGAGGTAATAGCCCCACTTTTTACCAGCTTGTCAAGCGCTTCTGCCTGCAGGTAAAAGCGGGTGAAGTAGGGCCGCCCACCGCCCAACTGCAACGGCATCCAGCGATAGAAGAGCACTCCGTATAACACGCACGCTACCAGGAGAAAAGTAATGCCTGCTATAGCAGTCCACACTGCTCGCTGGAGCGAAGGTTTTTCCCTAATCCGGCGCATCTGCCGAACTATTACTTGGCAGACCACTCCACTGGAGATGAAGTACAGGATGAGTAAGCTCATGCCATATACGCCTACCCATATTATTACAACAGCCAGTAGTAGGTAGAACCACGGCAGTCCATGCTTTTTGCCCCAGTTAGGGGTATCCGCAGCCGGTTTAAGCGCCGCAAATAAGCATATACTGGCTGCAACAAATGCGCCGGCTATGATCACTACTTTCATGGGCGTAACCGATTCAGCCGTTGCCGAGAAGCTCCCCGTTATGGTGAACGCAACGCATCCATACCCAAGAGCTCCCAGCACGGCAAACGCGGCATCCACGATAGGTATAGGTACCTGCTCTTGTTCGTGCGTGCTATAGTAGGCTATTAGTACGGGAGGTAGCGTAAAGCCTAAGAAGCTGATGCCCGCTTTGATATAGTTAAAGCTCAACCAACTTGCTTCTGTCAGATTGTGAGTCGCTAGGTACATATTCACAATCAGGTAACCGGCCGCGTAGAGGGCGAACAATCCCATGGTTACAAGTGATTCGGACGACACTTCAGATACTTTCATGTAGGGTAAGTAAAATAGAAAGTTAAACTACCACGTGTGTCAGAGGCTTATCAGCCTTCTTTGCCCACTCTCAGTGATCTTATACCGGGCCTAACGTACCTATACGAGCTGAATACAATGCTATTGCGGCGTGATAGTTTTACTAATAGCACACGTTTCCGCGCTCCGGGCAACTAGTCAGGTGCTGTAGTTGCTCAGTTTGCTGTCCGGCAGGAAGTAAAGGTTATTAAACGGCTGGCCGATCGTTTCTTCTTATCCGATAAGCGTGTATATTCCAACACGTAGATACCTGTTGTACCCATAACCACTACCAATTACCATGGCTATCAAACCCGGCCCTAAGCCTAAGAAAGAAGATGGTACTCCGGACAGAAGAAGACGGGTCACGGAAGAAAACAGACCGAAACACCCCGATCTGAAACCGCATAAGCATAAGAAAGGCGACTAGTCGGCCTTCCTGCGACTTACAGTAAGTCGCCTTGACGAGGTCTCAACGCCCCACAACAGTATGCGCCACGGCAAAGCCCCTCGCTCGCTATCCTCAGGAAGTGACGCGAGGGGCTTTGCACAGGGTTCGCTATGACCGTGCTGGCCGTGTAGTGCTTACTCCCCGGGTTACACGCGTAAGCTATTTGCGCCTCTTGGTAGACAATAGCTAATCTGCCTACCCGGTTCAGTGCGAAAGAGCAGACGCGGACGCCGGCTCTCCGGCTTGCTTATCGTCCTTTTTGCTCAGATAGACCAGCAGCCCCACGGCTGCGAGAGCGCCTAGTTTGCAAGCCGTTGGATGTTTCTGATAGAACTTCACTCCTTTTTTGGCTTTACCGAGCAGAACCTCGCTTTTTTCAATACCCTTCAGGGCTAAGTCAGAAAAGGATTCCTTGGCTTTTTTACGAGCCCGCTTGTACCGCGTGACGGATTGATTCATAGAATGGGGTAGTGTAGTTAGAAGTGGCCTTGATTAAAAGTTTAGTCCCAAAATTACGGCTTCCTAAAACAACGCCGCTTTCGCCGCAAACCCACTTTGTTTGAAGGCTTATCTGTTTTTGAAATAGGTGGTTGCCCGGGTAAAATCCTGGGCTATGTCCAAAATTTGATTGATTTCCGTAGGCAACTGGTCCACATCGACGCGGAGCGAAATCAACTTAGCAAACGCGACTTTATCGAAAGTGGCCTGCTTTTTCTGAAACATTATGCGCTTCACGTTGGAGAGGAAGTCTTTCGTGGTGTCGAAGTCAGATACCAAAATTTCTTCACCATCGGGATACAATTCATTGAGCGTTTGCACGGCATAGGGTAATTCGAACAAGTCCTCGAAGGTGCCCTGTTCGATGAATACCATCCGGTACTTGTGCTTGTTATCTTTCACGATACGCTCGATGTTGTCCCGCTCCTTTTTGGCATCCGAATCCAGCAGGCAAATCATCTTGCGGTTTGGGTATTTGGCCCGGAACGTGAGGAAATCGGCGGCAAGCTTCTCCTTGGACTTGGAGTTGTACACTTGAATGCCGCGCTGTGACAAGATGAAGTGTTTGCGGAAGGCAAGAATGGGAATCGCGATTTCCTCGCTCTCGCCTTCCACTAAAATCAAGCATTCTGGATTGTCGATGCGGTTTAACTCGGGGAGAAACTGATTCAGGTGCTTGGCCAAGTTTTGTGTATAGTTATCCCGAAACTCCTGCAAGTGCAAGAGTCCAATAGCAATGCCCAGCTTCTTGTTATCAACCAAGTATTTGTACTGCAGTACTTCCTCTGGTACTTCAATGGTCGTTTTGTCCCCGCAGCACGGGCAAATGACATCGTCCCTAAAGTGCGCTTTATTGGCTGCCGCCAAGCGCCGAATAGCGGCAAAGTCCTCTTTGAAAGAAGTAAGTTCGGGCTCCTGCTCAAACCCGGTGAGGCCGTAGCGTTTGAATAATTCGTGGTCAACCGGAAAATAGGAGTTTCGCAAGGCCTCCGGCATTCCAAATGAGGGTGCTTGAACTTTCGCAACGGCCGAAAAGGCAATGGCAAGACGTTCGAACTGATGGCGCAACGCGGCATTGTAGCGGTTCTGGAAAAGAGCCAACTCCGTCAGCGGCGGGAAGTTCATGAGCCGAAACAGCAGCAGCAACTCTTCCCGGCGCGTGCGAGGCAGTAGGGAAGGTGGCAATAGATTGGCCAAGCCGTTGCCGAAGCCCAGGCGGGTAAGGCCTGTTTTCTCCGCAACATCCTGAAAATCCGACTCCAGTTGCTCGTCTGTGATCTGCGTCAGCGTTTGTAGATCGTCCAACTCGCGAGTGGTGGCCAGCTCCGCCGTGAGTTCACAGAGCAGCATGGTGTAGGGTGTAACCTCCATCTGCCAGGTATGCTCGTAAGGAAAAAGAGGCAAGAATTCCTCATATAGCAGTTCCAGAGTTGCCTTCCACAGTGCTTGGTATAAGAAAAACTTATCGGTGATGAGTAGAACTTCATCAGCCTTAGGCGGCTCAACTATAAGTAGGCGCAGCAAGCTGTTGATACTGTCGTCAACCTCAAAGTGCAGCACGCGGTTGCATGCGCCCTTGATAACGCCTAAATAGGCTTCTTTCACAACTGGTTTGAAATCCATCGGTTCTTATCGTTGATTGCCTCATGGCCGCCACTGGGAGCTGGTCAGGAAGGGTACCTACGGCGTTTTTAACGATTAGATAGACTTCGGGTCTAGTCAGCGCGTGGTCACCCAAAGCAAGTACAGGTAAAAATTCTACCAACGGGAAATTCCATTCTATTTTCCCGCCGGGCGGGCCGTAGCACTGCCGCCGGTTGGCCCCCCCGTGTGGTGGGGCGGCTGGACCTGATGCGCAACCGACTTGCCTTATCCGATGCTGGCTGGCGGGGGCCTTATTGTTCGGGGCCCTGGCGCTGCTGCTCGAGCTGCCATGCGGGCGAAGAAGCAGTTTGTGCGCGAGCAGCAGAGCTGGGTGGGCTACGTCAACCAAACGCGCTTCTCCCGGCGCTGGGGCAGCTGGGATGACCTGCATATGCGGCAGCACGACCACTTCGTGATCTGCTGATGGCTCAGGTTGCGCATCAGGCGCAGGTTTTTTAGGCGAAAATGCAAGCTCATGGGCGAAGGTTTTTACAAAGCTGTGGGGTGGCAAGGAGGAAAGCCAGCAGGTTCCACCTTTTCACCACGGAGGTAGCGTGAGTGCTACACCACAGGCTACCCAAGGCGTTTGCAGACAACAGATGTCGTATGAGTAACGGTAGAAGCCGAGTGAGTCGCCCGTATGGATATTCAGGCAAAAGCCCCCTATCCTGGAGAATGTTAGGCAGATTGAGTAGCAGGAGTTATAGGGTCAGCAAACCAGCGCAAATAGGAATTAGAAGGCTAGCCAAAAGGGCATTGTTACGTTAGATATTATTTATTGAATATAATGACATATAAAATATCACTATTCAGCGATGTATAACATCTGGGTTGCAAAATGCTGGCTACATGTGCAATGTATTGCAATAGAGCAGTTTAATGATAGTGCACAGAACAGGGTATATACGAACTGTCTTCCTATATATGGATGGGCAGAAGGTAGCTGTTGGGAACATGCGTAGGGACCGAATGCCATGGTTATGCTATCAATTGGCGATATGCCGCTACTAGACATCGCCGCATTACCAGGAAGTCAATATGCTGTCCGTATTCGATGTCATTACTATAGGTGGTTACTTCCGACGGAGCCGAAGCATAAAGCAGCAATAAGCCAGTTGCTCCGATGAAGTCAATTACTGCTCTGCCTGAGTTCCGATATGCATTGCTACTTGCCTTGGCTGCAGGTACATGGATATTAATGTATACTCTATGGAGCTATAATACAGTAGAGAGCGGAAGGCCTGCTTGGGAAGATGAGGCATCCTTTCTTATAGTTATCCCCGCCTATTTCTTATTTATCTGTACCTGCTTTGGCGCCTGTGCCTATCTTTCCCATTCGTGGCAACGCTGGCGCGATCCAACATATCCGCGGGCTGGAAGGGTAGCATTCGTACTCTTGTTTTCGCCAGCTGCACTGATGTTCCCGCTGTGGTGCCTCAACATATTAAGCACCCTGATACATCCATGACAGCAGCCGACTACCAAATAGTAGCGTTCTATTGCTAGTTCAAATTGAACAACTAGTTTTACAACTAAATAGACAACCCATACCAGTTCAAATACGACAACATGATCTACACAGTAGGTGGCATTAAAGGAGGCAGTGGTAAAACCACGATAGCAACGAATCTGACGATCTACCTGCTCCAGCAAGGCCGTGACGTCATCCTCATTGATGCCGACGATCAGGAGTCGGCTACGGACTTCACGTCTTTTCGTCACCAGTCACTAGACGGCGACTTGGGTTACACCGCCGTTAAAGTGACGGGCCGCGAACTCAATGCTCAGGTGCAGCGCTTGGCCACGAAATGCGACGACATTGTCATTGATACTGGTGGCCGGGATACCGTCAGCCAGCGCTCGGCTCTGACCATCTCGCACGTGTACCTGGTTCCATTTGCTCCCCGCTCGCTCGACATCTGGACGCTACGCAAAGTGGAGAACCTGATAGCCGAGGTAGCTCCATTCAATCCCGGGTTGTGTTCGCTCACCTTCATCAACAAGGCCGACGCCCGCGGCACCTACAAGGAAGAAGCGGCGGAGTTGTTGCGGGGCTCTGAGTACCTGCAGTTCCTAGAGACATCGGTAGGCAATCGTATCTCCTTTGCTAATGCTGCAGCTGCTGGGCTGGGTGTATTGGAGATGAAATCCACAGATGACAAAGCCACCGCCGAAATCAACGAGCTGTGCCAGAGCATGCAAGCAGCAATAGAAGCAACTAGAAAGTAAACCATTTACGCATCTAGTTTTACAACTAAAAAAACTTGTTTAAACAGATGCGTTACGACAATATAAAGTACAACCCATGGCCATCAAGAAACCTAAACTGGGCCTCCCTCCTACGCCTCCGACTTCATTGTCTAATGCTGCGATGCAGGAGATGATCAACAAGGGGGGATCAGTGCTCGAGCCGGCTACCAGTACTGCCAAAGCGGAGCCTGAAGAAGACAAACTCAAGTCCTTTACCTTCAAAATCTACGAGAGCGAGTTGGCGCAGATTCGAGCTATTCAGGACAGCTTGCCGAAGCGCGACCGTATTTCAATTCACGACTTTGTATTGGCTGCCGTGAAGGAAAAGATTGGAAAGATGACGAAAAAGAGCAACTCGAAATAGTTGCTCTTTTAGTTGTAAAACCAGTTGATAGTGTAGAGTTATCTGAAAGTCGAAAATACAGTGAATTAGGTAGTTTGACCGTTTTCATGGACAGCTTAGCCATGGAGCCGAGTGTGATGGTTGAATGGTTATTCTGGAGCCGTCGGCGCGGGAAGGGGGTAGTGGGTACGCCACCACTCGCGTAGGAAGGGTGAGAGGCGAAACGCCTCCTCGTCTAGGTTGGCTTCTTCCGCCTGCCAGACGCACCAATACTCGGCCGTCGTGACGAGCGCTTCAGGGTCGTGGTATAACAGCGCCTTGATATGGGGCCACGCGGCCCGTAATTCGTCGTCGGTCAACGCGCCGTTAGAAGCCGCTTCTAGGATCAATTCCAGCACGACGATGCGTCGTGCCGGGGCGGCGTGACCATTGATTTGACCGTACAAGCAGAAGTATTGCGCCAAGTCTGCCGTCTCCGCCACCTCCCACGGCCAGTCCTGCATGCCATCGTGGTATCTAAGCCCTAACTGCTGGGCAGCCCATTGCGCAGCCTCAGCGGTCCAGTACTGCGGCGGTGGAACGGGTTTTTGCATAACGAAGCGAAGGAGACAACTAAGGGTTCTGGATAATGATCAATTTCCTGAATGTGCTATCGTTCCGTTTTCTCACAGGCCCCTACGATTGGTACATTGACTGTATGAATCACAACGATGCAACATTGTTTTAAACTAAATATAGAAGTTATATATGTTGTAGAATTAGTTGTAAATCTAGCTGCTCAAAAAATAGTGATTCAATGATTTAATGTGCTGGGATACCATGAATATTCGAAACACATCTAAATCCTCACTCTGACGGCTGGCCTCCAACGCTGCGAAGTATTCTCTCTTGTCCTCGCGGAACACAACAGTAAGAGGCTGCCCGAAATACTGTTGGATGTAGTTCATCAGCAGACGGGAGGTGCGGCCGTTGCCGTCATTGAATGGATGGATGCTTACAAGCTGCTGGTGTGCATCAAAGGCAATGTACAGTTGGTCCTGCAGCGTTGTGGCGGTATTCATGCGTTGACGGAGCCTCTGAGTAAGCTGCTCCACCATGGCAGGGACTTTCTGGGCATTGGGGAATGAACTGGCACCCATGATGGATACCTTGTCGACGCGGAAGTCGCCCCGGGCAGCATCCGTACTACCCAGGATGCTGTTGGTCCGCAATCCGGTGGTCCGCATCACGGCGCCGGCCATCTCCTGCAGCAGTTGCACCGAGACGGGGCGCTTCTCGTCGGCCCACTGCAGGGCCATATCCAATGCCTGCGCGTGGTCGGCCAGCATGTCGTAGCCATCCCACGGCAATGTCGGATCGATGACAGCCTCTTCCTTCACCAGGAAGTCGAAGGCCGACTGTACGGTTACCCGCGACCCCTCGATCATCGTTGAGTGGGCCGATACTAGCACGTGGTTCAACTGTTGACGTGATAGCCGGTCCGCCTCGGGCAGTTGGTTTACCAAGGCTGTCAGACGCTCAATTTCCTCCCACTCACTCATGCTGCCATGGCCTGGCGCAGGCGGTCAACGTCAACGGTGGACAATGCGACCGGGTATTCCAGACCGGAGACGTGAACGACCTGGTGGGCCCAGGCCGCCAGATCGTGCGCGTAGATGACGGGCCGGTCAGTGGCATCATGATATACTGTCTTGCCTTGCATAAAAGCCTCTACGCTGGCACGTAGCGGAGCCGGGATGTCCTCCAGGGCCTTGTCCTGTGGATCGGTCAGTAAGTGCGTCAGATAGGCTCTGAGTGCACGATAAGCTTCTTGGTTGTGAGAGGTCATGGCAGGGTAGGGGAGAAGCTTCAGACTACGCGTTCTTGGCCGGTGATTTGAGCCCGAGCACAGTTAATAGCAGACCGGCCGGGTTCTTGTTGGCTTTAATCTTATCCGTTTTCAGACGGTACATGAATTTGAACAGCTCATTTACGAGTCCTTCGTCCCCGATGATCTGGGCAACGAGCTTCTGGTCCTTGATGCCGAGCGACTCCAGGTGCCGGCGAGCCATCAGGAGCTTCGCCTGCTCGGGGGATTCGTCGAACGGAATCGGGAGCTGCTTGGGCTGCTGTTTGGTCACGTAGAAGCGCACGGCGTTGAAGGAGCGCCCCTGCTTGAGCAGGGTGTACCCGATCTTGAGCTCCGTATTCTCATTGATCTGGCGCACGGCAATGTCGAGTACCTTGGCCTTCAGGTCGCTGATGCGCTGAAACTGCTCCGGCTCTCTCCCCTTGGGATCTTTGAGCTTAAGCATGTGCTTGAACTCATCCAGATCGTAGGTTTTCGTTTCCCCGATATCCTTCCACTGCGAGGCCAGCTGGTAAATACGCTTGGCATACTTGCTGGAGATCTTCAGGGCGGAAAATAGCTGGTAGGAGGTGAAGTTATTCTTCAGCTCGAACAGGTACGGCCGAATGTCTTCCGAAAGGCGAATTCGCAGGAAGCCCTGGCCCTTGACGTACTCCACCTTCTGAAACATCCACAGCTGCACGTACGAATGGTCGTTCTCCACCTCGAACATGCGCGAGCCCATGGACTCGGTGGCTTCCTTCAGTTGCTTGTAGTGCCACTCACGCCCGGTCATGGCCACTACCTCGTTCATGTGAATTTGGTACTCCTGATTGGGCTTATCTCCCGGCGTAGCTTGGAGAGCAGAAAGAATAGGAGATCCAGCTGACAAGCTGTGTAATCATAGCGGGCCGTAGTGATGGCATTATGCTGCCTGACTTCCAGTGATTCAGATGCTTCCATAGGTAGGCGGGATAGATGACAAATATAGAGAGATAGCTAAAAACGACAACCGTTTTTACAAGGCGTTTTTAACTGATAAAAAGTCGTTTTTACCTTACATAATGACTGATAAAAAGTCGTTTTTAACTGATAAAAAGTCGTAGTTCGCTGATAAAAAGTCGTACTAAAAGCTTGTAATAAGCAGTAAAACAGCAAGTTGTGAGCCTTGCAAATAGACAAATACCATAAAAATACACAAGTTGTTGATACGCGCGCAAGTCCAAAACAATAGCTTTTAAGGTATAGGTATATAACGTGGGCGGTTGGGAGAAAAGCAGCAAAAGGAGAAGCACAAAAAAGTTCATAATTAAATTTTGTGATTGTATTATTTTAATACTTAATTATACTATTTATTTATTGGGTTTCATGTGTTACATACTCCCTTAAGGTTTCTTACCATTCCGGCTAGCGGGTGAACAACGACTTTTTATCAGTCAACTAGGTCTTCTGAGTAGCGGCACTCTCGTCAAAACATTGATTGGTGACGAGCTAGCCTACTTTGACTGATAAAAAGTCGTTTCTAAAAGTGGCCAGTTACCTGATTGTTGCGCTATGTCACCTGAGTGTTGACCATCCTACTAAAATTACTCCAAGTCCCGCCGCTGCTATAAGAAGGACTGCTATAGCGATTCAGCCCAATCAGCATACCTTTACTTTGTTCCTTTCTTTACCGCTGTGCGCCTAGTATTCCTGGCTTTCTACCTCAGCTCTTTTCTGTTGGATGCCTTCCTGAGCTGCTCCGGCTCAAAACCTCCTGTTCCCACGAAAACCATGAGCTTTTCGGTTGACGGGCAGAAGTACACTGCCTCCGCCAACCTCTAGGCCGTTCAACGGACGGACAGTATCCTTATCAGCACCTACGTTCCCCAAGTTACACCAGCCCGGCACTCAGCCTCTATGTAAAATTTCCGAAGGAGGTGGGTATATATAACCTTACCACTCCGGCGGTCGGGAGCATGTGTTTCGACCGGAGCGCTCCCGATAGTCCAGAGGGGTACTACGCCGGAACCACCGCTAGCCAGGTGGTGGGCAGCGGCACCAACACAGTCACTGAGTATGCTGGCGGCACCGTTACCGGCACATTCCACTTTGCCGGACATAGCCTAAGCACAGGGGCTACAAAAACTATCTCCGATGGCAACTTCAGCACTCAAGTGCAGTAGCCAATAGTCGTAAACGTAAAGCCCGCCGAGGCCCTCATAGGTCGCGCCATCGTTCACTTAAAGGGTGATTTAGGAAGGCCGCGAACGGCAGTAGTGATTGGGACACGGTTTGGAGCTTAGGGTAATTTTATCCCTCGCTGCTATAAGAAGGCCAAATCCTACTTGATAAGTGCTTCGCACAATCTGCCCCGTTGCAACAAGGACCTCTACTAGGCGACGCTTATCTGCCGCGGGCAGCTACTGCACTTTTTCCCGCAAGTGAATAAGTACGTTGGCCTGCCGGTCATCGGGCACACGTTTGATGCGGCGCAGTGCGTTGAGCAGCTGCCGCATGCCTATTTCTTCCAGCCCGCCGGCGCCGGCGTTGCGCACGTAGCGGACGCGCACGGTGCCTATTTGCCTAGCCAGCTTGGGCCGGGGCAATTTCAATCTCGCCGGGGACCTATGTAGTCAATCCGCGCCGGTTGAATTTGCCATTGCTATGTTCATCCTTACGCAACGCCGTGCTATATCACTTGCCGCAACAGATGGTCGCTTAAATCATGCCTCAATGCACCAAAAACCGTACTCTGGATCACCAAGAAGTGGTAGCACCATTGGAATCTACGGTATAGTCCTTATCCATAATAGGTTATACTCAAAATAGGAAAATATTCATCCGACTTGTAATTCCACATTCTATATTTGTTGCGACTTGGTGCGCCAACCACCTACATTCCGTCCTATTCCCCGTTGGCCATTCCTATTGCTGCTAAAGCCTCTCGCCTTTGAAGAGCGGCCGTCTGATTACCTCCAGTTAGGGTAACAGGTATTCTTGTGCCTAGTTCATCCGACCAGTATAGTTTCTCATATATCGTTGCTTGCATGAAGCACCTGCTACGCTCTGGTTCTTTTATTTTCCCGCTATTGGTAAGCCTAGTCACAGCTTCCCAAGCGCAAACGACCGGACCGACCGGCTTGACAAACGGTTTAGTCACCTGGCTGCAATTGGATGAGCAAGCAGGCAATCTCGCTCAAGATGTGTCCGGCTCCGGCCATTCTGCCTTTATAGATAATGGGACAGCTGGTGTAGTTTCCGGCCGAATTGTGGATAGTGGTGCATTATTCCTATCTGGATCTAAGACACTACGTATACCACTTTCTTGGCAACCCGCCCGCTTCACTATTTCTTGGTGGGTAGCTCCTAATACGCGGGGGGCTTGGACGCAAGCTGTCAAAGCTGGCTGGTGGGGTGGCTTTCTCTTCCATACCTCACCAGATGGAACTATTTATGCAGGGACGGATCTAGGTAACCGGATTACAACAGCCCCAGGAACATTTGAAGTAAATGCGTCATCGTCACAATTGAGATGGCAACTATATACGTTTACCTTCGAAAAGGATGCTGCTAGTGATGCGACTACTGGTACAGGACGGCTATACAAGAATGGAATAGAGGTTGGAAGTCGTACCACCATGCGTTTACCTAATGCGTGGACAGAATTAACTTTCGGCTCACCAGACAGCCAGTTTTCTGCTGATGGATATTATGACGATGTACGTGTCTATGATCGGGCCTTGTCCACAACGGAGGTACTGCAGCTAGTTTCAAACACAGCTAAAATACATACACCACCTTCTGCTCCTTCGCAGGATCTGGCTCGAAACTGGCGCATGAGCCGCTCATACGACGAGAATGGGAATGTCGTTGGCGAAAGCAAATCATTTACTGACGCACTGGGTCGTGGTATACAAAGTCAGGTAAAAAACCAAACAGCTGGTCATATTCTGGCTACGCAGACGGTGTATAGCTCTGGGGGTAAACCGGTGCTTTCCACCTTGGCCGCCCCCATCAATAATGCTGCATTCAGTTACAAAGAGAAATTTTTTACAGTAGGCGGATACGATTACGGCCCTATCAATTTTGAGGGGGCCAAATCCTCTAACCCGGATGTGCCAGACTATACAGGAATCGGCACCCTACGTTACTACTACAGCAGCCAGAACGCGCTGGAGCCGTTAACTCCCGCAACCGCCTATCCCTTTAGTCTAACAGAAGAATATGGCGGACCCTTAGGAGGAATAAAGCGCGCTGCAGGACCTGGAGAAGTTTTTCGGATGGGTGCTGGCCGGGAGACCAAATCCCGGGAGCTTCCCATGCTCAATGAGTTGGATCATTACCTGAGCATGCGGTCCTCGTTTGTCCCTACTCCAACGGGAGTATCGCTGAAACTTCAGGGCCTCAAGTCAATCAGCGTCGACACGGAAGGAAAAGAGAGTATTTCCTTCGCCGATAAAGAAGGACAAGTGCTGGCCACTTGCCTGAGTGGACCTCAATACACGGGAGTGGTTGTAGAGGCAGCCATTCACTCTGACCCAGCTAATACCTCGGGATTACCTGTATACCAGGACATTCACATTCCAGCTGCCGGGCCAGCAACTTTAACAATTGGGGGGGATGGTTCCCTGGATATTCTTAATCTCACCACGGATGCTGTAACATCCTACTCGTATCCGTGGCCTACGATTTCGCTGGCACCTGGTTTCTACCGTGTCCTCTCCACCCGGAACAACCAATCGGTTCGTTACCTGGCACGTTACGGGGACTTCAGCTATTCCTTCTATGATGATGCTCGCCGGGTAGTAGCGACTGTCGCGCCCAGAGGAGTAGGTTCACTTGCAACTCAAGCGGGTAATGCGCCCACTGGAAGGGTCGGCCAATGGTCGTTTAATGAAGGAACCGGCGTAACTACGGCAGAATCCTCTGGTAATCCCCTTTCAGGTACTCTCCTAAATGGGGCTGCTTGGACTGCTTCTGCAGGTACTTCCGGAACTTTGTGCGGATTAAAAACAGAGCACCAGGGAACACTCGATCTGAACGCGCCCGCCGGCACTCGTATTACAGGTATCAAGTCAGCGCGGTACGGTACCGGGCAGGGAAATGACTGTGCTTCCTTTACGTTTGATCCGGCCTGTAGCGCTGATGTAACGGACCGGGTAAGCAGCTTGGCTGCAGCACAGCTCGCAAATAATCCGGCAGTAATTTCTATCTCAGCCGATAACAATACACTTGGTATTGATCCGTGTGGGGGACAAGTGAAGGTATTGAAAATAGAAGCTACTTATATCCCATCGAATCCACTGACATCTCCAGCAGGCGGAAGTTGTGTGCTATTCGATGGACAGGATGACTACGTTCGCGTTGGAGATGCCCCAGCATTACGGATGACGAATACATTGACTTTGGAGGCGTGGATTTATCCTACTGCCAACAAAGACGGCATCATCCTGAACAAAGAAAACGAATACGAAGTAGCTCGTTTTGCCGATGGCTCCATCCAGTGGGCCTTTGCCAATACTAACCCGGGGTGGGCCTGGGTTAACACCGGTATTGTAGTTCCTCTCAATACCTGGGCACACATTGGCATCACTTACGATAATGGTGTCGTGAAGGCCTACCTGAATGGAGTGCAAGTAGGTACCGCGTACGCCGGTGCTGGTTCAATCCGCTACAACGGGGGGGAATTCTGGATTGGAGGCAGACAATGCTGCCCGCAGTTTTTCCAAGGTGCACTTGACGAAGTGCGGGTGTGGAACACCATTGTTCAGCCCTCGACAAGCTCTACAACGCAACCGGCCTTCACTACCCGTTACACCTACAGCGGAGTAGGCACACTACTTAGCACGGAAAGCGTTGACAAGGGCAAATCGGAGTACGTGTATGCCCGCGACGGTCGCATCCGCTTCTCACAAAGTGCTCTCCAGAAGCAGCAAGGTCGGTTTTCCTATAGCAATTACGACGAGGTAGGCCGGGTGGTAGAATCCGGGGAATACACCATGGCTACGGACCTGAGCCAAGGGTTTGTATTTGAGAATCATCTCACCGCCAGCCCGCGAACGAACAGTGTTCTACAACTACTGGAAGACCGTACCCCCAGTGGCGGCCTGGACCAGGCCCGCTGCTCGCAACGCAACCAGGTATGGTACGATGAAGCCACTGGTGACGTGCCGGATCCTGACCGTACTCAGGAGTTCGTGCTAGGGGCCGTGGCCAAAACCAGCAACGGCAGCAGCACGACGTGGTACAGCTACGATGACCAGGGCCGCGTGACTTGGCTAGTGCAGCAAGTGCCGGGCGTGGGCAAGAAAACGGTAGACTACACGTATGATTTCTTGGGTAACGTGCTGGAAGTGGCCTACCAGAAGGGGCAGCCGGATGCTTTCTACCACCAGTACGAGTACGACGCCGACAAGCGCCTGCGTAGCGTGTATACCTCTACCGACGGGCTACCGACGAGCCGTACGCTACAGGCGCGCTACCATTATTACCTGCATGGCCCGCTCAAGCGGGTGGAACTGGCAGGCAATCTGCAAGGGCTGGATTACGCCTACACGGTACAGGGCTGGCTTAAGAGCATCAATAACGCGCAGAAAGGCCTTGATCCTGGTCAGGACAGCCCCGCTAGCACCGGGATGCTTAAAGACCTGTTTGGTATGCGGCTGGATTATTTCGATGGCGACTACCGGAGCCGGCAGCTGACGGCCCCGAACCTGACCAGCTCGACCAGTCAGCCCATTGAAACCCATTACGATGGCAGCGTACGAGCCAACAGCTGGCACACGGCCGCCGCTACCAAAGTGCACAGCTACGCTTACCGTTACGATGCGAAAGGTCAGCTGCTGCAGTCTGACTACGGTGAGCTGATCGGCGGTTCCCTCCTGCAATACAACACCGACCCCAATCTGAAGCCGTTTGAGGAAGGTAACCTGAGCTATGATGCGCACGGCAATATTCAAACCATGCGCCGCCGCGATGGTGCAGGTTTCGCCACCGATGATTTTACCTATGAATATACTCCGGGCACCAATAAACTGGCGCGGGTAAAAAACCAGGCGGGCAACGCGGAGTTGGAGTACGAGTATGATGTGAATGGACAGATGACTCGGGAATTAGACTACCGGGGGGGGCGTTCTAAGTTTTTAAGCTACGATGTAACGGGCAAAGTAACGGGCGTGTACCGGGATGCGGCGCGGCGTAATTTGCTAGCCACGTATACCTACGACGACCGGGGTTTCCGCTCATCTAAATCCGTATATGACAGCAATGGCTACCAAGTAGAACGAATCACCACCTACGTGCGCGACGCGGCTGGCAACGTGCTGGGCACCTACGAGCAGGGGGCTGGCAAGGCCCAGCAGCTCACCGAGCTGCCGCTCTACGGCTCCAGCCGCCTGGGCATGCTCACCCGCGTGGAGGACAACACCGGCACCAACGCCTTTGATGCCCGCTACGAGTTGAACGACCAGCTCGGCAATGCCCGCGTGGTATTCCACCGGCCCACTACCGCCACCTATCTGGCCACCATGGAAGATGGGCAGCGTGAAACCGAGGAAAGCCAGTTTGAGAACCTACCCGCTACCCGTGTTGCTGGGGTTGCGTGGCAGGGCAGTTACTCGGCCCGTATCCGGTCCTCTGGTGCACCAGTGGTGGGCCCGAAGAAGACGATCCTCAATGTGCAGAAGGGCGACACCGTTACCTTCTCATCCATGGTACACTACGCGGCCAACAACCAGGGCCGCCCAGCAGCCCGCTCCATTACGCCCTACGCCGTAGCCGGGGCCATGGTAGCCGGGGTGCCGCAGGGCGTAGCCCAGCCCACCCCGGAAGGCACTTCCCGCCTCAGTAAGCTGGGGCAGGCACTTAGCCGCCTTACCGCCGGAGTATCTCTTGACCTGCTGGGCCAACGAGTTGCCCGGACTGCTAGCCTGGCGGCTGTTCCCCCAGTGTACCTGCGCTACCGGCTCTACGACCCGGCAAACAACCAGACCATCCAGGAAGGCACCGTGAATGCCACGGCGCAGGCCGGCATGGCTTGGGAGGAGTTGAAAACCGGTGTGCGGATGAGCCAGGGTGGTAACTTGGAGTTGACCACCGTTAGCGCCTCCTTCGATAACGATGCCTTCTTCGACCAAATTACAGTGGAGCATACTGGTGGAGCCATTGTACAGGAGCAACACCAGTATGCCTTTGGCTCCCCGCTCACGGGTCTCAACTACGTTGTTGGAAACAAGCGCTACCGCCATGGCTACCAGGGCCAGTTCACCGAGAAGGATGAGGAAACCGGCTACGACAGCTTCGAGTTGCGCCTTTACAATAGCCGCATTGGTCGGTGGATGTCATATGACCCAGAAGGACAGTTTTATTCACCTTACGTAGGAATGGGGAATAATCCTGTGTCGGATGTAGATCCAGATGGAGGGCTTTCGCACCCTCCAGGTACAGGTTTATCAAAACTAAAAAATATAAATTCTGGGTATATGAAAGTAGCTACTGATGCAACTAGTGTGTCAACAAGAACTTCTACGGGACTCGCATTAGTCAAACTAGCAGCTTCACAAAGAAATGTGCCTGATGTAACAGAGAAATTCGATAATCAACTAAAGCAGACATGGGATTATTTTTCTGATGCCAATGAGAAGTTTAATACTGCATACAATCAGGCTATTGAATCTGGCAATGGCAAAAACGTACAAGATGTATTGGTAGAAAGAATTAAATTTTTTAGCGATAAAGTAAAAACAGGGGCGCCTTTCGATATAAAGCAAAAAGGCAAAGGATATACACCTAGAGAACTTGGTGGCGAGTTTGTTAGATATCATGGCATAGTAATGAGATACGATGATTTTGGGAACTATAATTATGGCTTGGCTGCTAAAGCTTTCGGTATTTCCCTTGAATTTGCAAAAAAAGCAGCAGGACTTAATCAATTATCCAAAATATTTTCAAGACCTAGTCTAGTATTTCCAACCAATATAGATGGGCTATTTGATGACCCAAGGGATACACAAATGATAATTAGAGGTTATAGTCATCCCATGATTAGAAACGCGTATCTCAAGCCTGGAAAAAAATGAGAAAAATCACGATAGTTTCCTTGTTAATTTCATGTTCATGTAGCGACAAAAAAATACATGACCAAATATATTTTAATGATAATTTCAATAAAGTTCAAAATACTATAATTGAAGTAGATAGCATGCTAAAAAGTAATGCATTTGAAAATTTCGATATAGACCTTGAGAGTGATCCAATTAAAATAATTTCAGATACAATTAATACTAGTTTACTGAATAAATTAAAAATACTTAAAAACAATAATATAACGTATATATATAAAGATAATTTCAGTAATTATATATTTTTTGGTTATTTTAGCGCTAGCAACGAAGATCCGATATATATGAGACAAATAATTGTAGGTAAAGAGGATAATAACGTAATACTATATTATAATAATATTATAACGAAGAGAGAAAGATTAATTTTAATTTCCCCAAAAAACATATGATAAAATTTCAGATTTTAATTCTACTAGTTTCTTCCTTGCTGCTAACTGAGTGTAAAACCTTAGTAAGGTATATAAACCCCACTAAGTTGATGCAAGGTTACCAAGGTGCCATTGTCAAGCGTGCGGCTTTTACGGCCAAGGCCAAGACCTGGCAGTTGAACCTGGATTCGCTGACTAAGGAGCTGAGCGCCTTGCCGCCCTCGGCTACCCAGGCCCGCAAAGCCAAGGAGCAGCAGTACCTGCAATACCGTGAGGCCTTGCAGCAGCAGGCTGCGGCTGAACAGCAGAAGCTGGATAAGGAGGTGCTGGATGAGGTGAATGCCTACATCAAGCAGTACGGCAAGGAGAAAGGCTACGACTTTATCCTAGGCGCTACCGACAACGGCAACATCGTGTACGCCGCTGAGGGCACCGACGTAACCGAGGAGGTACTGAAGGGCTTGAACGAGCAATACGCCAAGCAGCATCCCGCCACGCCATGAGCCACGCTTTCCTGAAGCGGCTGGTGATATTGGCCGGCTTAGGTGGGAGCCTTACCGGCTGCTGCTCGAGCAGCTTGGAGGCCCCGGCTTTGCGCGCCTACGTGCAGGACCCGGCCCATGGCTTAGTGCAGCACACTACCGTTGGTAGTGCTGAACTCACCTGTGCCTACCGTCCCACCGAATTGCTGGTGGCCCAGGAACTGGCCAACCCCAACAGCATCACCGCGTCCCCAGATTCGGTGCGGCGGCAGTTTGCGGGCCGGCAGTACTTCACGTTGTCGCTCGCTCAAGATGGGGCCGAAATCGAAAATCAGTTCATCACCAACCCCACGGCCCTGACCAATGCCTTGGCCTACCTCAATACCGGTATTGCCGCCGATGTATTTCTGGTAACAGCCGGTCATGACTCCATCCCGGCCCTGACCAGCGCCTACCCCCGGCAATACGGGGCTACGGGTCGCTCCACAGTGCTGCTCATCTTCCAGGCCTCCGGGCTACCGCAAAACCAAGATTTTCAGCTGGTCTACCGCGACACACATTTTGGCCTGGGCACCGTGCAGTTTTCCTTCAAAGGCCCTGATGTAGTGGCCATTCCCACCCTGAAACTTCCCTGACGGCTACTTCTGGTCGTCCTTCTCTGCCTTATATCGACTTACCGCTACTCCCTTATGTTTTTTCGTAATCGTGTGCTGGTGCGGGCAACCGCCAGCCTGCTGCTGCTGGAAACCGTTGTCAACCTCGTGCTGCCAACCTTGTCCTACGCCAGCATGGGTCCCGGGCAGCCAGAATTCACCAGCTACGAAGCACCCGGCTCCACCGACATGGTGAACATGACCACCGGGGACTTCACCTTCAACATCCCGGTGCTTGACATTCCCGGTCCCGAGCGCAGCTTCTCGCTTCCGCTTACCTACCGCGCCGGTATCCGGCTAGAGCAAGAAGCTTCCTGGGTGGGGTTAGGCTGGTCGCTCAACCCTGGTGCCATTGCCCGCGGCCTCAACGGCTACCCCGACGATGCCGTGAACGACCCCAATACGACTACCTACAAAAAAACCTATGCCAAAGGGTGGACCGGCGGCATACCCGGCGTGCTGGATTTGGCCTGGGATTCGAATACTGGCCACAGTGGTACCGCCGATCTGATCGGCTTAGCCAGCGTGGGCTGGGAGAACGGAAAAGTAAATTCCGGGGACCTGATCGGGGTGAAATATACCAAGGGGCAGGGCATCAGCGTCGACCCCATCCGCATGGCAGGAGCAGCCCTGACCGTTGCCAGTGTCGGAGCCGCCGGCTCCGTGTCGGCCGGCGCGGCAGTAGCTGGGAAGCAGCTGGGCCAGAGCGTGGGAACAGGGGTAGCCATGAGTATGATGCTCGGCAAATCCGGTGGTTCTGGTGGCGGCTTCAACCGCCCGATCGTTAAGAAGGAAAAGCGCTTTTTACACACCAACTATTGGGTCTTCTCCAACGACACGAAAGCGGAGATGATGTACGGCTCGTTGTATTTCGACAACATGGGCCGGGCGGTGAAGTCAAACGCTCCCGAGCAAGCCAATCACCCTACTCTGTTTGAGGGCTCCACCAGGATAAGTGATGCCAACAAGCCCACCACCTTTGAATATTTCCGGCGTTATGGCACCGATGCCACTGAAACCCGGGAAGTAGGCGCCGACCTGCAACAGTATGTCGGCCCCAAGGATGATAGCTACCTTGCCACGAACCTGCGCCCCCTCAGTATCGCCCACGACGATTTTTCCGTGATGGGAGAAGGAGTATCGGGCAGCATCCGTCCTTTCCGCATGGAAACAGGCACTTTGTCTTTTCCGAAAAAGATGGCGGAAAAGCATGACAAATATAACCTGGTACCGTTCCTGGGCGGCTACAAGCCCATGTTCCGGTACGAGAGTGCGCTTTCCAATGGGTACGATTACCATTCCTATGCTCCTAACGGAGTGGACGAAGTAGGAGTGGAAGGCTCTCCCAATCAAAATACCATCAGCCTTACAGACCAACGGCTGTTTTCGCGTTCCACTTCCGCGAACCGGACCGCGCCGGCCCGTACCGGCATTGTGTACAGTTCCAACTCACCAGATGAACAGCTGTTCCTGGCGAAAAACCCCTACGAAACCATGCGTCTGGTGCAGGGGAAGCGTATCAAGTGGTATTCCAACGCCGAGATTGAAAGCTTCTACGCCACCTCGCCTGACGGCAATGGCAATGGGTTTCTTGAGTTTGCGAAGCCTCAAACCAAGGCGGCTGTGAAGCGGGTGCGGGACAGGCTGGCAACCCGAGATTGCCCGCCACCTCCTCCTACCAAGGATTTGTGCCAGTACTGCGGCAATTGCGAAACGCAATACTGGATCTATAAGGACTCGGTCTACACGACAAACAACACGTTTCGTAAACTGATGCCCCGGGGAAGCATAGGCGCTTTCGCCATTACGGCCGAAGACGGCACTACATATCACTACTCGCTGCCTGTTTATCATTACAACCAGTTCAGCCGAAGCTATGAGTTAAATCCCACTGAAGGGGACAAAGGAGTATCCACTCAAACTATCGGCCAGCGGGGCCGGGACTACGGTTACGCCACGGCGTGGCTGCTGACGGCTATTACCTCCGCTGACTATGTTGACCGAGGGCAACGCGGCCTTGTTGACGAGCAAGACTGGGGCGGCTGGGTGAAGTTTCAGTACGGTCGCTTCTCATCCCGCTATAAGTGGCGCCAGCCCTACGTTGGACAAGGCTATTCCGAGTCCGACATGAACACCGCTAACTTCTCAGAAGGTGCTAAACAGACGTACTATCTGAACTCCATCAGCACCCGGACGCACACGGCGTTTTTTATCAAAAGCGTACGTAACGACGCGCGCGGGCACTTCTCGCAAGCAGACAGTACACAATCCAGCCTAGCTATCGACGAAACCAGCCCCTCATCCTCTTTGCGACTGGACGAGATTGTGCTGCTCAACAACCAAGACGTACGAAAGCTGGAAGTCACCAACGGTATCCGATCTGCCAATGATATCGGTCCGGATATTCCTGCCTTCCGGCTTAGCAGTAACAATGGGTACGATATTGCCGGCAACAACGCCACCTATAAAAGCGAGCTTGGCAACCGGGACACGTATGAATTTGTGTTGGATCAGCACGATGTGCAGGCAGATAGTCGCATCCGCAACTTCCTAACTGAGCGCGCTTTAAAGCGCATTCTTTTTAACTACAGCTACACGCTCTGCCCAGGTACATCCAGTTCTTTCCCCAGCCTCTCGGATCTCCCACCGATGGATGAGGCCAATGCCAGTACCAAGCGCACGGGTAAGCTGACCTTAGAAAGCGTGTCTACCTACGGGCCCCGCAATACAAAGTTGATTCCTGACTTCGTCTTTACCTATGGAAACAATCCCAGTTACGATAAAGATAAATGGGATGGGTTTGGTATGTATAACTCGGCTGGTACGTACTCCAACACAACGCATAATCCCTCCACTAATATTGCAACGGCTACGCAGGATGGCGCAGCCTGGTCGCTGACGGAGGTACTCAATCCGCTTGGCAGCCGTATGCAGATACGCTATGAGAGGGACCAGTACGGAAGTGTTTCAGAGTTTCCGACCGGAAAACTTACGGTCAGATCGGATGCTAGAACAAACGTCATCCAGACGCCATCGGGTTCGACAACTGACCTGACCAAATATTTCAAAGTAGGTGACTTCATTACACTAGACGGAACTATTTCTTGGAGATGGGGACCATGTGGTAGTGACCGGGACACGGGTATTGGTTCGGGAGATGAGGCTTATACAGGAACCGTACAGATATTGAGCGTCAGTTCATCTGCCATTACTGTATCTAGTGCTCCTCAGGCTCCCACCACCAACGGGCCTAACTGTCCCATAACGGTAGCTAGTTTTGTGGGAACAGTACCAGTTCCCGAAAATCGTCCTGGAGGCGATATCCGAGTTGCGGCCGTAATAACCCGGGATGAAAACAATACCGCCTCCACGGTTTTGTACAAATACCAACACTACGGCCGTCCTGATGCTACCAATAGCTCCGGGGTAATTTCTAAGCTACCGGAGTTCATTACGCGGCAGGAGCAAGACTTCTACAGCTGGTTTGACTATCCGGCTACTTCTGTTATCTACGGCAGCGTATCCGTACTGCGCGGGTCATTTCGCAACGGCGATGAAAGCGACTATGATCAGCGGGAGGAATTTACTTTCTGCACCCCGCGCTCAAGCATGGTTCGGCAAGCTGCCAGCAACACCCAAACCCTCACAACTACCTTATCCTCTTCCTTGCAACTGGAGCGGCGCATTAACAAAACGACTGTGGACGTGGGCATGATTGCTCAACCATTATCCATTCGGCGCTACAACCGTCGTGGACAAGAAGAATTTGCTTCCACATTTGCTTATGCCAACGCCGTGGATAACCAGTATGGCATTGCAGGACAAGGACGCTTTACCGAAGGGGTGATGACTGCCGAACTGCTGGAGGGAAACCGCTACCGGGTGAATCGCTCGGTGAAAGAGTATGTCCCCACTATCTTGACCACCACGCGCACGGTTGCTAACGGTATCCGGACAGAAAATACGAGCACCGTATTCGATTTTTATACGGGACAGCCCTTAGAGACAGTTTCCAGGAACTCACTTGGCATTGCATACCGCAATGTCACGGTGCCAGCATATATGCTTAATCCGTTTGCGGCAATGGGTCCAGCTGCACAGAAGCATGATAACAGCAACATGCTAACGCAGGAAGCAGCTTCCTACATCTACAAACAGGTTGGCAATGGCCCATGGAATGTAATTTCGGCGTCCATGCAGACATGGAATAACAACTGGACTGCCTATCGGCGCTACGATGAAAGTGGTACCTCGGACCGGTACTTGGAAGCGGCTAATCAGGGCAAGAACGTATGGCGTCAGCATGCTTCGTATGAATGGAACGGCATTAAGCTTAATCCGGATGGCAGCTACGCCGATTTTGTTGATTTCAATTGGTCACAATTAGGAGTAGCCGGCCAAAATGTGAACTGGTTGAAAAACTCAGAGATAATGCGCTACGACGTGTACTCGAAAGTACTCGAGAGTCGTGATATCAACCGGCAGGCAAGCAGTAAAAAGTACGGCTATAACGGAACTCAGGTGCTGGCGGCTAGTGCCAACGCCCAGTATACCGAGATGGCTTACTCCGGTGCTGAGGACCAAGTCCGTTTCACGAACGGCAGCGTTCATTTTGGTGGGGAAATTCGCAACGGTGGTACCCAAAGCACGGATAAATACCACACAGGCCTTTACAGCAGTAAAGTGCAAGGAGTACAGGAAGGATTCACTTACAAGGCACTTATTGGCCCCGAGGTGATACCTGGTCGGCGTTACCGGTTGAGTACCTGGGTGCATGAATCAGATGCTAGTCGCTCCGGTCAACTGTATGCAATTATTGGCAGCACATTGCTAGGGGCAGCAACGATTAATTCTGCCTCCGCTAAAAAGGCTGGTGAATGGTACCTGTTAAACTTGTACGTAACCGTTCCGCAGGGCAACACTGGCCAGACACTTCAGGTCGGCTGCAGAAACACTGGAAGCGGCACCGTGTATTTTGATGACTTCCGGTTCCACCCACTGCAAGCACCATTGACAGCCTACGTGTATGACGCACACACAGGCCAGCCCACACATAGCTTAGATAACGACAATCTATACACCCGCTACGAGTATGATGCTGCCGGTCAGTTAGTGAGAGTGTATAAGGAAACCTTGACCCAGCCTGGTCAAACCGCTTCAGCGGAAAAAAAGATCAAAGAAATTCAGTACAACTACGCCCGGGGATTGCAATAATCTTCAGTATTGCCCCTTTACCTTTAAGTCTATGAAAATGGTACGCTTCCGGCTGCGCTCAGCTTGTCAGAAATTCTTGTTGCAGAAATCGACTACATACGCCTCCCGATCGTTAACTAACCGGCAATTCGGCTCCTTACTGTTAGGAGTAGGGCTGGTACTTGCAACACACGGAGCGAATGCTCAATTAGTGGCACCAGTTAAGGACTGGGACCGAGTGTATGGGGGATATGAAACGGAACGGCTGAATGTGGTTATCCCCACGGCGGATGGCGGGTATTTGCTGGGACAACATTCCCAATCCGGTGCGGGAGGAACCCGTACCCAGCCCTCTCAAGGAGGTGCTGATTACTTCATTGTCAAAATTGGAGCGGACGGATCCACGCAATGGGACCGACGCTACGGCGGAACGGGGGATGATAATATCACCTGTATCAAACAGGCTCCTGATGGCGGATATTTTTTGGGCGGGACTACGCGTTCGGAAAAGTCCGGCGACGTTTCGCAGCCGCACACTGGACCGTTTAGCTACGGCGAGTCAATCGAAGATTTCTGGATTGTGCGGATTGATGCCCAAGGTAATAAGCTGTGGGACCGACGAGCAGGGGGCGACTTTTATGATAATGCCCGAGCTATGTGCCTGACGCCAGATGGAGGCGTGTTGGTTGCCGGAGGCTCCAATTCGGAGGCCAGTGGCACCAAAAGTTATAACAACCGGGGGGTGTTCGACATGTACTTGGTCAAAATTGATAAGGCGGGTATAATAGAATGGGACGAGCAATTTGGTGGCGCAGGAGATGAAGAGGCATTCGATTTGCAGCCTACAACGGATGGTGGCTACCTGCTGGCTGGTTATTCCGATACTCCTGTAGGACCGCACAAAACGTCTGCCAGTAAGGGCAAGCTGGACTATTGGCTGGTGAAGCTGTCTGCTGATGGCAAAAAGCAATGGGACCGATCCTACGGAGGCGATGAAACGGAATACCTCACGACCTTGACGCCTGCCTCGGATGGCGGCTGGCTCTTAGGTGGCCGCACTTACTCCGGTGCTTCAGGCGATAAAAGCGAAGCTTCCCGCGGTAATCTGGACTATTGGGTCTTGCGCCTAGACGCACAATACAACAAGGTGTGGGATAAAACCGTCGGCGGTGCAGGCGATGACGTGATGACTACCGCGGCTGTTACGCCGGGTAACGGATGGTTACTGGGCGGTACAACCAACTCTGACGCCTCCGGCGATAAAACGCAGGGCTCACAAGGAATGCGCGACTACTGGGTAGTCAGCCTGACGCCCCAGGGCACGAAACAATGGGATGCCCGCTTCGGCGGTGGCTACGATGAAATCATGACCGGGGTGTTACCTGCTGCCGATGGGGGCATTTTGCTCAGCGGCACCTCCCTGTCGTTGCGCTCGGGGGATAAATCTACCAACAGCATCGGGCTGGGCAGTGGCTGGTTAGTTAAGCTACGGAGCGGTGGATTCGTTACCTCCGCTCGTACACCTGCTGGACATGATGATGCTTGGCAAGTATATCCTAATCCCGCACATGATTACCTCTCTGTTCGCAAAATACAAGGTAGAAATGAGCAGGCTTCCTTTGAACTGCGAGATGCGATGGGACGCCTAGTAAGGCAAGCCACCCTGAGTGCTGCTGGTACGATTCCTTCCAGTATATCCTTAACGGGCGTGCCTACAGGAGTATATTCCTTACTCATCACAGACGCCAATGCGACTCGCTATGTACATCGCATCACGATACAGTAAATGCGCATAATCAGGTACTGGCTGGGAAGCTATCATCTGGCTTCTGCTGATGATAGCTTCCCAGCCAGTAATTTACACTTAACCACACGGAAAGCTTACCTTTCTTATGCAGGCAATAATTGCTGGAAAGCCATGCAGTAAACGGCTTACTGCTGCGGATCTTGTAGCCTGGTTCACGTAAGTGAGCGGCAATTTCCCGCAAGCTCACTACCAGCAAACTACGCAACAGCCGGGCCAGCTGGGCGGCTTGCCTGTGTGCAGGTTTGTCTGAGTGTTGCGCGGTAACAACTCCCGCAAGTGCATCCTGCTTGCGGGAAGAAATGGCCGTAGTCTTCCTCTGGGCCACGGCGGCCAGGATGCGGTGGATAAATTCATCGGCCGCCGGTAGGTCAACCGCATTGAAGCAGTTGTGGCTTTCCATGAGCGTGACTATGAAGGCGACGTTGCGGGCTAGCCGGTTGAGCCTAGCCACGAGTAGCACCGCCTGCTCTTGCTTGGCCCGGGTAATTGCAGGCAGTCGCCATGCTTCAACGCCGCTCGAGACCGTGCTCCCCGTAGCGGCCAGCTATTCTCATGATGACTTCGAAGCTTTCATGCGTCGTAGCTACCTATCACTTTGTTGGGCAAATCATCAAATCCGTGGTGAAAATCCTCTTCTGTGCCTTCGCTCAAGGCTAGATGCTACTAGCGATACGTCCCATTACCCAACCAAATCAGCTGGGCATGCTCCGTGCCTTCTCCGGGATTACCACGATAAAGTTCTGTTTAGTCTGTTTATACTTTTCAAGCAGATGCCAGGAATGAACAATTTCACTCATGAGCATAGATGGGCTACGAAAGACGGAGAGTAGCCAAGGGGAAATCACCAATTGACAGCTTCAATGTTATAAGCAGAAGTTTCTGCTCCTACTCTTATACTACTAAAGTGGCACACGTAATCAAAAAGCTACTCATCGTCTTTGGCTTTTTACAGACCCGAGGTATTTTTCCACTCTAAGCATTTATAACCACATAGTAAGGACTGATAAGGTTTACTTATCGGTCCTTATATTGTAGGCGATAAAATGACCGTTTTTCGCCTCGTTACTCCTATTATATATGTTATATATGTCCACCGAAAGTCAGCTGCCCGTACTGCCTACTTCGCCCGGTGCGCAGGTGCCCGCTCACCTGGTGGCATCCACCTCTCGCTACGTCGAGTCCGGCCTGCGCGGGGCGGCTAACACCGTGCGCGCCTACGCCGGCGACTGGAAGCGCTTCTCGGCTTGGTGTGAGCTCCACGAGCTTGCCGCGCTGCCGGCTCCGGTCGAAGCAGCGGTTGGGTTTCTGACGGAGCTGGCCGACGCGGGGAAAAAATTTGCCACCATCCAGCGCCACGCCGCCGCCATTGCCAAGGCTCACGAGCTGGCCGGCGTGGATTCGCCTACAGCCGACAAGAAACTTAAGGTGCTACTCAAGGGCATTGCCCGCGAAATCAAGACCCGCCAAAAGCAGGCCCCGGCATTTTCGCTAGCTAACTTCAAGCGTACCGTCAAGAGCATCGATGTAACCGGGTCGGCTGGATTGCGCAACCGGGCCCTGCTGCTACTGGGCTTTACCGGAGCGTTTCGCCGCTCGGAGCTGGAGGCGCTTAACATCGAAGATCTGGCCTTCGATGAGGAAGGGTTGGTCGTAACGCTGTCACAGAGTAAGACCAATCAGATGGGGCAGGCCGAGGAGAAGGCCATTTTCTATTCGCCGGATTCGGCCCTGTGTCCGATCCGGTCACTGCAGGCCTGGCTGAGGGTACTCGGTCGCACGGAAGGTCCAGTGTTCGTATCGCTGCGCAAAAACAATCAGGTCACCACCCGGCGCATGACTACCAAGTACACCAACCTGATCGTGCAGCAGCTCTTAGGGCCACAGTTCACGGCGCACTCGTTGCGGGCCTCCTTTGTGACGGTGTCCAAGCTCAACGGCGCCGATGACTCCAAGGTGATGAACCAGACGAAGCACAAAACGAGCGCGATGATTCGGCGCTACACCCGGCTGGACAATGTGCGCCAGCATAATTCGGCCAAAGAACTGGGCTTGTAGGACATGGTCACGTTTGTTGAACGGTCGTTTATGACCTATTGCAAGAAGCTTCCACCGGATGAACTGGAGTAGACCGAGCCAACTAACATTATCATCTATTGATGCTACACGGTGAATTCATCCACTATTATAACTGGTTGCGCTGCTTCCCTATCGACCTGCATACTTGTCACTTTTACTAAAGAGAACCAACTCGTGCGGCACGGATATATTGCCCGTCTTTGACGCTGTCAAGTCAATATCCTCAAGGAGCCGTTATCTCCAGGAGTATGAAAATACTTGTGACCGATAGTTCTAGGTGAGTGGGACGGGCAATCTACAACCAATTAGCTAGCCAGCATGAGGTAGTGGGTATTCACCGAGCGCTATTTTCCACCATGCGCATGGTTGCGAATTTTGTAAACACTACCCTGCTGCGAAAAACCCTACAAGGGGCGGATACCATCATCCATACAGCGGCTTTGGATGCTCCTTATGTCGGCATGGTGCCCGACCACGAGTTTGAGTGGGTGAAAGTTAAGGGCACCCGACTTTTGGTGAAAGCTGCGTAATAGGTCGGCGTGCCGCAGATGGTGTTCACGAGGACTACGGCCGTATTCGGACAATCCACATTCTCCAGCAGGGCCACCTGGATCACGCAAGAAACTACGCCGAAGCCGCACAGCATTTACCTCTACACCCAGCTGGCGGGCGAAGTGGTGCTACGCGCCGCAGCTGAACCCACGCTTGCGGTGGAAATGTTGCGCATATCGCGCTGCTTCCAGAGCCAGTAGGGTGTTGTTAAACAAATAGGGCAAAACCTCCGAGTCCGTGGTCAAATGGCTTAGTCACTTGTGATAAGGTGCAAATGCGGCGTAAGAGCATCGAAAACCTGATAGTCTTACACGCTCCTTAACGCAATCGAATATGGGTGGCGATAACGAACGCTAAGACTATCGTTTCGATCATATGCCGAGTAACATATTGGCAAACAGAATACTACTCATGAAAATCAGGCAGTTGTACTCCTAAGTCGGAGGTTTTGCCCTATTTGTTTAACAACACCCAATCTTTTAATGGATAGCAGCACCTTCTGGGAGTTTGTGATAGGTTTCGCAGGCGTCTTACTCTTGGGCTTTGTCGCCAATGTGCTCCTGCTTTTCAAGGCCCTTTGGCGCCGTGAATACCTCTTGGCCATTGGGTATACACTCGTGGTGGTAGGAGCAGTGGTCTTGCTCAATGCTCTGCCGACTTACAGTAAAACAGGTGGCTGAGTCCCACGCGGGTATGTATTAACGATAATTTAAATATGGCACGTAGAAGCTGCGGGTGCTTGTAAGATACGCGGTAAGACAGGCCAAAGATCTTTGCTTACTTATCTTCACCTATGCCTATCCAGCGTAGCCCTATCCAGGGTCCCCTATCCCTGACGGACTATTATCAGCACATTGCCGCAAGCACGAACCCCGTTGATCGTTTAGCAGGTGAGCAGATGCTGCAATTACTCACCTTGCTCGACAGTTTGTTCTCTCAACTACCACTTTGGGGCGTGACATCCATGGCGCGGCTGGGCCTTTCGCCCGACCCGCGTTATGGGAGTGAATGGTGGGTGCTGATCAGGGCAAACGCAATTCCTGGTTCGTATGAGATCGAGTACCTCATGCCGGCCGATCGGCGCCCCTGGGTAGGAGCGGTAGTACAGGGCACCAGCTACTCATGGGAGCAAACGACAGAGTACCTGCTGCTGGCCATGCGCGAAAGCGGGGCGTGGGCAGCGAATCCTGCTTTCAATGCTGTACTGGCACACCACCAGTTGGAACAAGCAAAAGAGGATGACGCTGAGAAGAAATGAACTTTATGTTTGCAGAACTTCCCCTTTAGGCCGCCATTCTTGCGTAGGGCCGTGCCACCGCACTGCTTACAGATAAGAGTCATCTGAAGCAGTACCCAACATACGCATCACCTACTGGTATGCCATCGTCTGCACAGGTACCTTCCTAGATCGCAACGACTCAAGCAATGACTAGATGTATTTTCGGTATACAAACGTTGCTATTAGCATTATTGCTTCATTCCTGCTCTGATAAGACAGATCAAATAAGTACCTCGATTCCCGGAAAACCTACTGAATCCGTATCGATTCGTGCTTATAACAGTGGTTTCAGCTTACATCAAACAGTCGTAGTTGAACGCACCACCGATACTGGTATTTTTAGCAAGCCAACTGCATCGCTAATTGCTACTCGAAATTTATGGAATGCAAAGACTGTGGTAGCGAGGGACTTTTCGTTGACGTGGCGAACGGCTGACTCACTAGTCATATCTTCTCCACATTTAGGGAACATGCTTTTTATCGTCTCGACAAATAAGTTAATAGGAGGGCATGAGACAACCAGACCCTGGTAGTGTATCAGGGTAGTCAGCCGAGAACGAGGGGCCAGCAGCCATTGACCGGGCCACGTTTTACGGGTAGAACGGCCAACTACGCTATGCTGAAATGGGAGGCGGCAATCGGTAACGAGTCCTCCACGTAACTGTTGTATCAACCTTTTAGCCAAGGCCACGCCTGCACCCCACGCTACGTACGCACTCGCCATGACACCACCTTCGAGCTATCTACCTGCGGCTGCTTCCCCGCGCCGCCAACTCCTGGATATCGGGTTACGCTTGCTGGAAGAGCAAGGATTTCAGCAGGTATCCCTGGTGGACATTGCCACGGCCGCCGGGCGGCCCCTGGCGGATGTTTACCGCCATTTCGGTACTAAAAGCGACTTTGTGCTGGGCTTTTACCAGCGCCTGCACGACGAGTTGGAAGTGAAGATCTCGGACCTGCCAATCGGCTCGGTAGCATTACGCTTTCAGACACTAGTGCGCTGGAAAGTAGCCTTGCTGCTGCCCCAGCAACGCTTGCTTCGCTCGCAGCTGGCCAATCTGCTCGACGCGGAGGCACCCGCGGGCGTGCTCAGCCCTGAAACGGAGAGCATCCGGCTGCGCGGGCTGGCCTTATTTGAACTCGTGGTGAGCGGGGCCGCGGATGCTCCCGCGCCGGAACTACGGTCAGCCTTGGCTCAGACCCTCTACGCGGCTCATTGGGGCGTGCTGGCGCTGCGCCTGCTTGACCGCTCAGCCGATGGAAAAGCAACTGATGAGCTGCTGCAGCTGTTCGGGGCCGGGCTCGAGCTTACCACGCCTAGCCTGGCTACCCTGCTGGGGCCGCTGCTGTTAGGGCAGGTATCCGGGGCTGTAGCCCATTTCCTGAATCTGGACCCGACTGTTGACTTCGACGTGGCCCGCCGCATTGCCAAAGTGCTGCTACGGCATCGCAAGGTGCTGCCAACCGGCCCCGACGAGACGGTCACCAATGAAGAGCAAAGTATTGCTCTGCACCTGCCTAAGCTACACTACTACATCCGCCAGGGCCTGCCCATCCACCTGATTTTGCCCGCCTTTCCGGCCAAGTCGCCCAACCCCCAGAAGGTACTGGGCAAGCTCCCGGACCTGGGCGAGGAAATTGCGCTGACCTTTCTGCAGAGTCTCTGCGACGAGATCCGGCAGGTATACGCGCCCGGCGCCCGGCTGAGCATCTGCGCCGACGGGCGCGTCTTCGCCGACTTGGTGCAGGTCAGCGACGCGGACGTGTCGGCCTACAACGAGGAGTTGAAGCGGCTGCTCCGGCAATTGAATACGCCCGATCTGGACGTGGTGAACCTGGAAGACCTGCTGGCTACGGATTCATTCGACAAGGCCCGCACCTGGATTGCCGGCCAGTACGGGGAGCCGTTGGAGGATCTCAAAGCCCGGGTGCGGGACACGGAGCACCACCGGGCCATGTTCAATGGCATTCACCGCTTCGTCTCCGAAGACCGCCTGACCCTGGAGCCGACCAAAAGCAAGAGCCGCGTAAAGGAGGAAAGCAAGGAAGTGGCGTACGAGGTTATCCGGCGCAGCAATGCCTGGACCCGCCTGCTGGCCCAGGAGTTCCCACACGCCGTACGCCTGAGTATTCACCCGCAGCACCCCTACTCCGACAAAATTGGCCTGCGCATGACCCGGGCCGTGGATGACTGGATCACGCCCTGGCACGGGGTGGTGCTGCTGCGCGATAACGAGTATGTGCTGCTGAAGCGCTACCAGGCCGAAGCAGCCGGGGCCGAGCTGGTGCAGAAAGACGGCCGGGCCAGTCACTTCGTCGCCCGCCCGGAAACTGTACCAAACAAGCTAAATTTCTAACCAATACGTATCCAATGGCGCTGCACCTTTGTCCAACCTGTCAACAGAAGGATTTTTTCTGGGGAATGTCCGAAGACGAAAATGGTCAGGATGCGACCCTATGGGGATGCGCAGCGTGTCGATATAGTGCGTACGAATATGACGAGCGCCTGGCCCGCCCTTGTCTGCGCTGCCACAACGGAGAAGAGCTGCTTCTGGTTGATCAACAGCGCCGCTACTGGTGGTGCTCTTATTGCAACCATACGACGACCATCGAGCTACTACACCCCCAATAACCCGCAGAAGCTAATGCAGCATTAAGATCCGTAACACCCTATCGTATCTCACCCCTCTTTTGTACCTGCGGAGCACATTTTCGCGCTATTCTACGTCCTGCTATGCCTACTTACTTCCTTACACCCCAAACGCCCTTTGGATTGCTCGTCCAGGCCGATTCGCCCGGCCAAACCATTGCCGGTATACCCGCCGACCAGATCCGGGCGTGGGTGCAGGAGCACCGACTGCTGATTTTCCGCGGGTTTAGGCTGTTTGATAAAACGCAGTTCGCCCTTTACGCGCAGCAGTTGGGCGAGCCGCTGCAGTGGCCCTTCGGGGCCATCAACGAACTCAAAGTAAAAGCTGACGCCAAGAACTACCTCTACACGCCCAGCGCCGTGCCCCTGCACTGGGACGGGGCCTTTGTGGGCCGCATTCCGTACCTGATCTTCTTTCAGTGCCTGAAAGCGCCCCGCGCCGAGGACCGGGGCGGCACCACCTTCGCCGACACGGGCCGGGCGCTGGCCCGGGCCACGGCCGCGCAGCGGGCCCGATGGGCCCAGGCCACGCTCCGCTACCGGACCGAGAAAATCGTGCACTACGGCGGCACGCTCACCCAGCGGCTGCTGCAGGACCACCCGGTTACGGGCGAGCCGACCATCCGTTTTGCCGAGCCCGTGCACGACCTCAACCCCGTTACGGTCGAAGTGCTCGACGCCACCGAAGAGCAGCAGGCGGCGCTGATTGCAGAGCTGCAAGCTGCCCTGTACGCCCCGGAGGTGTTCTACATTCACACTTGGCAGGACAACGACATCGTGCTGGCCGATAACCACGTGCTGCTGCACGGCCGCGACGCGTTCCTGAACCCCAATGAGCGCCACATTCAGCGCATCAACCTGCTGGCCCGGCCGGCGCACCGGGGCGTGGCGCAGTTTCTGAAAAACAGCAAAACCCTGCGCCGCACCGAGTTTCTGATTGCCGAAATCCCCATTTTCCTCATCCCCATCTTTCTCAGCGCCGAGAATTTCCGCTTCCTGAAAAAGCCGGAGCTGTACGCGGGGCTGGCGGGCATCTACCTGCTCTTCAATTTCGGCGACATGGTCAACGCCTACGCCGACCGCCGCGTGGATGCCGTCTACAAAAGCCACTTGTCCAACGCCATTTTCGAGCTGGGACCGGCCGGGGTGCGCTGGCAGATGCGGGCTTCGGTGGCAGGCACCGTGCTCATCAGTCTGTGGCTGACGTGCCAGACCGGGCGCTGGCAGTTTGTGCCGCTGACCGTTATCGGCTGGGCGCTGGGCTTCCAGTACTCCTGGCGGCCGCTGCACTTTAAGTCGCGCGGGCTCTGGCAGCTGGCCGCGCAGTGGGCCGTTATCTTTTTCGGGCCCATGGCCTACACGGGCAGTCTGGTGACGCACTTTCCCCGGCCGGCGGTACTCACCATGGCGGGGGCTTACGGGCTGCTGCAGGTGGGCGTGCTGATGCTCAACAACGCCGAGGACTACACCGAAGACCAGGCCGCGGGCCTCAACACGGCCATTGTGGCGCTGGGGCTGCACCGCAGCATGCGGGTAGCGCAGGCCCTGACCGGCGGGGCCGGGCTACTGGCGCTGGGCAGCTTCGCGTACCTGTTCCGGGCCGAAAAACTGCCCAAAGCCGCCTATGTGGCCTTGCTGCCACTGGCCGGGGCCGTGGCCTACGTGGCCCAGGGCTACGAGACAATCAACCAGAAAATAGAGGATAAAGACGAGGCCGCCGCCACCGCTGTGCTCAAGGAAAACGGGATGCGGGTGCCCCAATGGCTGAAGGCCACGGCCTACACCAGCCTGCTGGCCGCCGGCGTGCTTTTTGCCGCCCGCGTGCGGCGGCCCCGGACCCAGCAGTCCTAATACTGCTGGCAATCATACCTCCCACCTGTATCGCCCCCCGCTCGGCATGGCTGACCTGCATTCTGCTTCCCCCTTCACCGGATCTGATCCAGCGGAGCATATCTACGATTGCGCCATCATTGGGGGCGGGGTGGCTGGACTGACGCTGGCCGTGCAGCTGGCCCAGGCCGGGCGGCGGGTCGTGCTGTTCGAGAAGGAAACGTACCCGTTCCACCGCGTCTGCGGCGAGTACATCTCGCTGGAGAACTACGACTTTCTGTGCCGCATCGGAGTGCCGCTGGCCGAGATGGACCTGCCGAGAATGACGCGCTTCACCGTGTCCTCCCCTACCGGGGTGGCGCTGCACCACCCCCTGGATATCGGTGGCATCGGCATCACGCGCTACGAGCTGGATTTGCTGCTGGCCCGGCTGGCCGCGGCGCACGGGGCCAGCATTCAGGAGGGCACCAAAGTGACGGATGTGGTCTTTGCAGGCGACGTGTTCACCCTCACCACGGCCGCAGGCGCGACCGTTCGAGCCCGCACGGCCTGCGGAGCCTGGGGCAAGCACGCCAACCTCGACGGCAAGCTGCGCCGCCCGTTTCTTGCATCCAGCCGGCAGGGGCGCCAGTTTGTGGCCGTGAAGTACCACCTGCAGCTGGCCGGTGGCTTTCCGCAGGATTTGGTGGAGATGCATAATTTTCGCGATGGCTACTGCGGGCTCTCGCCGGTACCCGGGGGGGTAACCAACTGCAGCTACATCAGCGATGTGCGCAACCTGCGCGCCCACGGCAACAGCGTGGCGGAAATGGAGCGCCAGGTGCTCATGCAAAACCCCTTGTTGCGCCCCTACCTGGAGCAGGCCCAGCGGGCCGGACAGGCGCCCATCGTCATTTCCCAAATCACGTTTCGGGAGCGCTCCACCGTGGATGCCCACGTGCTTATGCTGGGCGACGCTGCCGGCACTATTGCCCCGCTAGCCGGCAATGGCATGAGCATGGGCATGAACGCCAGCTTCCTGCTGCACGGCCTGCTGCTTGAGTTTCTGGAGGGCCGCCTGTCCCGCGCCGAGTTGGAGCAGCAGTACACGCAGGCCTGGCGCAATCTGCTGAGCCTGCGCATCAGAGCCGGCCGCCTCATTCACCAGTTTTTCGGCCGCCCGGCCCTGACAACGCTAGCAATTCGGGCCCTCAAGGGCCTGCCGGGAATTACTGATCAGGTGCTGAAGCTCACCCACGGCAAAAGCTATTGATGAAGTAGTCTCAGTTTAATAACTACTTTAAGATGTGTTTTACACGCAACGCGTAGCCCTATCCGGTTGCTTGATCAACTACTTATGCGCCCACTGCTGCTATTCGATGATGGCTACATCCTCAACGGGATAGCTCAGGTGTTATTTGTTCCGGTGGTAGTGGTGGCCGCTATATTTCTGCTTGTTGTCACCTTCAAGGCAATCCGTAAGCCAGCCCCTCAGCAATTGCAAGGCGCTGGCCGTTCGGATGGCGGGTGTGTGATAGCACTAGCCGTGGTGCTGGCGATTCTTCTTGGCTTGTACCTATGGATAAAATGGATGGCTCAACCCTACTATCTGCGCTGAAATGTCTACCGGGCAATCTCATTCGCACTCTGGCGGGGCAGGCCTGCCAGCCGGGGTACGCCGAGGGAACGGGATCACAGGCCCAGTTAAACCAGCCGGTGGGGTGATCGTGGATGCGACCGGCACCCTGTATGTGACGGGCTCCGCAGTACACGACGCGGCTGGAGGATTTGCTGCTGGTAGGCTAGACTTCAAAAAACATACTGACTATCCCCCGTCAACGTCGGTTGCTTATGAACGGCAAAACCCTGGGGGCTGGGGGGCCTCCAGGGTTTCAAGAAGTGAGTGCAGCTACACCTACCTTCTAACGCAATGGATAGGGAAAGTGCTGAGACGGATTTTAGGTTCACGCTTAAAATTCGGGTACCCCAGAAGCTGGTCAAGCACAGCAGTTGCTATGTGAGGCTGGAGATGGCAATATGGGCCAGAGTGACACCAGCTTAAGGACGCTGAATGGCACATCTTATTGCAACATCCCCATCCTAAGCGATAGCGAATGTTGCTATTGTTCTACCGGATATTCCACGGACATCTTTGTGGGAGTAGCTTTTACCGCATTATAAATTGTGTCTACACTCTCCGAAAACCAATCTTCTTGGTTAGCCAACTGAAAATGAGTTTGCGCCTCCGGTGACAGCTGTGGAATGACCTGTTGAAGTATAGTTAGTCCAGTTGTATAAGGGCAACCTATGCCTGCTAGACCCACTAGTTCCCGGCACTCTTCGAATACCTGAATACCTCCCACGACGACTGTTTTTACAAATTCGGCATAGCGGACCGGATCCTCCCGGAGGGCAGCTAGCAAGACGTGCGCGAATGCTGTATCTATTGCAGTATCTGCGGCATCGGCATTTGTTCCAAGGGGATAGCTTGACCGAGCATGTTCATCGTAGGTCAGGTCAACCTCGAGCACGACTCTGATTTTTTGAGTAGTGGCCATATGTAGTGAATGATGGTTAAAAGGTGAGGGAACTAATTGTAATAGACTGGTATAAGGATCCTACCGTACACATACTAGAAGTAATATACGCAGGCAAAATAGGGCAAATTTGCTCTAATTTTTTCTATCGTGAGCGCCCTTTTTTGCGGGGTGAAATACCTTCGGGATCAAGAGAGTCTGCATCACTTCGGTCTTCGGTTGCGGGAAGTGCGGAAAGCCAAGGGGTTTACACAAGAAAGCTTAGCAGCGGCCGCTGAGTTGGAGTTCAGTCAGATCGGCCGTATCGAACGCGGGGTAATCAATACTCGGTTGAGTACTGTCTTTGTGCTGGCCCGCGCATTAGGGATCGATGTGCGTGAGCTGTTTGCTTTCCCAACTGAAACCCAATAAAAGTAAAGCCAGTCAGCGGTTACATTTAGCTGGCTGGTCGTACACTCCACCTAACTTGCAGTGACAAAAATAAATAGCGATACGACCGCTTTATTCGGACAGGTGTTGGTGGAGGCCAGAAAACAGCGGCGCATGTCACAGGCTGCCCTAGCTGTGGCCAGTGAGTTGGACCGCACATTTATTTCTCAATTGGAACTCGGCAAAAAGCATCCCTCTTTACTAACACTTTTTCAACTTGGTAGTGGGCTCGGGCTTGCACCTTCCGTCTTATTGCGGCGAGTAGAACATGCCTTGAAAGCCAAAGCCCGCGCGGCAGTGCAGCACCTATAAGATTAAGCTGCGCTGGGCTGCGAAATGATGAGTGCTGCACTGCAGGAGGTGGGCAAATATCAGATCACATCCGTATGGCAATTGTGCCGAGTAACTCCATGGCGTGCACCAAGGCGTGGCGTTCGGCAGCGGTAAGCGACAGTTGTTCCTGCACCTGAGATAAGCTGTTGCGGGCAGTAAGGGCTAATGATTGAATGGTTTCGTGAGGTTGAAAACGCAAATGGGCCAACATACCCGTAAGTGCTACCGGCTCCTCGCAAGTAGGAGTTGTCGGCGTAGAGATAGGTGGTGGTACAGGCATAAGCGGTGATAAATGCGGGACATGCATTGCCTGGAATGCAGATCGAACCGTCTCCGGTACGATTTCTTCGTCATGTCGCAAGTAGTAATCCGTCGACCGGGCGAACTGGTGACCTAGCCATTGCTGCACGTGTCGTCGGGGTACGCCAGCCTGGTAGAGTTGAGTTGCCAATGTCGCCCGGCCCCGGTGGCACGTAATACGTCCCCGCGCGTCGTAATTGCTGATGCCGGCTTTTCGGCACAGGAGAGGGATTAATACTTGGTTGATATAATTAACGCTTAGTGGGCGGCCTCGCCAGACAAATAATAACCCCCGCCGCCGCTCTTTAGGCGATAGCAGGAGGCGAAGACACCTTTCCCAGGCGTCCAGCGCACGGGCCAGCCGCGTATCGACAGCTTTGTCGAACGGACCGCTGGATTTGTTAGCGGGTACACGCAGGTTAACAATGCGACGGGCCCGTTTGGCCGACGAACGGTCAAAGTGTTGAGTTGCCGGTAGCCATCGGATGCACCCTATTGGTAGGCGCACAATTTCGTCGCGGCGCAGCCCTGCAAATAGCCAGACGGCCGCTAACGCACGCACCATTTCCAACGGGTATGTGGCCTCGACGTGATAGCCTTTCGGTAACTCAGTTGGTCGGGGCAAATCTGCTTGCGTCAGTGAAAGCCCGGCTTGCTCCAGTCGCTTCCAAATGTCCCATTGGATGACCTGTGGGTTTGGGCCACACGCTGCCAGCAGATCGGGCGGGGTCCTTAAAAAAATGGCCGGATCGAAGGCGTCGGGCAGCAACTTGGCAGCTTGGCACTCGGTGAAAAAGCAGCGGACTGCATTGATGATCTGCACCCGCACTGCTGCGCGCAATTCCTCACCCCAGCGTGTGCCTTTGCGCGGGATTTGATCGCGGTTCCAATCGCCGACTTTCATGGTGCACACGGCCTCGACGAAGGCCTTGGCTATGCTCGCTGTCCACTGGGCGGGATTGTTTGCCTTGGGAAATACAGCCATTGTCCACCGGCCCGCTTTGGCTATGCGCGACCGTTGCGACGCAACAGTTCGTTCTTGCCCATACGTGAGTTTACTCCACTCCTCAATCATCTCCTTCCAAGCAACTGGCAGCGTATCCTGGGGCTTGGGGCGAGGGCGCTCACGAGGTGGCTTAGGCACCGGCGCAGCAGCTAACGGTTGGGATAGAATGCCAGCTAGCTGAAGTGCTTGCACGACCGCCAAACAGCCCTGTTGCATTCCCTTCGAGGGGGCACTCAACTGGTAGACCTCTTCCATGACATCTAGCGTCAACTCTTCTAGCATACAACTGCGGTTGAGCAGCAACGCCCATGCTGTGCAGACACGAAGACCAGGAATATTGAGGTAATTAACGCCCGCCTCAGCTAATTTATCCGCAACAGCGTACCGCGCCCCGTTTACTCGTTTACGCCCGAAAATGCTGCGTGCGGAGGCTGAGAGGTTGCAGTCGGTGATGAACCGATGAATGGTAATGCCTCCTAGCAAGTACGCGCAACTGATCAATTGATGTCGTAGATTAGCCTGAGGCAATTGTCGTTCTCCGTGAATGACCCCTTGCCGATGTGCGTAGTCCTGCTGAGTTACACCAATCGTTTCTAGCCATAAAGTTGTGTCCCACGCCCATAATGTGGTCTGGCGCACATACATTTCTTTCAAGAGCAGAACACAACAGGCATAGGAGTTCCTCCCGACCTCGTCTGGGTGATTACAATGCGCGAAGACCGCTTTAATGGGACGGATGAGCCGCTCCAAGTACTGAAATTCTTGTTTCCTGTCTCGTTCGTAGCGTTTCCCCATAATTGGCGGTCGGCTGACCCACTGGGATAGCGCATATTGCTCCAATGGTGTCAAACTCACGCCGCGATCCAACACGTGAGACAGGGCTGACCATTCTGGTAAGTTCATTGCTGCACCTCATTGCGTTGAGCGAGGCGCACCAGCGCTTGTTCGATACTGTGTTGTGTGGCATCGGGCAACGGATGCAGATATATGCCAGTGCTACTTGGGTGTTGGTGACCAGCATATAAGGATACGTACGGGGATTCCCACCCCTTTGACGCGAAGACGGTAATGCCCAAATGGCGCATGGTATGCGTCTTGAGTTGAGGCAGGCGTGTGCGTTGGGCAACACGTTTAATCACGCTTGCCCAAGTCCACACGGAGATGCCCTGCCCCCGGTTGCGTTTGGATTCCGATATAAACAGTGCCTTATCGGATCCTTGAGCACCATAGTGGTAGAGGTTTAGGTATTGCTGCAGTAAGTGCTTAGTACCTTCGGAATAATATACCCGGCGCGCACGTTTCGTTTTGGTAGTTTCAGCACGGATGTACACCATATTGCCTCCACTACCCCGTGCGACATCGCTAATGCGCAGAGCACATAATTCTGCCCGGCGTAGGGCACATTCAAATGCCAGAGATAACATCAACTGGTTGCGCAGTGACTCTGTCTGCATAACATCCAAGATTCGTCCCCATTGTTCTCCATCCGGTATCCACGATATATGCTGCTTGACGGGTAATTCGCCCGCGCAACTGAGGCCGCGTTTTCGTTTTGCGGAGAATCCGTGCCGGATAGGAATGGTAGTGCGAATGCTTTCCTCCTTTAGATAGAGGTAATAGAGTCGCAACACGGCCAACCGATGTTTGCGACTGCCGTCCGACAATTGTCGTTGTAAGGGGCGATTATTTCGAATAATGGGTCGGTCAGTTAGCGCACGGAAGTAGCCTACGACGTCCTGTGATGTAGCGTGGATATAGTCAATCTGCTCTTGAGCACAATGCGCTAAGTAGTCAGATAATACGTATGAATATGATAAAATCGTACTGTCGGCGTTATATAAGGCTGATTTGAACATCAACCAGTTTAACACAGTAGGGTGGTCCGCAAAACGCGGTGCGAGCTTAGTAAAGTCCATATTGGCAGACGAAAAAACTATGTCAGTTGTCTGCAAAGATAGAGTGGTATATTCTATATATGTTACAATTATTTAAATACGTAAATAATCTGTTTAACAGACATTTGTACACTTGTGGCTAAGGTTAAAATTCAAGTTGCGACTAAAATTAGTTGCAATGTGTGATCTATATTCCATTCTACTATTATACGCACTCAGGAAACTCTGTGTTACCCGATAGCAACAATAATTGCGCTACACTGGCAGGAAACGAAAGAGGGAGGCCCTAGCCCCCCTCTCCGTCAGCCCATTAGAACGGCAGATCGTTGTCGTCGTCGGAAGTGAAAGCTCCTGCTTCATTATTGGCCGACTGGCTGCCACCGGTAGTTGCGGCCGCCGCCTTTTTCCCCACCAGCTCGATGCTAGTAACCCGGACTTCAATGGTTGGTACCCACTCTTTCTGCGCATTCTGATAGCCGCTGGCTTTGGGCGTACCCTGAATCAGAACCTGCTGCCCTTCTTTGAGGTAGTCGGCAATCGTGGTTTTCTGGCCTTCCTTGCGCCAGATGGTGCAGTCGTACCAGGTAGTCTGCTCCACTTTCTCGCCGCCTTGCTTGGTGTAGTGTTCATTAACGGCTACGCTGAAGCCGATGGCTTTTGAGCCTTTTACATCGCGTACTACGGCATCTTTGCCGAGGTTGCCAGTGAGGGTGATCTGATGCATTGTGGTAGGGAAAAGAGTGTGAAAAAGGAAAAGTGAAACTGGAAACGCTTGATAGTCTTTTTACGAATACGGGGCAAAAACCGCTAATAAATAGCAACAAAAAACAGGCTTTATTAGTCTGAAAACAGCCTTTCTCCCCCTATCGCCCATTTACTTAAGTCAGGTCTTTACGGGGTGGTTAATTCCTCGTCGAGGGGACCAGGCACCTCGTCATACAGTAATCCATCCAGCAACCGGCCCGCGCCGGTCTTGCCTACCCGCCAGACGTGGGTACTGTCGTTTGGCTCCCAGGGCTGATCTCCGGATCGGCCGTAATCGCCGCCGCACAGCTGGCCCTGGGGCACCCATTCCCCCCACTGTTTGAATAAGAAACTCACGCCGGCTTCCTGGCACTGCTGCTGCAGGCTGCGCACCCAGGCCGGATGCACCGGCCGGGCTTTCGGCCCCGACTCTCCCCCGACAATTACCCAATCCAGGCAATAAGGCAACTCGTTGCCGGGCTGATCAAACGCTGACTGTTCCCGGACCGTCAGCGGCTTCAGGGGCAGGCCAGTCATGGGGTGCTGAAACCCGAAAATCTCATCCGTAACCCGGATGCGGGTTAGATCCACTGGGCCTAACAGGGGCTCCATGCTGGCAAAGTGGCGCACGGCCGGAATGCTCAGCAGCCACTGTAGGCGGGAATCAGCAGTAGCTTGATTTTCAACGGAAGTGCCCAGGAATACATTAGCGGGTGGCTCACCCTGCATCCAGTTGTAGAGCCAGGGGCCAACCGGGTGCATAAAAGGGGAGGTGGCAAAGGCGTACGAAATGCCTTCCATTACCAATTCCGGGCGCTTGGTCAGCAGCAGCCAATCCAGGTGCGGGGTATCCATAATGAGCATGAACAGCCGTAGGCGCCAGGGTTTCAGCTCATCCCGATCCTCGAATACATCCCCCAGCGAAAGGCAGAAAACCCGCCGCCGCTCTCCGTCCTGTTGTGCCTGCTTGTTCCACTGCACCGGCAGCTGCCAGTATTTCTCCGCTGCCGGCACTCGCTGGCCCCCAGGTCCCCATTCACCGAGTACGGCCGGATTGCGCTTACTCTGCACCTCAGCGTAACAGTTTTTGCAGCCCGCTGATACTTTCTCGCAACCCCGCCAAGGATTAAATGTGTGGTGCGCCCATTCGATTTTAGTGTCTTTACCCATCTTGGCTACATTTTTTTGGATACTCGTTTCCAGCGACGGACTTGTTTCTGCTGGGCCAGAATCTGAACTACTTCCCGCCATATGCCAGCGTAGAAGGGTAAAACAAGGCCCACAAACAGCGCGTAGCTCAGCAGCACGAGCAGTAGAAGGAATAGTAGATGTGGGAGCATAGCGGGGGATTTTAGGAGTGGAGAGTTAGGCGGCGGTGGCGTAGCTGCCTTCGTAATCGGCTAATAGATGCAGTAGGTCGGCGTCGCTGAAAGCTTCGTAGATGCTTTCCACGATGCGCTGACTCATTTTGGGCGGCACACTGTTTCCGATGAATTTCTTCTGCGCTGTAGTGCTGCCCAGCAACACGTAGCCTTCGGGAAAGCCTTGGATCTTTAGCAGCTCCTCGACCATCAGCATTCGCATCAGCACGTCGGCCAGACCATAGGCCCGCATGAAGTCGCGGATCAGCCGCAGGGTGGGGCTATCAGCCGCCTGATGCTGCCAGTGGGTCGGCTCGGTAAGCAGTGGCTCCGGGGTAATGAGGTAATGATGATCTCCCGTGAGCAGCGTGGGGCCTGCTTCGTGCAATGGCCGGCCAACGTTGTCGAACTTGTTATCCAGCAGCCACGGTTCGGGAGCTACCAGATAGTGATGCTGGCGGCTGGCCAGCAGGGTAGGGCAGGGCTCATCCAGGCTGCGGCCGGTATTGTCAAAGCTGGTTGGCATCATCCAGGCCTCCGCCCGCAGCACGGCATGATGATCGTTGGTCGTGATGGTACCGGCCGGCGCATCGAGGGACTGATGGTTGTGCTCCCCGCTGCCGTAGCGCTTATCCAGCCACTGGGTCTGCACCAGGCCCATGCGGTCCTTGGTCGTAATAGTGCCAGCGGGCTCCAGCAGGCCCGAAACGTTAGAGCCGTTACCGTAATACTTGCTGATGAAAGTGGGCTGAACCAGTCCGAAACGGTTTTCCGTGGTAATGGTATTGGCTGGCCCCTGCAGGGACAAATTCCGGCACTCATCGGACCCACCGTTATACTGGGTCAGAAATTCCGGCTGCACTAAGTCCGGTTGAAAACCACAGGCCAGGGTAGGAGCACTGCTATCGAGGCTCACGCCCGGATTAGCCTTGCCGCTGGGCGGATTGCTGGTGCGCTTCATCAGCCAGCCCGCAGCGGGCTTGGGCTCGGGACGCAACAAGTCAGTTTTACCGGCCGCTACAGCCTGCAGGTAACGCGTGACCGTGGCCACGTCCGCCCCGGCGATGTACTTGCATAGGCCGGCATAGATGCGTTTCAGGGTTTTCTCAACGAGCGGCTTGCTGCGCCCGAAAATGCTCTCCCCTTTCTGTTCCAGATTCAAGCAGGGCCGCACCGGCAGCCAGGGCTGAGTTCCTACCGTTTTGCCATCGCGGGAGTGCGTAGCCTGAGGCCAGCGTACCGGCAGCCCGGTCTTAGCGAAAATCATGAATAGGCGGACTCTGGAGGTCCTTTCTCCGTGGTCAGCCGCATTAAGCAGCTTATAATGGCAGCAGTATCCCAGATCCTCAATGCTCTGCTTCCACCGGATAAAATCGCGCCCCTTGGTCCGGGACTCCGGAACCATAATCGGCGCTTCTTCCCAAACCAGCTCACCCTGCGGGTTGACTACCTGACGTTGCACAGGCTTGCCATTCTTGCGCAGCTTGGGCTGGCCATCGGGGCGAACTACATCCTCCAGCACTTTCACGCGACGGGTAGCAGGCCGGCCATCCTTATCAAGCTTCTGTACCAACGGCCCCCAGGACATAAACTCACGCACATTCTCCACGAAGAAATAGAGTGGGTTCACGGCCCGTATGTAGCGCTCCATGTGCTCAGCTAGGGAACGGGAATCCGCATCGCGGCTTAAGCCGCCCTTCGCGTTGCTGAAGTTGGTACACTCCAGGGACGCCCATAGCAGCGCCGTTTTAACCAGTAGGCTCGCATCGAGCTTGGTTATATCCTCAATGAAGTGCCGGGCGGCCGCGTGGTTGCTCTTGTGGGAGGCAATGGCCAGGGCATCATGATTTACTACCTGCGTCGTGGAAACGACTTTCTGCCCATTGAACCGGGCGGCCTCAAAGCCACTGGTGGTTCCCCCTGCACCGCAGAACAGATCCGTAGCGGTAAACAACATCCAGGCGGCCAGCGCCTGTGCCGCCCGGTTACGGGCTTGCCCAAATAAAGGCAGCGTAGCATATACTGCGTGCATGGCGCTAGTCGTGCAGTTGCACCATCCAGGCCTGCGCCTCCCCATCCCAGTCTACCAGGGCGCGAAAGGCCACGGGTGCGGCCTCCAGTTCACTTAGCAGCTGCTCCCGGCTTAGAGTCCGACCTTCGCGCTTGTAGTTTCCTTGACGCAGGGAGCCGATAGCTGCCCGGGTAGGAGTGCAGGTCAGGCCTTCCAGCAAGGTAATGGTGCTGCTAAGGCCTACTTCCAGAAAGCTGCTTTCCCCCAGCTCCAGCCAGTCGCAGCCATGCTGAAAATAAATACCTGCAAGGGCCACATAGGCCGGAATATGTGCCGGAGCTACGGGGGCACTGGGCGGAGGCAAAAGCGCGATTGACATGGCAAAAAGGGATAAATGGCGAGTTGCGTTGTTGTTATTTATACGCAGCCAGCATAGACATTGTTCTATCTTGCGATTAAATTTAATAGCGCAATCTACATGAAAAATTAATAGCTGTACCTTGTCGCAGGATTCATTAGTTTGTGCGAAAAAGTCAGCAGTTGTTGCGCGAAGCATCAGCCCTTACTGCGACTGATTATTTATCCCGAACGCCCCTTGTTATCGTGCTTCGGCACTCATGCCCGCTTGTTATGCCCTTTTCTACCGCTTCACCCCTGGAGGCCGTCGATTTAGTTTGCTGGATTCAGGACGTTACCATTATCGAGGTGCTGGGTGAGCAGGCCTTGCACGTCGCCTTATCCGAAAATGCCGGGCTAGGCGAGTCGCTGGTATTACCGCTGGGCTACTTTCCTTTTCTGGAGCGCGAATTGGCCACCGCCGAGCCCGCCTGCGGCTGGGTAGCGGAAGGAGCCGGTATAACCAGCGCGGTTTACTGGCCCTTACTGGGTCAGCGCTGCACGGTTAATAAGCTGCACTCGCTCTACTTCGAGTACCAGATGGCCACGATGTACGCGGGCCCGTTCTAAAGCCTGGGGACAAAAAGAAAGCGGGCCGCATGGTGCGGCCCGCTTGGTGCAGCCTTCCTGTCGTTCCCCCTTACCTGAACGGCAATTTGCTATACACTTCTTCAAATGAGTGGCCCAGCGCCTCAATTACTGGCCGCAGGTGCTCCTGATCTTCTTCCTCGCCCCCCTGAATGCACTCCCCCCAATCCAAGCTGGCCGGACTCGTGGTATGGTCGATCTGGAGCTGCCCATCGGCGTTAAGCGGCATGGTTAGCAGCGCTCCATCCTGCATGCAGTAAGCGGAGCCGGAAGCCAGGTGATAGGCAATCAGTAGTACGCCCCCGCTCTTATCCGAGCCGTTCTGTTCTGGGGTAGGTGTGCCAGCCATGGGAAAGGGAGTAGAGGTTAATAGGAAGTAGTAGAAACAGTCAATCCAGCCGCCTGAGCCTGAAAGGTGGCCTCCTGCCAGGCCTTGGCAAAGTAGCCCTGCTGGATGGCGGCTTGGAGCTGGGCCAAACCTAGAAAGCGGTATTGCAAACTGGTTTTGCCTAGGGGCTGAAGTAGTTGATCGGCTTCGCTGGCCGTAAAGCAGCCAATGTCTTTACCCGTGGCCAGCACTACGGAACACCCTGGCCGTTGCCGGCGTCCGGCTGCGGCGGGAAAAATATCATAGATAACCCCGGCTAGCTGGTGCATTTGGCAGTAGACGGCCTGCCCGATGTGAATGCTGCGTGCTGACATAAGGCTAGTAGTCGTCACCCGCCAAATCGGCGGCAAGCTCCCGGCTCTCGAAATCGTCAGCATCGCTGGAGTAGCCTTCGTTATACTCGTTGTCAACCTCGTGCGAAGGATCATAGTACCCTTGCTCGTCTCCATCATTCTCTACCGAGTCGGCAAAGGGAGTTTCATCTTCAAAATACATATAGGATGGGCGCTTAGTTTGAAGTGGTAAACTACACTAATTATACGTTAGAGCCGCTTTTTTGTTGCTATTTAGCAACACTTGCAACTAAATTTATACGCTTTCATTTTACTCATTCTTGCCAACTCCCAATTTCGCTCAATGCTAATCCCCCCCCAGAATAATGCCTAAGCGTGGGCAACTGGTCGAACTTTCAGCCCGCCAGGAGGCCTGTAAATACTACCGTCTAATTATTAGAATAGTACTACTGTAAAAAAATAATGCGCTTACCCCATTTTCAGCGGCAATTAGAGGGCAGTCGGTGGGGTTCCCGACTGCCCCCCATTCATCAGGCCGCAATTGCAAGCGCCTGGCGCTGCTCGTGAAGCTTCAAGGCGCGGTTATCGCGGCGCTTGGTGATGGCGGCATTTGTGCGGGCCAACAACTCCAACAGGGAGCCTGCGGTATGGGGCTGCACTACGGCGCAGCGGCCCCGATCTTTTTCTTCGTCATTGAGCAAGTCAGCATCCAGAAAATTGCCCAGCATTTCTTCCATTAGCTCGGCCCCCTCAGCAAACCACTTGGCCCCGTCGCCTAAGCCAAATTTTGCTCCAATGGCGTCCGAAATTAGGGCGCATAATAGCTCGGCCAACCGGCAGCGGTTGCGGCGAACGTAATACACATGCAGGGCATATTCCAAGGCCACCGGAGAAAGGGTCAGAACTGAGGGGTTGGCTTCTAAATACCGGCGAGTTTTGCTGAGCGTATCCATCTGAAAGGGGGGAAGGTTGGTTGCGTTGTCTTTATATGTATACGGAAATGAGGGCCGCACCGTATATAATTCTCAACAAAAAACCCCTTCTATTTAACCCTAACAGGCATTTTCTCCCCAACTGCCCATAATTTTAAGTGCAGGTGTAACCACGGCTGCCCAGATCCAGTATATTTGCCTAAGAATCATATCGGCAAGGAAGGCGGTTTGCGTTGTAACTTACCTCAGTCCGTTTCGATCTGATACAAAGGGCCGTCATGTTTACATGGCGGCCCTTTTTCGTTGCCGCAAGTCGGCCGGCCATGTCCGCCCCGGCAGTTTCCTGCCCCCTCCCCAGCATTGGTTTCTTCTCCTGTCGGCACTGGCCCGCCAGGTGCAGCCGCATGCCTGCTGTTGCCTTATCTCGTGCACAGAATTTGCGGCAGTATATATAAAGTTCGAGAACCAAAAAACCGCCTTATATTGCCACTATATTTAGTAGCAAAATGCTACTATTTCTAATTGCTCTGCAACTAAATTTCACTTCATTCAATCGGCTATGAACCCAACCCGCTACATCCATTCCACAGTGCTGCTTTCCTTGCTGGCACTTGGTGCCTGCAAGAAAGAGGAGGCGCCGAAAGCTGTTCTACCGGAAGCTACCCAAACCGGTCAAAACACGGCTGGAGCTAAAGTTGACGGGACAGTATGGCTGCCGGTGCAGCAGTTTCTGTACGCTGGCGCCCCCCTGACTGCCCGGTACACAAAGTCGGTTACCGGCTATGAGCTGGACCTATACTTTGGACGGTTCCCCGCCGAGGAAAACGACCCTTTCAGTGAAACCAGCATCAACTTCTACGTGCCGGATATCCGCAAGCCTGGCACCATCCAGCTTAACCAGCAGGCTGACCCCAAATTTACCACGGCCAACCCGGCTTACGCCACTTTCACCTATGGCAAGCCTAGCCCCGACCAGGTGCTCATCACCGGCCCAGCGGCCCCGGGTACGCTAACGATTACTCGTCTCGATACAGTGGCGCGCGTAGTGGCCGGCACTTACGAATTCCGGGCCCAGGCCCTGACGGGAACCGGCTCGGTGAACGTGACGGAAGGACGATTCGACCTCAAATACTAACGCTTACCACTATACCCTTCCTTCATGAAAAAACTCTTTACCGGCTTAACCTTATTGCTTGGGGCTGCCACTGCGCACGCACAAACTTTCACTGACCCGCGAAGTCAGTTCACGCAGCTGGTGGACAGCCTGATTTCACCCCTGGATAAGTCCCGCATCCCTGGGAGCATCCTCTACGACCGGGTACCCGCCACTGCTAACCTGCATTTGTTCACGCAGTATACGGGTTCAAATGCCTCGCATTTCTTCCAAAGCTATTTTGAGCTGAAGGAATCGGCATATGGCCTGGCTTCCTTTACCCAGGAGCGTTCCTCCCTGCGGCCCCTGGCGGAAAGCATGACGACGGCTGACCGTACCATGGGCGGCGACCTGCCGATAGGCATTCTTGATTATCAGTTTGCAGTACTGGATACCCTGGCGGAAGAACGCGGCACAATCCGCGAAATCGGCGGGTTATACTACGATGGCTCAGGCTCGCCCTACGAAGCGAAACGGGTCACGGTCATTTCTCCGCTGGCTGACACCGTGGCCGGGCAGGTGCGACTGACCATGCCGGCCTTGTTTCAGTTTCAGAATACCAGCCGGCAGCCCAGTCATTGCCTTGTGCAGGTTGGCTCCTCCCAATACACGCTCTCCGGAGGCGGTAGTGCTCTGGTAACGTTCCCCTCCTCAGGCTATCAGGGACTGACTTTTACCATGTATTTCACGGACGGCTCTAGTGCTATTGCCCGATCTGGTGTGATAGTGAAATCAGCCCTGGCTACCCGCCCGAATGGCGTGGTTACCATGCCTATTTCCCCCAATATCATCGGCGGCACCTGGAACGACTACAACGGCCAGACTACCTATGGAGAAGGAGAAGCCCTGAGCTATCTGTTCAACCCACAAAGTCAGGCTGATGGCAAGCTCCGCAATCCGTTGATTGTAATGGATGGCTTCGACCCCTCGGACAAACGCAAGATTGACCGTATCTACGGGGACTTTTCCCCTCTGATTCCTGCCCTGCAGGTGGCCGGCAAGGAGCGGGATTTGATTGTTCTGAACTTTCCTAAAACTCGGCGGCGGGTAGATATGCCTCGTCAGACGGTGTATAAGGACGTGGATGGCGGCGCGGATTACATCGAGCGCAATTCGCTGGTGCTGGTAGAGCTGCTGAGCCGCATCAAACCGTTGATGGCCGACCCGAATCAAAAGGTTTCCATCATTGGTCCCAGCATGGGCGGGCTAATCTCTCGCTATGCCCTGGCTTTGATGGAGAAGAACTTTGCCAACTCCGGCAACCCGGCCACCTACAACAACCCCTACTGGAAGCACAATGTAGACTTGTGGTTTTCGTTTGATGGCCCGCACCAGGGGGCAAACATTCCCATGGGTGATCAGGAGTTTATCGACTACTTCTCCGGTATGTCGGAAGCGGCGGAAAACAACGCAGCCCGCCTGAACTCGATTGCGGCTAAACAGATGCTGGTAAATCACCGTCTGGATCAGGGTGGTACCAACTACCACATTCCGTTTATGCGGGCCCTGCAGAACAATGGCTTGGCCGGTTCCTATGGCTACCCTACGCAGGTTCGCCGCGTCGCCTTGGCCAATGGCATCATTAACGGGCAGATGAACACGGGCGCCGGCACACCAGGGGCCACCGGACTGCAGCTGGATGTGGCTCGTATCGCAGGCAATAAGCGTCGCCAGTTTTTTTACCGCAGCACCACGCCGGGCACCCAGATTTCGGCCAATATGTATTTCGCCCCTGCGGCCGGCCAGCGGGGTACGGTATTCAACGGGGAAGCCCGCGTAATTGTCGCAATGCTTAAACCCGTGCAGAAGCGCCGGGAAATTAAGCTAACCAGCGGCTCTCAGGGTAGCTACGACCTGGCCCCAGGCGGCACCTACGATTCACAGTTCCAGATCCAGGACGGTACGTTGAAAGGCAAGCAGCTTCCTGGCTACGAGTTCCGCTTCTCCAATTTGCGGCCCTTGCACAGCTTTATTCCTACTGTTAGCGCCCTGGGCTTCCAGTATAAGAATATGGCCAACTACAACGGTACTGGCCAGCTGCCAAACCCCTATACGGACCTGTCATCGCGCAGCCTCTCCTGCAATGATGAAACGCCCTTTGACTCCTATTATGCCTACCCTTACAGCAATGGGGCTCACGTAACGGTGGATGATGGCGCCAAGGCCTTTATTGTGCGGGAGCTGTTTAACGTAACGCAGCCGGCGACCTTCCGCCCCTCGAACCCCACTACCATCTGCCCCAACGGAACGGCCTACATTTCCCTTAATGACTGTAACCAGCGCCTGAGCAATGTAACCTACAACTGGAGCCTCACCGGCCCTGGTGCTTTCACCACTTCCGGTACGGGCAGCGTGACCAACGGCGGCACCGTGCAGGCCATCAAAAACAACACTGGCCAGGCCGGCACCATAACCGTTAGCGTAGTTGCTGTTCGCGCCGGGGCGGCCCCCAGCCCGGCCGTTACCTATTCCTTCCAGGTTACTGCCGGAGGTGACCCACTGGACGCTTACATCACCTTTAACCAAGGCCAGGTACGCATCTGCCCTTACAGCACTGTGACAGTGCACGCTGAAGGCCTGACTAGCGGTCCCTACACCTGGACCAAGCGCACGATTCGAGCCGGCACGACTACTACGCCGCAGACAATCACTACGACTAGCCCGGATTTGCCCGTTACGGTACGCTATGATGAAATTGAAGTCACGGTAACGGCTCCTGGTTCGTGCTCCGGCGTCAATCTGCCTAAATCCTACGTGTATGTTTCGCCTGAGCCCAGCACCGATGGCCGCTACTGCGACCCATACTCCTACTACCTCTCGCCGGTACCGAGCAATCAGTATTTCATGATCAGCACGGTGGAAAACACTGATCCGCAGCAGGCTCAGGAAGCGATGGCTCTCCCGGAGGAGGAGAACCCCCATGCCTACCACGCGGAGCTGTTTAATGACCGCGGCAAAAAGGTTAAGACCGGCAACACCAAAAATGGCAAGCTGCGTTTTGATACGGCTGATCTGCCCAACGGCATTTACCACGTCCAACTGCGGCGCGGTAGCCAGACTCAGACCCGCAACCTTATAATTCAGCACTAGGCCCTGTAGGCTTTCTCGACCGGCCCCGGCTGCTCATTTACCAATGAGGGCCGGGGCCTTTCGTTTCCTGGCCACTTGAAATATTATAACCATATTTGCAACTAATATTAACTGCACCAACCTATCTATTTACTGGCCTAACGCTCACACCGCTCTATTTGCCAGTTCTCAGCACTCCCTGTTGCGCGAATACCTTCTGAGTAAGATTCAATTTTTCCTGAAACTAAACCAATAGCCTCGGGCTGCTGGGCAAACTGCATGCTATGACTCTGAGTAGTACAAATCCTGCTTCTAAGCAGTTTGCCCGGAAACTGAGGCGTTTAAGTATGGCCTTAGGCACGCTACTGTTTTCGGTAGCCGGCAGTCAGGCCCAGCAAGTGGACTCCGCTGGCATCAGCCGCCGCATCGAGCTGCAGAATGTGGACGTGGCTCCGTCTGCTGTCGATACGAAAGGGTGGCTGTTGATGGATAACGACATTAAAACGGAACTGGAGGGCGGGGTTAGTAACCTCTACAACTTCAAATTTGATAAGGCCGAACGGCAGTTCCGCTCCCTGCGCCGTCGGTACGTGCACCATCCTCTGCCGTACTTCCTGATGGGGCTCAGCGCCTGGTGGAAGATTGTACCGACCAACGTATCTACCAAGCAGTTCGACAAGGCATTTTTTGCCTACATGGATACTGCCACTACGAAAGCCGAAGCGCTCTATAAGCAGGACAACCAGAACTACGAGGCCTGCTTTTTCCTTTCGGCCTCCTACGGCTTCTCCTCCCGGCTGCACGCCGAGCGCCACGATTGGGCCAAGGCGACGATTGAAGCCAAGCGGGCCCTTGACTACTTGGAAAAAAGCCGCGAGGCCAATGGCCTGAGCCCGGAATTTCTCTTTGGCCAGGCCTTATTCAATTACTACGCCGTCTGGATTGGAGAGGAGAAGCCCTGGCTGAAGCCCGTGCTGCTTTTCTTCCCCAAAGGCAACAAGGCTCTCGGGCTGCAGCAGTTGCGTAGCGTAACGCAAAATGCCGTGTACACGGCTCCTGAAGCTAAATTCTTCCTGATGAAGATCCTGACCAGTGAGCGGGAAAACAAGGAGGCGGAAGCCTTCCCGTTGGTGCGCAGCCTGGCCCTGGATTATCCGGACAATGCCTATTTCCAGCGCTTTTACGCTATGCAGTGCTTTAACCGGGGCGACTTCCGGGAATGCGAGCGGGTAAGCCTGGAAATCCTGGATAAGTATAACCAGGGGCTGCAGGGATTCGACGGGTTCAGCGGGCGGTATGCCTCGTACTTTTTGGCTTTCATTCGCAAGAACAAGTACCAAGACGTAGCAAAAGCCAAATCCTATTATCAGCGCTGCATCGTGTTTTCAGAATCTACGGACCAGACTAAAGGCGGCTACTATCAGTACGCTAACCTGAGCTTGGCCCGGATGGCGACGGCGGAGAAGGATGAGAAAGCAGCCCGCCGCTACTATGAAGCTGTGCTGGCCTCTGCTGACCGCAAATCCGATATGTACCGCGAAGCCAAGCAGTTCATCAAGACTACCCGGCGCCCTACCAGCTCCCGGGTTACAGATCAGGACCCGCTGCGCACGTTGGTCCACCGCGACAACTAAGCATTTGACAATCAAAAAAAGCCCGGTCAGATCGACCGGGCTTTTTCTTTTCTACTCCCTGAAGGGGTTGCTTACTGAGCAGTTGGGGCTTCGTGCTCAATGTCGGAGCTATCAGAACCCATAGACCAAGCGGTTTCGAGGCGCTGATCCAGGGCTTCTACCTGAAAGTTGGCGGCTACCTGTTCTTCAGTAGCCTTGGCGGAGGTGGAGGGGTTGTTCATGGTACTTGGAAAATGGTTGATGATCCGAGAAAAGATACCGGGCAGCTCTACTCGGCTAGAAGCTGCTGGTTTAATCGGGTAGCCCTGCGGCGGAGAACTAGACCCAGGAAAAAGCGCCCCCACACGAGGTAGAAGGCGGCGGCTAACAGATGCTGCTGGGTGAGGGGGTTTGTGCCCTGCACCACGCGGGCCATAAGCGCCGGCAGCTCTCCGGGAAAGCGGGCAATTGCCGGTCCGTGGTGATAGAGGGCCCAGCATGCCAGTAGTAGAAAAAACAGCGTATTGCCCAACCCATAGAGCAGCCAGAGCAGCTTGCGGCTCAGTAGCGCTTTTCCCTTGCTTGTAAGCACGCGGCGGACGCTGGCACGGGTAAATGCCTGCTTTACCGTCCGGGATGCCTTAGAAAGAAGATTTGGGGTATTGGTCAAATCGGCTAGCATCCAATACCCATCCCTGCGGATAAAGGGGTTGAACTGCCAGGCCGCCGAAATGGCAATGCTCGTGCTGGCCAGCAGCAGCGCGGGTTGCGGAGTGCCCAGGTAGGCAAGTGCCAGCCCCGTTGACAGCAGCAGCTGCGCGTAGATGCCGCCCAGGTTGGCTATCATGCGTTGGGCTCTGGTCGCCTGCCAGATGCCGGTTATATCAGCGTACAAAACCGGAAAAACGTAGCCATAGAAGCCAAAGCCGATACCTCCGTGCCGGATACCCAACCGGGCACAGGCGGCGATGTGGCCAGCCTCGTGCAGCAGTATCGAGCCATATAGCAGCGGGATAGCTACCGCATATTCCCCAACGCCAGCCTCGGAGCCAATGGAGTTCGATGCGAAAACAGCTGTAAGCAGCAGCACCTGTCCCCCCAGCAGTGGCCAGAACAGCGCCGGGCTGAACAGCCAGCGCAAGGGAGCGGCCAACCGCCCGGCTGCAGCCGGACTAAATAAACTCACCTTCAAGGCAATATGATCCAGCCCTGAGCGCTCCAACCCGGGCTGCCCTTCTTCCTCCCGCAATAGCGCGTAGCCCCCGAAGCGGCCTGCTACAAGGCGCGTAAACTGCTCGGTGGCCAGCGTGGTCTGAAAGGTCTGATTAAACCGGGCAAGCGCTTGTTCAGTGGTCGAGGACTGCTGCAGGATCTGGAATAACTCAGCGGCCGCAGTATTTACCAGCAGATGCTGTCCCGCTGGCGTCGATATTAGCCAGGTGCTCCGATCAAATACGCTCAGGCGGCTGTGTTCCACTACCAGCATGGGCCTAGGCAACAAGCGAAGTAGGAGTGGAAGAATCCTGCGCGGCCTTCCGAGCACGGGCCACTACCTGCTGCACCCGGCTCATTTGCGCGGTGTAGGTGGCAATCTGAGGCTCCAGGTAGGTCGCTAACTGGTCTAACCCCAGCCGCTGAGCCAGCTCCAGGCTATGCTGATAGTGCTTTTTCCCCTGCTCCATCAAGTCATACGCCAGCCCGGACGTATACAAGTACCGGTGCTGCAGGTTGACGGGGATGGCCTCCGGGTCGATACCTAAGTTGGTTAGATACGCAGCGACCTGCGCATGGGCGTAGGTGTACTGCTTTTGCTCCCAGTCCTGAGCGAAATCCTCTACATCATCAAAATACTGGCTGCCGATGTGAATGCTGGCCAGACACTCTAGCAAGGCCTCGACGTGGGTAGTGTCCTGGCCCAGATTGCTCAGGGCGTGAACCATTGCAAAACAGATAGCCGATTTGCCGGCTGCCAGGTGCTCGAACTGCTGCACCGTCAGGGCCGGCCGCAACTCGGCATACTTCTTCTCCTCCAGGTTGGCGGCCGTATAACGCTGCTTGCACTGGTGAAACTGCGCCCAAAAGGGGGTGCCCACTGGGAAAAGTGTCGTCAGCCCCTGTACGGCCGTTTCCTGCAGGCTCAGCACGTCAAACAGGCGGCGGGTTTGGTGACTAATGCCGCCCGCCGTAGGCTCATCAACCAGCTTATCGACGGTAACGATGAAACTGAAATACAGGTAGCTGTAGATGGTCAGGTCCCGTAGCTGGGTTTCGCTCACGCGGGGGAACAGCGGGGCCAGGTATTGCGGTAACTCCACGTAGAAAACGTAGGCCTTCAACGTAGGCTCGGCGCTCAGCTGCTGCTTGAAACGGTCGCTGATAGCGAGCTGTGAAATATAGTGCTGAAGGGCCTCGATAAACACGGTGGGTAGGGCTAATCTGGTCAGTTGCCCAAAGGTAGAAACTTACGCCTAACGCAACTAAATTTAGTTGCGTTAGGGTCTTTCTTTTTGCACTTATTCCGCCTTCCCCTGCCGCCCAACTGAAAAGAGCCACCCTGAATAGGGTGGCTCCAATCCTTGTAGCATGCCTGCCTTAGATCCGCACGCTGCGGGGCTAGTGGCCCGCTATGGTTTTGCGGTAGTGGGTGCTTCCCGGCTGCCGTTCAAACCCCCGCTTCTGTACTAAGTGCGCGGCCAGTAAGGCCTGCACATCCAGAAAGAGCAGATCTACTCCCCGATCCTTACAAAGTGCCTCCATCTGCTTCAGAAAGGCCGCAAAGTGGCCATTACCCGGCAAGTCGTTATGCACCATGTTAACGCACAGTGCTGGCGCGGGCAGCAAACTTGTCCCGCACCGGTATCCTTTGGGAAAGGTGCACCAGTTACCCGAAATGGTACCGCAGGTAAAATCAGGCAATTCGCCCTCGTCAGCCTCCTCGTGTAGAATCAAAACTGGATGCATGCCCTAGTGACGCATCCAAGATAGAACCCCCTCCTGAGCGGCGGTCAATTGGTTACTCTGGGTGAAATTCATAGACGGCAGGTAAAAAGTAAATGGTGAGGCCTGTTGTCACCTAGGCCAGTTGTTGAGCCACTGGCCCCCCGGCCAGCACGCCGGCAGCTGCGCCGGATCGGGAAAGAATAGCGTCTGCTGCTACGGATAAAATGGCCGCGTCGCCCTGATCAAACAGGGGCAGCTGCTCCCGAAGCACCCGACACAGGGGGCGCCAGAAAGCCGTATCCGTTATGGCCAGCGCGCGACTGCAGAGTACCCGTCCTTTCCCGGGCGCATCAGCCACCGGCTCCAGCAGTACTAGTTGCAGCGTAGCTGGCATGGCGGTCGAAGCTTGCTCTAGCCACTTCTCGACCATGGAGCGGGAGCCTTTGCCAAGGTTGATATCCGACACGAGTGCCGGCAACTCACCGACCTGGGCGGCCAGCATCACCAATGGGATACCCTCCAGGGGCTCCAGCAAGTTCACGCGCACGTCGGCAAAGCCCCAGGCGTCCAGCAATCTGTTCCGGTCAGCCTCCTCCAGGGCCTGGCCAGCACGGTGCACCAGCGCTAAGCCTCCGCCCGCCATCAGGCGTAGTTGAGTCACCCGCTTCTTGGGCGGGAGCGGCAACAGGGCATCAACTACAGGAACAGGCAGCACCACGGGCGGCGGGGAGAGAAATGGGGGACTAAGAGTAAACATAGCGCAATCAGGTTTAAATGAGAAATACCCATAGGCTTAGGGCAGGCTCGATGCCTGCCCTAAGCCTATCGGCGTCCGGAGCCTGCCCGGCGTGATGCCGGGCAGGATGGGCGGGGTTGTTATTCGGCCGGGGCTTCTTCGTAACTGGGGGCCGACTGTCCTAGGATGTGGTAGGCTGCCTTCTGGGCTAGGCTGGCCGCGCTCATCACCAACGATTTGTCATTGCGCAGAGCCTTCAGCCAGTTCTGAATATAGGCCGTAGCATTGTCGATTGTGGCGGAAAGGTCAAGCCCTGCGGCGGCACTCAGGAAAGCGGCAGTCATTTCGGCCGTTAGTTCCTCCTTGGCGTAGGTAGTCGAGCCGAAACCGGCGTTTTCTACCAACTCGGGCCGATTCAGGCGGCGCTGGTGGCCGGTACTGTGGGCCAACTCGTGGAAAAGGGTTGCGTAGTAGCCTTCCACCGTGTTAAACGACTCCGGGGCGGGCATCAACACTTCATCCACTGATTTGCGGTACAAGGCCTGATCACCTTTGAAGTACAGCGAAGGACCTTCCAGCTCCCCCATATAATTCACGCAGATGCGCTCGGCCTCGGCTACTGGCTGATGCTCACGGGTAATAAGCTCGGGCAATTTCCAGTCGATGCCATCAACCTGCGCGATATTGAAAACGGTGGAATAACGCAGAATCGGGAAACAGTCCTTTTCGCCCGTCTGCTTGTTCTCCTTCACATAGTTGGAGAAGAAAACGACCATCATGCCCTTTTCCCCCTTACGGACCTGACCACCGGCCGCTTTGGCTTGGTTGTAGGTCAAAAACAGTGGGTATTCATACTCCAGCATGGACAGCAAAAAAGCGTTGATGCTCTGGTAAACGTGGCCGCTGATGTAATTGCGAGGGGCACCGGCTCCGGCGTTCCAAGGCTTGCGCCACGGAATAATACCGCCTTCCAGTGCGGTAACAATCCGGTCCGTTACCATCTGGCAAATGTCGGGGCGGGGAGTGGCGGCTTTAGTAGCGGCGGCTTTCTTGGCGGCGGGGGCAGTTGACTTTTTCATAAGGGGGAAGGTTGCTTGCGTTGTATATATGGGTATACGTAAACGGTCGTCTTTTGCATATAAAAGTCAACGAAAAAACACGTCTATTTACCTCATCAAGCATTTTCTTCCCTACTGCCCCGACTCTGAAAGTAGCTTAGGCTGCCCGTGCGGTGGGGGCTTCCGGTGCATCAAACAGGCCTAGCTGATGAGCTGCTGCAGGAGCCTTGGCCACAGCGGGGGCTGGGGTAACGGCCGGCTGCTCGTCGTCGTCCCACGAGGTTAGCTGCCGGCCATATTTCTCTATCTCCTCGGCTCGCCAGACAACGTGCGCGGCCGTGCGGCGGGGCCGGTGGGGTTGCACAATCGGCCCGCTGTGGCCGCTGGGCCGGATGCAGTAGGTACCCGCGGCTGCGTGGCACTGCGGGCAGGCAACTTCGCGGTAATCGTAACGGTTGGGGTCCATTTCGGCCATGACGGGCAGCGTTGGGCAGTTGGGAGGAAAAAGTTTACAGCAGGTCGCTAATGGTAGCAAAGGCCTGGTTGCCGGTCAGTCGGACCTGACTAGCGGAATAGACCGGGCTTTGGTCCTGCTTGCGGTAGAAGTAGCAGGCTAGGTAGGGGTCGTAACTGATGGCCGTGGCCGGCTCGGCTACGGTGCTGGTGAAGGTGCCGTGGGCAAAGGCATGCACATTTTTGTGCTTGTCCCGAATCACGCGCTGGCGCCCTTTTTCCCGGACCTCAAAGGTGACATTCAGCAGGTGCACATCGGGCAGATGGGCTACCACTTTCTCTTTGCCATCAACCTTGAATAGGATCGACCAATATCCCTTTTTCTGGAGGTTGCGGTAGGCTTTTACCTGCTTGCCTTCTAGGTCAATGGTAAGGGGGCGTATCATCTGACCGGCCGGTTTAGTGAGTAACCGGAGTGGCGCTGGCAGCTTCAAGCAGCAGGCGTGGCTGTTCAGCGTGGGCACCGGCCGCGTAGTAGGTCTGGCTGATTGTTACCTTCAGTTCTTCGGGCTGCACGGGAGCAACCCAATCCGTCAGATTAGAGGTCTGAAACCCCAAGGCGCGGAGCACTTCTAGGTTGGCCTCGGAGGCAAAGGGAACTACGCTAAGCTCGTTGTTATCCGTCGTCTCAAAGCGAAAGGCCCGCAGCGAGTAATCCTGCAACCCAAGCGAGAAAGAAAGAATCAGATAAGGAACAGTACACTGCTTTTTCATAGCCTCCGGGGGTATCACCGTTGCTATTTATACGCAAAACCAGCCTTCAAGTTGGTGCTTTTGTTGCTCTTTAGCAACAAAAAAGACCGGCAAAACCGGCCTTTTGTCCCTGCTGCCCACTTTCAGAGTATCTGAATAGAGCCTTTATTCATTGTTCTTAATTAGCTCCCAGTCTGAGAGTTTTACTTCCTCAAAAAAACCTGAATTAACCGAAACTGCTCCTACGACTTAACCCACAGCAGATCTTTAAACCGCGTGGTATAAGCTGGGGTTTTCCACGCCGCTTTTGCCGTCCAGGGTGCTACTTCCAGGCCTGGGGCCGGTACCGCTGTGGCCAGTCGAACGGTGTTCTTGCCAAAGCGCCGGTTTAGGGCATCCATTTCCGCCATAATCTGGCTTCGCTTCTCTGATGGGGGCTCAGCGCAAAATAAGGACAGTTGCACCTGGCCGGCCGGCTCCAGCCCATCGAGCACAATGCCCGCTTTCACATAGCGACCCGGCTGCCACATGGCCGACAACGCGGCCCGCGCCTGAGCCAGCAACTCACTGGTATCTGACGTGGCTACCGGCAGCGTTACCACAGCGGAAAACGAATAGGGCGGGGGCTCCAGCCCGTAGCGGCTCTTGCTGATAAAGATGGTCAGAATGTGAGCCGCATCGCCCTGTTTACGCAGCTTCTCGGCACCTCGGGAGAGAAATGTAGCTACGGCACCCAATACATCGTCAAAGGAGCTGAGGGCCTGGCCAAAGGTGCGGGAACAGCAGATACTTTGCCGGCGTAGGGTACCGTCCTCGCTCGGCGCCAGCCCCTGACAGGAATAGCCCTGCAGCTCGCGTACCAGGCGCGCGCCGACTACGCCGCCCAGGTGCTTGCGGGCAAACGAGTCGGCGCACGCCGCCAGCTCAGCGGCAGTGTAAATGCCCGCGGCCGTGAGCGTCTGCGCGTACTGGCGGCCAACTCCCCAAACATCCTCCACGGCTACCTGCTCCAGAGCCCAGCGCCGGCGCTCCTCGGTATCGAGGTACACCACGCCCTGATGCTCAGGGTTCTTCTTAGCGATGCGGTTAGCCAGCTTGGCCAGCGTTTTTGTGGGGGCCACGCCGACGCAGTTAGGCAAGCCCGTGCGCTTCAGCACCTTGGCCCGCAGATTACGGGCGAAGGTATCCAGGCTACCGCAGTAGCGCTCCATGCCGTGCAGGTCCATAAAGGCCTCGTCGATGGAATAGATTTCAACCTCGGGGGCGGTCTGCGCCAGGCAGTACATCACCCGCCGCGACATATCTCCATACAAAGGATAGTTGGAGCTGAATACGTGGGCTTTGTGGCGCTCCAGCTCCTCTTTCACCTGAAAGTATGGATCACCCATCTGAAAGCCCAGGGCCTTCGCCTCGGCCGAGCGGCTGATGATACAGCCGTCATTGTTTGACAGCACCACCACGGGCTTTCCCTGCAGCTTGGGCTGGAAAACAGACTCGCAGTTGCAATAAAAGTTGTTGATATCGAGCAACCCGAACATGGCTCCTAATCTCTGGTGCGCAGTAAGGCGCTCATCTTACCTGGAATCAGCTCATGCAGCACATGGGTTACCACGCCCCATATCTGCACGTCGCCGGCATCGTGAATCTGCCAAGGTTTAAAGGCCGGATTTTCGGGCTTCAGCCACCACGCTCCATCCTCGCACCATAAGCGCTTCACGGTGCATTCTCCATCAATCACGGCCACCACAATATGATTATGGTCGGCTTCCATCTGCTTATCGACGGCCAGTAAGTCGCCCTCGTGGATCTCCGCGCCCGCCATGCTTTCTCCCATTACCCGTACCAGGTACGTTGCGTCCGGATGCCGTAGCAGCAACCGGTTCAGGTCAAACATTTCCTCTATTTCGTCACTGGCCGGGCTCGGGAAGCCGGCTGGTACGGCGCAGCTGAATAAAGGTAGCAGAAAGGGAATTCCGGTATCAGGAACCGGAATGAGTTCTACGTTTTGCATGGCACTTGCAGTAGGTAAGGACTACAAGTATACGCCGCTACTAACTTAGTTAGCTGAAATAAGCTAAAATAAATAGCAATTCATGTATAGCGCTACTGCAATTCCGGCATGTATTCCAGCGTATGGCCCGATGAGCAAGCCAGCTGCTTACTCAGTTGGCTCACCTTCAGCCGTTGCTTCCTGTTGCAGTTCCGGCAACACGGCGGCCACGGCAAAGAAGTCACTACGGAATAGATTTGACTCGCGCTCAGCAATGGAAAAGCGTAGGGCAATGGCCTCGTAAGCGCCTTCCGAAATCTTCAGATGGGCCACTTCGCCCGTTGTGCCCTGGCCCCGGTCCCCGTGAATGCAAAGAAGGTGGTCGTACTGATTGAGAGGCTTATACTTGAAAATACGAATGTAAGCCTGGTGATTCTGGTAGGCCCCTAGTTCACTAGGGGTAGAAAGCTTTTTGGAACTCATAGCTGGGCTGGGCTGAACCCAAAGGTAAGCAGGCTACGGCTGGTCGTCGTAGATAACGAACACGGCCACCAGGTCAGGAACCCGCCCGTTAACGGTATCATCCTTATACTGAGCCGGGCGGAAAAAGCGCCGCTGCACCCGGCAGGCCAGCATCATCAGGTCGCCCGCTTCATTGTAAGGTACATTTACCGTAAAGGCATCTTTGCGCTGGGGCAGCTCCCCGATGGCGTTTCCAATGTCGCAGATTACCTCCGCCATCAGGCGCTGATACTCCCAGTTGGGCACCGGTGCTTCCGCATCGCTGGGAACGTAGTTGGCCCGCACAAGAATGTACTTCCCGTTTTTAACAATAAAGCCGTGGGGCGGCTGGGCGTGCATCTGGGTTCCCTCCATACCGTAAAAGTAGCAGGCCGTAAAAGCAATTACCCACTCCGGCGCTGGAATAGCCTGTTTTTCTTGACTTTTACCCGCCAAACAGCGTATCTTTATATAGTAAAAAAATAGGGGAAGCCTTGCGGCTCCCCCTACCCTTACTTCCAGTGTTCGAGCAGCGCCACGGCGCTCCCGCCCACTAGAAACCCCAACAGCCACTTTACCAGCTCCTGGGGTATGCGGAGTTTAAGCGTGAACTTAAAATCCGTTTCAGCACGTTCCTTTTCCATCTTGTCCGAAGAAGTTAAGGTGTGACTGCACCCACTTCTTGAAACCCCGAAGGCCTCCACGCCTCCGGGGTTTCGCCGTTCATAGGCAACCGACGTTGGCGGGGTGGATACCGTGCGTTACCCCTAAGATACACATAAAAAACCGCATTTATAGGCTAGAAACGCAGTTTTGGCGGATATTTTGCCTATCTAATCAACTCTTTTTTTTGCTCCTGATTTGGAAGTGTACGGCGAATAGTCGTCTTTTTTCAACACCTCCTTTTTTCCATTTCAGCCATGAGCACCACCTTACACGAACAAGTCCTAGCCCTGCACCGCCACTACAATCAGGTAGAGGAAACGCAGGTAGGTTTACCTGACAAACGTTCCCGAACGCACAACAACCACGATGCCCAGGAACAGCGCGTAATTGAGAAGGCCTTCGAGGTTATGCGGGCAGCCCGCAACCTGCCCACGGCCGGCACCGAGTACGAGGCAGAAGTAGAAAACATCATCGACGGCTGCCGCGATATTCAGCAAAATCCCTACCTGCGACGCGGTGGCGTAGGCCGGGGGTAAGCCATTTCAGGCCACGTCTAGTTGCGGCTGGCCCTGATGGTGCAGCATCTGCCGCTGCAGGTAGTCCCGCAGCTCCAGCAGTCCCAATTCCTGAGCCAGCGTCAGGCTACGCTGAAAATGCTCGTGGCCTGGGCTGCTGGCGCTATAGGGTTGCTGCTCGTCCTGGTACTGGTGGGCCAGGTGAAGGCCTGCCAGACAATCTAGCAGCGGCTGCATCGAGCAGCCTTGCTGATTCAAGCTGGCCAGGGCATGCACGATGGCAAAGCAGATGGCCGCTTTCCCAGCTGCTATTTCCTCTACCTGTTCCGTTTCCCAAGGCTGGGCACTCCGCTGGCACTCGCGCTGCTGCCGCTGGGCGGCGACATACCGGCGCTGACAGCGCTGGAAATACAGCCAGAAATCATCCTCGGCCGGAAAGAGCTTTGATAATCCCCGAACGGCATACTCCTGCAGCGTCAGGTAGTCGAGCAACTGTTGGCCTTGGTTAAAAGTTTGGTACAGAAGTCGCATTTGGCCCGTACCGGACCTGCGTCTCTCGGGTGTCTTTCTTATGCCTACTTATGCCTGGGCTTTGGGGCGATGGCGCAGCGGCAGCAGCACAGCCAGCAGCGCGGCGCCGCTGGCCAATAGTGGGTGTTGTTAAACAAATAGGGAAAAACCTCCAACTCGTTCCTCTGCCGGTTTGCACGGCGGCTGACAGGTGCTGGTCAAGTCCATATCGAACGGCGCGTCCGTCGGCAGGGTCCGGTCGGAGAAGTCGTATTCGCCGTGCATGTTCAGGTAGCGGTAAGAGAGCACGGTCAAGTCGAAGACCAGCAGCGTCTCGTCCACGTAGGAGTCGGCGGTTGCCGAAGTACCTGAACGAGGCGCTGCTGGCGGACGAGTCCATAGCCAGGTCGACCTTCTGCCCGTCGCTGCTGCGGAGCACCTCAGGCGAGAAGCGGAACGATCAGTACTGGAACCGCACACGAGTCACAATGGCCGCTTGTACCAAAGCCTCAGATTCACCTTCATAGGGGGAGGTTTGCCGCTCGATGTTTGAATCTCATACCTATTGGTTTGATTTCCATTATTTACCCCGTCCGGACGCGCAGACCTTTGCAGAAGTAACTGCGACGTACCGTCGGCTTCCTACTCTAGCCTGTCGTCTACCACATTTAAAGTAGTTGCTGACATGGGCTATGGCAAGCGCGGCTAACAGAAAGAATCTCCCGGCCACCTGCACAAGTGCGTTGGCCGAAGCGCCCGGTTCACGTTAAGTCCTGACGGAAAGATTATGAAAGGATTCAAGGCCTACCAGATAGACACGGCTTCTGGTCCATTCAGCGCTGGTGGCCGCCGTGATTGTTACGCTATCTACCTGCTGTCCGGCCAACGAGCACTGCAGAGCACCGACCGGGAAACCGAACCGGATACCACGTATTTGTTGGTGGGTAACCCGTCAGAGGGGGACTCTTCGCACGTATTGCTCGCTCACCAAACGGGCTATGCCTGTTTGTTTACTGAGGCGTTTGTGCAAGAGTGCGGCAAGGTGGCAAGCCAGACACCCTGGTCCTTGCTCCGCACCGTAGGGAGCATCGTCTTCCCGCTTCAATGTGAGCAGGCCCTATACCTGACCAGTCTGTTTCAAAAGATGGTGGCCGAGCAACAGTCATCCTATCTTTTTCAGCACGAGCTGCTCGGCAGCTACCTACAACTGGTCCTGCACGAGGCCTTGCGGCTTCACCCCACCGCCCCTCCCTGCCACTTTCGGTACTACTTCCAGTGCCTCGCCTCGCCGGGCGGACTCGGTACCGGCTGGCTTCGCCGCCGACGCCGGGGATAACTGCCTGAAAGCACGATAACACTCCTTCACCCCACTGCTATGCTACAAACAACCATTGGCCTGTGCGCCCTGTGCTGTGCGCTTAGCCTACCTGTGTTTGCGCAGTCCAAAATAGCCACCACGGGTGCGCCGGCACCCGCTACACCCAAGGGCCAGCGGGCGCCGGCCCAGTACTTCACGGGCACTGCGTGGATATCTTACCTGGTCGCCGACGACAGCACCTACCAGTGCGTGGTGGGCAACGTGGCGTTTGAGCCCGGGGCCCGCACCAACTGGCACCGCCACCCCAGCGGGCAAATCCTGCTGGTGACCGAGGGCGTGGGCTATTACCAGGAAAAAGGCCAGCCCCGCCGCCAGCTGCGCAAGGGCGACGTCATCCAGGCCCGGCCCGGGGTCGAGCACTGGCACGGGGCTTCGGCCAAACATGCCATGACCCACGTGGCCATCGTGCCCAACACGGAGAAGGGCGCGGCCGTCTGGCTGCAGCCGGTCACTGAAGAGCAATATCTAAGCCCGAGCTCAAAATGAGGTTGAGCGGCTTTTGGCCCGAGCCGGGGATTGTCCTTAGCGAATGGCCTGTTTGAAATTCATACTGATTCGTTTGAATCTCATTTTCTGCCCCTGATAAACTACCGGACCTTTGTCAGGCAAATTCGAGGCGGCTGCGTTCGTACCGGATGCGCCGGCTACCGCCGGAAAGAGCACCATTACCGTTACCCCACGGGTAGCGCAGCTCGCCAGCGGCAAGCGAATTCTCCCATCGCATCATCCCCTTACTTAAAAACATCATGCAGACCGTTGAGTTGAACAACGGGGTTAAAATGCCCCTGCTGGGTTTTGGCGTCTTCCAGGTGCCCGACCCCATCGAATGCGAAAACAGCGTATTGGAAGCCATCAAGGCCGGCTACCGCCTCATCGACACGGCTGCCTCGTACGGCAACGAAGAAGCCGTGGGCAACGCCATCCGCAAGAGCGGCGTGCCGCGCGGCGAGCTGTTCATCACCACCAAGCTCTGGGTGCAGGACGCCAGCTACGAGGGAGCCAAGTATGCCTTTGCCTCCTCGCTGGAAAAGCTTGGGCTCGACTACCTGGATTTGTACCTCATCCACCAACCCTACGGCGACGTGCACGGCGCCTGGCGTGCCATGGAGGAAATCTACCGGGAAGGCAACGCCAAGGCCATTGGCGTGAGCAACTTCGCCCCCGACCGCCTCATGGACCTGCTGGTGCACCACGAGGTAGTGCCGGCCGTCAACCAGGTGGAAACCCACCCCTTCCATCAGCAGGTGGAGGAGCAAAAGTTCATGGCCGACAACAAGGTGCAGATTCAGTCCTGGGGCCCGTTTGCCGAAGGCAAGAACGACATCTTCACCAACGAGCTGCTGCAACGCCTCGCCACGAAGCATCAGAAAACGGTGGCCCAGGTGATTCTGCGCTGGCTCACGCAGCGCGGCGTGGTGGCCATCCCGAAGTCGGTGCGCCCCGAGCGCATGGCCGAGAACTTCAACATCTTCGACTTTGAGCTGAGCGCTGACGACATGCAGGCCATCGCGACCCTGGACACCAAGGCCAGCCTGTTCTTTGACCACCGCGACCCGAACATGGTCAAGGCGCTCAGCAGCTACAAGCTTCACGCGTAGTTGTACCAAGCGGTGTCGCTCGCGGCAGCAGTTATCCATAGAGGTAACCGCTGCTGCGGGCGACACCGCTTCTGGTACTTTAAGGCCTTTGCATCCTGGGCAAGCAGCCGCTGCAAGCCAAGCTGGTTCAACAAGCAGTTCCTGCCCTTTTTAACTTGGTTTAACACCTTCGCCGTACCGCCTTTACCGTATAATCGTCATGAGCCACGAAGCAGCCCCCGCCACCGCCCCGAGTACCCACCCCGAAGAACTTGTGGGCATGCAGGAGCTGAGGCTTCGGGGCTTCAAGGCCTACGAGGTGGACACGCCCACGCTTACGAATCACATCTACCGCCGCTGGGACTTTTTCAAAGTGGCGCTGCTGACCAGCAACTGCGCCGTGCATTACGCGGACCGCAGCATCGACATTACCGGCCCCAGCCTGATGTTCGCCAACCCGCACATTCCGTATTCGCTGGAAATGCACGATGCGCGGTTCACCGGCTATACTTGCCTCTTCACCGAGGCGTTCATGAAGGAGAACGACCGGTCGGAAAGCCTGCAGCAGTCGCCCCTGTTCAAGGTGGGCGGCACGCCCGTTTTCCACCTCAGCGAGCTGCAAACCGCGTACGCCCAGGGCATCTTCCAGAAAATCCTGGCCGAACAGGACTCGGGCTACCTCTACAAAGGCGACTTGATTCGCACCTACCTGCAGCTGCTCATCCACGAGGCCTTGCGCATGCAGCCCTCGGAAAGCTTCGTGCAGCACAAAAACGCCTCGTCCCGGATTACCGCCCTGTTTCTGGACCTGCTGGAGCGGTTGTTTCCGGTGGAAAGCCCCGACCAGGCCATGCCGCTGAAATCAGCGCAGGACTTTGCCCACCAGCTGGGCGTGCACGTCAACCACCTCAACCGGGCCGTGAAGGAAGTGACCGGCAAGCCTACCACGGCCCACATTGCCGAGCGGGTGGTTAGCGAAGCCAAGGCCCTGCTGCACCACACGGCGTGGAGCACGGCCGAAGTGGCCTACAGCCTGGGCTTCGAGTACCCGACCTATTTCAACAACTTCTTCAAGAAGCACACCGGCACCACCCCGCTGGCCTTCCGCCGGGATGCCGAGCAGGTACCGGCGGTATAGCGCGCCAAATAGCCTAGGTTGTAGCTCAGCCCTGCGGCTAGCTGGCTGGAGCGTTGGGCAGCATTATACTATTCAAACGAATCAGTAAGGGTTTCAAACATTGCCGGGGCCGGGGGCAACTTCAGTAAGAGCAGCGGGTATATTCCGGCTGTAGTCGCCGTACCCGGGTACTGGCACGGGGTAGTAGCCTGTGGCTCGCGCTTCATTCCGGCCAGGTCCATACGCTAGTTCCCTGCTGGCTGACTTTCTCACCTAGCCCCTATCGCCATGGAGTCTGACTTGTTTCCCCCCAACCCGGACACGCCGCAGCCGGCCGATGATTCGCGCCGCTCGTTCATGAAACAAGCCGGCGGCCTCTTCGGCTTGGCCCTGGCTTCCCCACTGGCGGGTCAGGCCGAACGGCTGACGGCCTACTCCAAGGTCATCAACGGCGCCACCGACATCACGCTGCGCGTTAATGGCCAGGCCCACACCGTGCGCGTGGAACCCCGCGTAACGCTGCTCGACACGCTGCGAGAACGGCTGGATTTGACCGGCACCAAGAAAGGTTGCGACCACGGCCAGTGCGGCGCCTGCACCGTGCACGTCAACGGCCAGCGCACCCTCTCGTGCCTAACGCTGGCCGTGATGGCGCAGGGCAAAGAAATCACCACCATTGAGGGCCTGGCCAAGGGCGACCAGCTGCACCCCATGCAGGCGGCCTTCCTCAAGCACGACGGCCTGCAGTGCGGCTACTGCACGCCCGGCCAGATTATGTCGGGCGTCGCCTGCGTGCAAGAAGGCCACGCCACCACCGACGCGCAGTGCCGGGAGTGGATGAGCGGCAATCTGTGCCGCTGCGGCGCTTACCCCAACATCCTGGCCGCCGTGCGCGAAGTAGCGGGCCAATCAGCAAAAGGGTAATCCGATGAACGACTTCAGTTATACCCAAGCGGCTTCGGCCAAAGAAGCCACCGCCCTGCGCAAGGACACGCCCACGGCCGCCTACATCGCCGGCGGCACCACGCTGCTGGATTTGATGAAGGCCCACCTGCAGGAACATTCACAGCTGGTCGACATTACCATGCTGCCCTTCAAAGGCATTGAGCAAACCAAAGAGGGCCTGCGCATCGGGGCGCTGGAAACCATGAGCGCCGTGGGCGAGCACCCGCTGGTGGTGCAACAGTACCCGGCCGTGTCACAGTCGCTGCTGCTGGCCGCCTCGCCCCAGCTGCGCAACATGGCTACCATCGGGGGCAACATCCTGCAACGTACCCGTTGCGGCTACTTCCGCGACCCAGCCTTTCCCTGCAATAAGCGCGTACCCGGCTCCGGCTGCCCCGCCTTGGAGGGCGACAACCACAACCTGGCCATTTTGGGCGTGAGCGACTCGTGCATTGCCAACTCCTACCCGGGGGATTTCTCCGTGGCGCTGGCCGCTTTCGACGCGGTGCTGACCCTAGAAAAGGGCAAGGGCAAGCAGCGGCAAGTGCCGCTAAATGACTTCTACCGGCTGCCGGGCAATACGCCGCACATCGAGACCGTGCTGGAGCCCGGCGAGTTGATTGTGGCCGTCACGATTCCGACCGCGACGCATGCCCAGCGCTCCGCTTACTTGAAGGTGCGCGAGCGCAGCAGCTATGCCTATGCCCTAGCCTCGGCCGCTGTGGGGTTGGACGTGCAATCTGGCACCATCCGCGCGGCCCGTGTGGCCCTGGGCGGGGTGGGGGCCCAGCCCTGGCGCAGCCGCGAAGCCGAGAAAGTATTGACCGGAGCGCCCGCGACGGAAGCTACCTTCCGAGCGGCCGCCGCGGCTGCCTTGCAAGGGGCCCAGCCCCGGGAACACAACCGCTTCAAAGTAGAGCTGGCGCAAAACACGCTGGTGCGCGCCCTGCAGCAAGTCAGCGCGGGTTGAGCACCCTGCCCCTTCCTTTTCCCATCCCACGGCCCCTTACGCCCGAAGCATCCATGGATACCGAACCCCAATTCTTCGAAACCAATGCGGCCCCGGGTGTCGTGGGGCAACCCCTCAGCCGCGTGGACGGCTGGGCAAAAGTGACCGGCCAGGCCAAGTACTCGGCCGAGTACAACCGCCTGCCGGGCCTGGTGCACGCCGTGCTGAAAACCAGCGACGTGGCCAAGGGCCGCGTCACGGGCTTCGACACCGGCGCCGCCCTGAAGCAGCCGGGCGTGCTGGCCATCCTCACGCACCAGAACCTGCCCAAGCTGGCCAAAACGCCCAACTCACCCGAGGACCGCAAGGCGTTTGCTTCCTCGCCGATGAATTTCTTTCCGATGCTATCGGACCAGGTGCACTACGCCGGGCAGCCGGTGGCCATCGTCGTGGCCGACACGCTGGAGCACGCGCAGTACGCGGCGGCCTTGCTGAAGGTGAACATTGCGCCGGAAGCCCCCATATCTTCTTATCTGGACTCGAAGGCCCAGCTGTACGTTCCGAAGAGCGTACGGGGCTTTCAGCCGGGTGTCACCAAGCGCGGCGACGCGCAGGCGGCTTTTCAAAATGCCCCGGTGCAGCTGACCGCTACCTACCACCACGCCACCAACCACCACAACCCCATGGAGCCCGGCGCCACCACGGCGCACTGGGAAGCCCCGGACCGCCTCACGGTGTACGACACCACCCAGGGCGTATCGGAAACGCAGAAGACGCTGGCCGCCATGTTGGGCCTGGCCACCGAGCAGGTGCGGGTGGTAACCAAGTACCTCGGCGGCGGCTTTGGCTGCAAGGCCTGGGTGTGGCCCCACGTGGTGCTGGCCCCGCTGGCCGCCAAGGCCGTGGGCCGGCCTGTGAAGCTGGTGCTCACGCGTTCCCAGCAGTTCACCGGCATGGGCCACCGCGAAGAGCAGGAGCAGACCTTGCGGCTCGGCGCGACCAAAGAGGGCAAGCTGCTGGCCCTGGTGCACGAGAAAACGTCCACCACCTCGCCCTGGGAAGACTGGGCCGAAACCAACGGCCGCATCATCAACATGCTCTACGCCTGTCCTACTTTCGAGGGCACCTACCGGATGGGCAAGGCCAACGTGATGACCCCGACCTCGACGCGGGCGCCCGGCGACATGCCCGGCTCGTTTGCCATCGAGTGTAGCCTGGACGATTTGGCGTCTCAACTGGGCCTGGACCCGATTCAGGTCCGCCTGCTCAACTACGCCGAGAAGGACCCCACGAACGGCCGCCCCTGGTCGAGCAAGAGCCTGAAAGAGTGCTACCAGCGCGGCGCTGAACTGTTTGGCTGGAGTAAGCGCAACCCCAAAAACGGCCAGACCCGCGCGGGCAACACGCTGGTGGGCTACGGCATGGCCACGGCCTCCTACCCCGTACACGGCTCCCAGGGCAACGCCCGGGTGCGCTTATATGCGGATGGGAGAGCCGTGGTGCAGGCCGGCGCGACGGACTTGGGCACGGGCACCTACACCATTGCCACCCAGGTCGCGGCCGACGCGCTAGGATTGTCGCCGGAAAACGTGCGCTTCGAGCTGGGTGATACCAACCTGCCCAGCACGCCGTGGTCGGGGGGCTCCAAGGCGGCGGGCACCGTGTCCTCGTCGGTGTACCTGGCCGCGCAGGACGTGTGGCAGAAGCTCGTCAAAGTAGCCGTTGGCGATAAACGCTCGCCCTTGTACGGGGCGAAGCCCGCGGAGGTGGTGATGGAAAAAGGCCGCCTGCAGTTGAAAGCCAAGCCGGCCACCGGGGAGGCCTTCGGCGAGGTGATGAAGCGGGCCGCCATGAGCGACGTGGAAGGCAGCGCCCTGGGCCGCTACGGTAGCGCCTACGAAAGCCAGCAGACCTCGACCATCACCAACATGAACCAAAAAGAGCAGCCCGTGGAGCATTCCATGCACGCCTTCGGGGCCCACTTTTGCGAGGTACACGTCGACCCCGAGCTGGGCACCGTGCGCGTGGCGCGCTGGGTGAGCGTGGTAGCCGGCGGCCGCATCCTCAACCCCAAAACGGCCCGCTCCCAAGTCATCGGCGGCAGCATCATGGGCATCGGCGCGGCGCTGATGGAGCAGACGGTGCACGACCCCCACCTGGCCCGCTACACCAACGCCGACCTCGCGGGCTACCACGTGCCCGTCAACGCCGACATCCCCGAAATGCAGGTGGAATTTATTGACGAGCACGACCCCTATGTCAATCCCATGGGCGTGAAGGGCATCGGCGAGATTTCCATCGTGGGTGTGACGGCCGCTGTGGCCAATGCCGTGTTTCACGCCACCGGCCGGCGGCTGCGCTCCCTGCCCATGACCCCAAATAAGGTGCTCGACGCCCTACGCCAACCCGCCTAGTACCATGCCACAACCCTCCTTTCGGCTGACGGTGCTGGCCGCTGTGCTCCTGCTTTTGCTACTGCCCCAGCGGGCCAGCAGTGCCCCGCTAACCGCGGACGCGCTGAGCAGCCGGCAGCAGGCCATGGTCACCATTGCGGCGCTAACGGCCAAAGGGGACCTGCCCGGACTGCATACAGCGTTGGGCGAAGGCCTGGAGGCGGGGTTGACTGTGAATGAGGAAAAGGAAGTGCTGGTGCACCTCTACGCCTACTGCGGCTTTCCGCGCAGCCTGCAGGGCCTCAACACCCTGCTTAAGGTGCTGGACGAGCGCAAAGCGAAGGGAATCAAGGACGTGGCAGGCAAGCAGGCGTCGCCCATTACCAGCACCGAATCAAAGTACGAGCGGGGGAAGCAGAACCTGGAGAAGCTTTCGGGTAAGCCCGAAGCTGCTACTAAAACCGGCTACGCCGCCTTCAGCCCCGAAATCGAGCGGTTCCTGAAAGAGCATCTATTTGCCGACCTCTTCGAGCGCGACGTGCTCACTTACCAGGAGCGCGAATTGGTTACCATCACCGCGCTGGTGAGCCTGGGGGGCGTGGAGCCCATGCTGCAAAGCCACCTGGGCCTTGGGCTGTACAACGGCCTGACGCCCGCGCAGCTGAAGCAGCTGATGGCCGTAGCGGAAACCAGCATTGGGAAAAAGGACGCCGATGCCGGCCGGGCCGTGCTGGCGAAGGTCCTAAGCACGGCGCAACAGCCCACGGAACCCAACCGGAAGTAAGCACGCGGAGATAAGGGTGAGCAGGCTCGGCAAGGGTTAGGCTGCCCACCGTTCGGGCCGGCCGGGGGTGACGTTTGATTTTTGCACACAATGGTTTGAATCGTGTTGTGCTGCCGCCCGCCAGCGGGGGACCTTTGTGTTGTTCAATTCCCAACAACTGTCAAGAGCATCTCCCTGAGGGATGCAGGTCGCTTTACCTGCGCGACGGCAGCCCTTCACGCCAGAGTGAAAAGTTAACTACCGCGCCCTCGCCGGAAGAACACCTTTCACTGGCACCACGCCTCCCTCTTATGTGGCCGTATAGCCTCCGTACTCTTGTGCTGGCCGTCCTGTTTGGGCTGGCGGTGCCCCGCCTCAGCTGGGCCCAGGCCCGGCACTTGCTCAGCGGCACGGTGCGCGACCCCGCCGGCGCGACCCTGCCCGGCGCCACCGTGGCGGTGCCGGCCCTGGGTTTGGGCACGGCCACGGATAACGACGGCCGCTACCAGCTGGAGCTGCCCGCCGGAACGCAGCAGGTGACGGTGTCCTTCATCGGCTACCTGCCGCAGACCTTCCCGGTAAGTCTCAGCCAGCGCCAGCAGCGCGACATTACCCTGGCGCCCAACACCAACGAGCTGACCGAAGTGGTGGTGCAAGGGCAGCAAACGCTGCAGGAGAAGCTGACCACCACGCAGATGGGCGTCGAGCACCTCAGCATCCGGGAAGCCAAACTGCTGCCGGCGCTCTTTGGGGAAGTCGACATCCTCAAAACCCTGCAACTCAAGCCCGGCGTGCAAAGCGGCGGCGAGGGCAGCAGCGGGGTGTTCGTGCGCGGCGGCGCGGCCGACCAAAACCTGGTGCTGCTCGACAACGCGCTGGTGTACAACCCCAACCACCTGTTCGGCCTGTTCTCGGTGTTCAACTCCGACGCCGTGCAGTCGGTGGACCTCTACAAGTCGGGCTTTCCGGCGCAGTTTGGCGGCCGGCTTTCCTCGGTGATTGACGTGAAGATGCGCGAAGGCAACCGCGAGAAATTCACCGTGACGGGCGGGCTCGGGCTCATTGCCTCGCGCTTGAGCTTAGAAGGTCCCATTAACAAAGGCAAGGGCTCGTTTCTCGTCAGTGGGCGGCGCACTTACTTCGACATCTTCACCCGGGCCCTCAACCGCGCCAACGAAGGCGACGACAGCTGGCAGCCCATTCCGGACTACTTCTTTCAGGACTACAACGCCAAGGCCAATTACACGCTGGGCGACAAAGACCAGGTGTTTGCCACCGGCTACCTGGGCCGCGACGTGTTCGGTTTCAACTCGTTTGCCAACCTGTCGGCCAACTTCTCCTGGGGCAACACCCTGGGCACGCTGCGCTGGCAGCACACCTTTTCACCCCGGCTCACGGCCAACACCCAGGTGGGCGTGACCAGCTACCGCTACTCACTCGGCAGTGCGTTTGACTTCGCCTCCTTCGGCCTGACGTCGACCATCCTCGACTACAATGCCCGGATAGATTTCGACTACGCGCTGAACCCGGCGCACCAGGTGCGCTTCGGGGCCAGCGCGACGCACCACACCTTCGGTGTGGGCCGCCTGCAGGTGGAAACGGACGATAACTCGCTCAACATCGACGACGACATTACCTACCGGGCGGCAGAAGCCGGCCTTTACGCCAGTGACAACTGGAAGGTCACGGACAAGCTGCAGGCCGAAATCGGGTTGCGCCTGAGCGGCTTTCAGAGTGAGGGGAAGCTGTACGGCGGCCTGGAGCCCCGGGTGGCGGCGCGCTACGCGCTCAGCGACAAGCTCTCGCTCAAGGCCAACTATGCCCTGATGTACCAGTACGCCCACCTAGCCAGCAACACGGGCGCCTCGCTGCCCACCGACATCTGGTACCCCACGCGGCTGTCGGTGAAGCCGCAACGCTCGCAGCAGGTATCGACCGGCTTTAGCTGGCTGCTATTCGGTGGCAAGTACTTGCTCACGAATGAGGTGTACTACAAGTGGGCGCAGAACCAGGTGGACTTCCGCGACGGGGCCCAGATTTTCGCCAACCCCAACCTCGACCAGGAGTTTCTCTTCGGCAAGGGCTGGAGCTACGGTAACGAGCTGTACCTGGAAAAGAAGGAAGGCAAAACCACCGGCTGGGTTGGCTACACCCTGGCCTGGAGCTGGCGCCGGTTCGGGGCCCAGCGCGGCACCACCGGCATCAACGACGGGCGCGACTACTACCCCAGCTACGACCGCCGCCACAACCTGAACGTGGTGGTGCTGCACCAGCTCAGCCCGCGCCTGAGCCTGACGGGCAGCTTCGTGTACACCAGCGGGGCCCCGGCCACGCTGCCGGCCGGGCGCTTTCCCCTGCAAAACGCGCCGGGGGGCTCCCTACTGCCCGTGCCGGTCTACCCCGACCGCAACTCCTACCGCCTGATTCCCTACCACCGCCTCGATTTGGGCGTGGTCTGGAAGCTGCGGCCCGTGCGCTTCGGCACCGAGCGCGACCTGACTTTCAGCGTCTACAACGCCTACGACCGGCGCAACGCCTACTTCGTCTACTTCGAGACGACGCGCAGCCCAACCACCGATATGATTAATGGCTTTAGTGCCCAGCAGGTGTCGCTGTTCCCCATCATCCCGTCGGTCACCTACAACTTCAAATTCTAAGCCCATGCGTAAGTCTTTCCAGCAGTTCGCTGCCAACGTCAGCCTGGCCGGTCTGCTGCTGACTACCGCGGGGTGCGACCTGCAAAACGACGTCGATGTCGTGATGCCTGCCTACACCCCCGAACTGGTGGTGGAATGCTATCTAGAGGCGGGACAGGTGCCGCGTCTCACAGTGGTAGAATCGGGCGCCTACCTGCCCTCCACGGTGGGGGGCACCGACCAGCCCACTATCACGCTGCCCACCGCCACCACGCCCACCCTGGGCCTGGGCATCAACGGCATCACCATTCAGGTACCCGTCGATGTCACGGTCAACCTCACCTTGCCCAGCGGCCAGGTGATGCCTATGCGGTTTGCGCCGGGCATCGACCCGGTGACGCGGCGGGTCTTCACCCACATCGGCACCAGTCCCCTGGCCCTGCAGCCGGGCCAGCGCTTCGCCCTGGACGTGCGCGACACCCGCGACCACCATATCACCGGTACGGCCGGGGTGCCCACCTTCGTGCCGATTGACTCGGTTCGCTACGGCTTCAACGGGCGCAGCGGTGAGGACCGGCAGGCCAACTTCATCACCCGCTGGACCGATGCGGGGGCTACAGCGGACTATTACCGTCTGCTGCTCACCACGACGCGCGAGCCCAACGACTCCGAGGGGGACTACCTGGTCAGCGACCAGCTCTTCAACGGCCAGTCCTACATGGCCCCCACCACCTACCGCTTTATGCCCGGCGACACGATGACGGCCACGCTGTATCACCTGGAGGCGGACTATTACAATTTCCAGCAAAGCGTCATGGGGGCCATTTCGGGCAACGGCAACCCCTTCTCGCAGCCGGCCCGCATCCGCAGCACCGTGCAGGGCGGCTTGGGTGTATTCGCTGTGCTGGTCGCCGACCGTAGGACCCTGATTTTACGATGAAAAACCGGCCATAACCTCTTGCTAAAGCCTCGGTCGTCACCCGCATCCACTCTGCTCATGATAGAAGCTATTTGGCAGCAGGTGCTGCCGTTGCTGCCGCCGGGTGCGGCGGGCAGCCAGCCCACGGAAAAGTCGCGACCGGACCTTGGCCTGGACTCCCTCGATTTTGTCGAGCTGGTGCTGCAGGTTGAACAGCAGTTCAGCATTCGGTTTTCCGCAGCCGAGCTATCGGAGCTGCGCCTGGTCCAGCTTTCCCTGAGCGGCATCGAGCGGTCCTTGCGGCAATCCGTGTATGCTAAGTTCTTCGCGCAGTTGCTGCAAAGCGGCTCTTGGCTATGAGGTATGGTCTTCTAAGACACTTGGGGCCACTGTCCGGAATCCGGATTCTGCCGAAAGGGCAGCAACCCCCTCTACACCTATACTCATTTCACCGCGGGTCTACTTCCTGCATCGCACCACTCCACTCACCATGAAACTACTTGAACTCGCCAGCACTTGGGTCAAAGGAGAAGTCTTCCAGGGAAAGCTGATGCTGGCCATCGGCGCCGTCTTGCTGATGGCCGTCATCGCCATTCTCAACAGCATGCACGAATTTCTGCGCGGCACCCTGGTCCCGCTCTCGTTGGTGGTCCTGGTGCTGATGAGTTACGGGGGCTTTCAAGTGGCCAAGCGCCCGGGGCACCTGACCAAAGTAGCCGCGCTGCAGGCGCAAGCCCCGGCAAAAGCCTTGCAACAGGAATACGCCAAGGCCATCAAGGACGACAAAGCGTACACCACGCTGCCCCCGCTCTGGGCCGGGATGATGGGCGCGTCGGTCCTGCTGTTTTATATGGTCTCCAAGGTTTATTGGAAAGGCCTCTCCATCGGGATGATGGGCTTATTTCTGACCCTACTGCTGCTCGACTCGACGCTGCACTACCGGTTGCGCCACTACCTGCAGGGGCTGACCGAACTGGTGCGGGCTCCGAAAGGGTAACGCTGTTGCGTAAGCAGGACGCGGCCCATCATCTGACGCATTCCCGCGCCAGAAAGCAGCGAATGAAGAAACCTCGGTGCAGCACATGCGCAGCTAACCGCCGCCGACCGGCACCGCATTGAGCAAGCCCTTGCGCAGGTTGAATTCCAGGGTCCACGCTACTCGGCCCACTCCCAGCGAGCCATCAACCGCCACACCAGCCGCGTGCGCCTGTTTCCTTCAGTCTACTGCCCTGGCTGTTAACGCGTCTGGGGTAGCTTACCTGGTAATGAGCAGGTTCAGTTTTCTCAACCAGGCCTGGACTTCCGTCTGCACCTGCTTTTCTTTATTGCCTTCCATCACGTAGAGCACCCCGTCCCGTTCGATGCCCCCACGCGTGGTAAAGCCTTCCAGGACGGTGCTTTGGGGAGCCAGCGCCTTAACCGTCTCAAAGCTGCTGCCTACCCCGTAGCCGGCATTGGTGTTGAAGGGCACGATGGTTTTGCCGCTCAGGTTATACTGCTTCAGAAAGCTTTTCATGGGCGGGGGCAGCTGCATGCCCCAGGTGGGCGCGCCCACAAAGACGACGTCGTACTGCGCCATGTTGGCGATACGGGTGCGCAGCGGGGGCAAAAAGCCGGTATCGTTTTCCCGGGCCACCTGCTGTACCGTGGCCTGGTAGTTGGCCGGGTAGGGGGTCTCCAGTTCCAGCGCCACCAGCGTGCCACCTACCCGTTGGTGAATCATGCCCGCCACGGCCTTGGTGTTGCTGGTGCGCGACAAGTACACAATCAGGACTTTGCTCGAATCCACCACCACGCCCGGTGCCGCCGGCGCCTGAGCGTCGTCGGTCTGCGCGAAGGAGCACGCGGAAATCAACAGCACGCAGCTGAGCAGCCAGCGCGAAAGGGCAGCCGTAGAGGGCTTAACAGGCTGTAATCGACGGTTAGGCTGGTTGTTCATGGGGTTACGGTTTGGGGGTAATAGGTGGGCCAGAAGAGCCGATTGCCACCTGGGCGGTTGGGAGCAAAAGGGGCGAGCAGCCGGGTCCGGCGCCTCCGGCTCCGTGCGGACCCGACTCGTTTGGCTAGCGCGGAGTTGCCTGGCAAAGGTCTGTCCATCCGCCTGGGATAGAAAAAACGAATCAAACGAAAGAGTATGCTATTCAAACACTTTCCGGCATGTAGCCTCGGTGTTGTTCTTAGCCCGGTCGGTACTTGGGGGCATCAGCCTGGCGCCTGTTTGAAATCTGCATTCATTGGTTTGAATTGTGTTTAGCCGCCGTCTTGCCCGTAGAGACCTTTGTGCTGTGCTATTCGCCTTACCCCAACCCGGGAAGGCGGCGCGCAGCTGTTGACCATTTCAACCCACTTGTTTATGTCACTAAAATCGTATGTAACCCTGGGCAACTCCGGCCTGCGGGTGAGCCCCTTGTGCCTGGGCACCATGACCTTCGGCGAAGACTGGGGCTTAGGCTCTTCCCCGCAGGAAGCGGATGCCATTCTTTCTCGGTACCGGGAGTTGGGCGGCAACTTCCTGGACACGTCCAACGCCTACACCAACGGGCACTCGGAGAAGATTATCGGCGACTCGATTGGCCGCGAATCCTCCAAGCGCGACCGGATGGTGATTGGCACCAAGGGCGGCAACAACCTGTACCTGGGCGACCCCAACGGCGGCGGCAACGGCGCCAAGTCGCTGATTGCCCAGGTCGAGGAGTCGCTGCGCCGCCTGCAAACCGATTACATCGACCTGTTCTGGTTGCACCACTGGGACTGGAACACGCCGGTGGAAGAAACCATGAAGGTACTGAACCGCCTGGTCGACAGCGGCAAGGTGCGCTACCTCGGCGTGTCCGACACGCCGGCCTGGCAGGTGGCGCAGGCCAACACCCTGGCCCAACTGAAAGACTGGACACCCTTTGTGGGGCTGCAGGTGGAACACTCGCTGCTGGAGCGTACGGTGGAAGACGAACTGCTGCCCATGGCGCAGGCCTTGGGCCTCGGGGTGACGCCCTGGTCGCCGCTGAAGTCGGGCCTGTTGTCGGGTAAGTATACCCGCACGAACGCCGGGCAAGTGAGCGGCAGCCGCGGCGAGGCCACGGGGTATGTGGCGCTCTTGGATGAGCGGGCCTTTACCATTCTGGACCGCCTGGCCGAACTGGCCGAGGCGCATCAGACAACCTCCGCCGCCGTAGCACTGGCCTGGGTGGTGAGCCGTCCCGGCGTTACCTCGACCATTATCGGTGCCCGACGGCTCGACCAGCTAGAGGCCAACGTCGCGGCGCTGGACGTGCGGTTGTCGGCCGAGGAATTATCGTCGCTGGACGAGCTGTCTACGCCCCCGGCCATGTTCACCTCGACCATGCAGAAACATACCAACAGTTTCCAGCACGGAGGCATATCGTTGAATGGGGTTACGCCCCCTGACTCCCCCATGGCCCCAAAGTCCGACAAAGACCGGTACTAACCGGACTGGTTAGAGCAGGAGCGGCTACCCTTCAGGGAATCGCCCCCGCCAGTAAAAGAAGAAGGGATGTAGGCCAGGGCATTGCGCTGGCCTACATCCCTTTTTTTGCTTAGCTAGGACGCTTCCGTATCGGCTGCTCACTGACACCCCGTTTTGGTGCGTGCAGCGCGCCGCCGGTAAGTTGAATTCCCCGCGGAGCTACAGCAGCACGTGGTTGATGGGCTGAATGGGAGCCGGCAAGTCCGTTTCGCCCAGCTGCTGCAGCAAATCGATTTCAATGGTGCGGCTCAAGGCCAGCATGGGCACGTCGTTGGCCAGGCCCTCGAACGGGTTTTCCGAGTAGTCGCCGACCAGCTCCATCACCACGTACACCCAGCTAATGAGAATCACAAAAGGCACCGCCAGCCAGATGCCGTTGTCGCCTATTTTAGCGAATTCCGAAAAGAACCCGAAGGGCAGCATCGCAATGAAGATGCAGACCATCACGAACCCGAAGCTGGCAAATTGACGCGGGAAAGGCGTTTTCTTAATGCGCTCGGCCTTGCCCTGGTGCTCGTAAAAGTCGTTGAGGATGCCCTGCAAGGCCACGTGCTCGACGTCGCCGACGTGGCCGGCCTTTCGCAGGCGCGCCAGGTGCTCGGATTGCTGGTCGATGAGCTGGGCCGCCGCATTTTTGTAGGTGGGCAAGGCCGCCTGCTCCGCCGACGACAGATACCGCTGCAGCCGGTCTTCGGTGACGTCTTCCCCAAACAACCCCAACCCCATCTTCTGGCTCTTTTCTTCCGCGTCCCGGCGGTATACTCCGGGCAGGCTGATATGCTCCCACGCGGTGGGCTCTAACAACTGCCGGCGCAGCTGGTAAAGCCAGGCAATGTGGCGGTAAATCAAGGCTCTCTTCTGCTCGGGCAACCCCTCTCCGGCGGCCGGGCTGGATGCGGCCGGTACCACGAAAGCTTTGATGTTGGACCCCCACATGCGCGAGCTGTTGACAATGCCTCCCCAGACGGTGCGCGCTTCCCAGAGCCGGTCGTAGGCCTGGTTGTTCTTAAAACCCACGTAAAACGTCACGGCCGTGCCAATCAGGGAGAGGGGCAGCCACGGGAGGCTAAACTCATGCAGTGCCGTGTACCGGTACAGCAGCGCGATGAGCAAGGCATAGGGAGTCAGCCAGAACAGGTGCTTGCCCGAATTGAAGAAGGTCTCCCGGAGGTTGTAATTCTTTTTGACGTACATGCGGTAAAGGTTAGCGGTGAGCGGGCCTGAGAAGGGGGCTGGCCTTCCCAGCTCCCGGCTGGAGCAGCGTAGTCGACTCTGCTGTTCGGTACCGCAGCAAGCCAGTCGCCGCCGTCCGGCTGGTCACCCACGCTGCCTTTCGGCTTGACGGGTGCTGTTGGTACGAACGAAGCAAAATCTAACAAAACTTGGGGTAGCAAAAGGCGCATCATTACTGAATGACACGCCTTTTGCTACCCCAAGCTACGGCTAATGAGGGGTGCTAATAGAAGGACGGTTTGTCCCAATCGGTATTCGGCTCGCTCACCCCCAGACTTTTCTGCTTAAACCGGTCATCCGTTGCCGTAACAATATCGACAAGTAGTTGAGCAACGGCCTGCCTCGTTACTTGGGTGCCCACGAAGGGTTCCCCCTTCTGGGTAAGCTGATACGCGGTGTTGCCGGCCTGATTGTACAGCCAGGTCAACCGTAGTATCGTGTAATCGAAGGCCTCGTTTTCAAAGACGCGGGTGGCCTCGGCCACCTGACGTATCCGATTACCCCCTACCATGCGGGTATTCCACTTTCCAAAAGCGCCGGGTACCTCATCGTAAATGCCCAGAATAGAGGCTTCGATAACCCTTTTGACGCCCGCCGCCTGCATGGCCGCGGCAATACCCTGCTTGGCGGCCTTATCGCCCGCCGCGTTGATGTACACGATATCCACCTCCTGTAGGAGTTTGGTCAGGGCCGGGACATCGCTGAAGTCCCCGTCCACCAGGCGAACCCGCTGCGGGTCCGTTGCTTTTAAGCGCGTGGAGGCTCGGCGGGCATACAAAATGAGGGTGGCGTCAGTTTGGCGGAGCAGGCTATCGGTGGCCATTTGCCCGATTTGGCCGGCGGCCCCGAGAAGTAAGATGTTCATGTTCGGCTTGGTCTTCCAGGTAGAGGGTAAGTGGCCGGGCTTGCGCTACCGGATTAGGGAGTCATCAGCTTGGTGAAGGAGAGGGAGCCTAATTTCCACCCTCCTTTTTGCTGAACGTAGACTTCCGTCACCTCGAACTCATTGGTGACTTCATTGCCGCCCACGACCGCCAACAAGGTGATTTTATTCAGCAGGATGGCCGTCGAGCCGATGATGTTCACCGATACTTGATGGATATCCGCTTTCTTGTAGTGGATGCCGCCCGACTTGATAATAGACACTTCCTGTTCTTTTCCCCAGGAGCCGCCCATGTGCACAAACACCGCCTTATCATCGAAGAGTGTAGCCAGGGAATCAGCTTTCTTATCGGCCATCCACTGCCACTTCTTTTTGGAGAGTTGGATAATCTCCTGCTCGGTCTTCGCGCTCTTAGCCGTGGAAGGGCTGTCTTTTTTTTGTTGGGCGCAGGCTACCTGCACACTTAGTAGCAGCAATAGAAATAGGCCGAAAAATGAAGCTTTCATAAAAGTGGTTGGGAATGTGGCCGCTATTGGCGCGGCCCGGTGGACAAAAAGACTAATCTTGGTTTATATGATACAAGCGGGCCTGGCCGGTACCTGGGGAGTATTTTAATGGTCTGCTGCGTAGCGATGTCCTTACCGCATTAGGGTAACGGCTGGCTTAGCGCCGGAGCACGCCACCAGGGACGCTGGGGCAGTGGGTCACCCAATACCACCGGTTGGCCAATCTCGGGCGTGGCGAGCACCACGTGTAATCGGTTGGCCGCCGCGACAGCCCGTTCCACCGGCTCGTTCCAGAGGTGGTTTGCCTCGGAAAAGGCGCCCCCAATGCACGGGCAGCATCACCCGCGCCCGCACGTCAAGCGCCGCCTGCACCGACTCTTCCGGCACCATGTGAATCCGGGCCCACTGCCGGTCGTACTGCCCGCACTCCATCAAGGCCAAGTCGAAAGGTCCGTACTGGCGGCCGATGTCCTGAAAGTGAGGCCCATAGCCGCCGTCGCCGCTGTAAAAGACGCGGTGCCGATTGCTTTTCAGCACCCAAGAGGACCACAAGGTGCTGTTTTGATTGGTCAGCCCGCGCCCCGAGAAATGCCGCGTGGGCGTGCTGGTGATGGTCAGGCCCGGCAGGCGCACGGAATCGCCCCAGTTCATCTCGAGAATCCGCGCTTCGTCCACCCCCCAGGCCCGCAGGTGCGCGCCTACGCCCAGCGGCACGTAAAAGTGCGCCACCCGGTCCTTCAGCAGGCGAATCGTCTCATAGTCGAGGTGGTCGTAGTGGTCGTGCGAAATCAGCACGGCATCGATGGCCGGCAGCTGCTCGGCGCTGATGGACACCTGTTGGTTGTAGCGCTTCGGGGTCACCCAGCTGACGGGTCCCATCTTGATGCTGAGCATGGGGTCGAGCAGCACTTTCTGGCCGCCTATTTCCACCAGGCTGGCCGAATGCCCAAACCAGGTGACGCGCACCTGCTCGGCGGGGGTACGCGTGATGGAGAGCGAGTCCAGCGGCCGCATGGGCAGCGGGCCGGCTGGATCCTTAATGGGGGCTTTCTCCGTCAGGGACCGCCACAACATCACCCAGGGGCCGCCGTCCGTGAACTGGGCAGTGGGCAGCAAGTTCACAAACTTGCCGTCCTGCATATGGCCGGACTGTGCGTAGGCCCGCTGCTGCGCCTTGGTCGGCACCCCGCCGAACTGGGGGCTGGTTTTAAGAAAAACCGTGCAGGCCGACAGCAGCAGCACAAGAGCCACCGCTGCGCCCAGGCCAAGTTTTTTGAGGTAAAAGGACATGCTTTTCTTTGGCACCTGGTGCACCTGACGCTAGGCGGTAACCAGCCGGGTAAAGGAGAGCGAGCACAACGTCCACGCCCCGTTTTGGAGCACATACACCTCGGTCACCACGAAGGGGTTCACGACCTCGTGGCCGCCGACCACGGCCACCAGCCGAATCTTGTTCAACAGGATGGCAGTAGTCTCCACGAAGCGCACCGAGGCTTCCTCGATGGTGGCCTCTTTGTAGTGAATCCCGCCGGTGCGGATGACCTCCAGCTCCTGGCTTTTGGTCAGGGTCATGCCCATATGGACAAACACGGCTTCCTCGTGAAAAAGGGTGGCCAGGGCCTCGACGTTGCACTCGGCCATCCAGCGCCACTTCTGCCGGGAGATATCTGCTATTTCTTGTGCTGGGTTCATCTTATGTATCGTGTGGGTGAGCTTGCAACTACCCCTAACTTGCCGGAGTTACAAGCATGTAAGGGTGCTGGCCGCCTTCTGTTGACAAGGCAGCTGGCGCGGCTGCTTGGCTTAATAAAGAATCCTACTTGCCGCTGCCGGTGCCCTCGGGCGTATTCGCGTCGCAGAGGGGCCGGGGCTAACGCGGTAAGGCGTCCTACTTTCTGGGTGCGGCTTCCACCCCAGAGTATTGGAGCACCATCTGCGGCAGACGCTCGCCTTTAATTTGAATTTGGGCCACCTCGGCGTTAAATTGCCCCAGCTCATCGGCCGTAAACCGCACCGCCGATGCCCCGTTGTTCTCCAGCATGTGGGCCATCTGCGTGGTGCCTGGGATGGGCACAATCCAGGGTTTCTGCGCCTGTAGCCAGGCCAGCGAGATTTGGGCGGGCGTGGCGCCTTTGCGGGTGCCCCAGCTCTTAATGAGTTCCACCAAGGCCAGGTTGTGGGGCATATTCTCCGCTGAGTACCGGGGAATCATGCTGCGACCGTCGCCGGGCGCAAACGACGTTTTGGCGTCGATGGTACCGGTGAGAAACCCACCGCCCAGCGGGCACCAAGGCACGAAGCCGATGCCGAGTTCCTGGCACAGCGGCAGCATGTCGGCTTCCGGGCCCCGCCAGATGAGGGAGTATTCGTTCTGAATCGCCGTTATCGGATGCACGGCATGGGCACGCCGGACGGTTTGCAGGCCCGGCTCGGACAGGCCGTAGTGCAAGACTTTGCCCTGGCTCATCAGGTCTTTGATGGCACCCACCACGTCCTCGATGGGCACGGCCGGGTCCACCCGGTGCTGGTAGAGCAAATCGATGCGGTCGGTGCGCAGGCGCTGCAGCATGTTATCGACCACCACCTTGATGTGGTCGGGGCGGCTGTTCACGCCCGGCAGCCGCTGCCCGGTTTTTTGGTCGAAATTCCAGCCGAACTTCGTCGCAATCACGATGTTGTTTCGGAAGGCCCCAACGGCTTCGCCCAGGATGCGCTCCACCTCCCACGGGCCGTACGCCTCCGCGGCATCGAAAAAGGTGACGCCCTGGTCGTATGCCGTACGGATGATATGGTGCATTTCGGCCCGGTTGGGGACCAGCGTCTGGTAGGTGCGGCTCATGTTCTGCACGCCCAGGCCGATGCTGGACACTTCCAGGGTGCCCAGCTTGCGGCGGCCACTCACCTGGCTTTTCGCCGTGGCGGAGCGAGCCGAAGAACCGGTAGCAGCTACGGTGCACGCAGACGGCAGCATGGCGCCGCCCGCCAGGATCAAACCGGCTTTCAGCAGGTCGCGGCGGTTGAGACCGGACGCCGGCTTTTCGAGGGAATTGTCCATGGTTCTTGCTTGATATAGAGTGACGACGGTCAGGAATCACGCGGAGCTGGTTCAGCCAGTTGTTGGGTGAATTCGGCTGCTTACATGACCGATACAAAGGTCCGGCAAGCCGGCAGCGCTGGAAAAAGAGATTCAAACCAATCAGTGCACAATTCAAACACTTAGCGGTGTGCAGCACCCGAAGCGTCGCCATCGGTGGGGGAAGGGCAACGCGTTGGCTCGTGAACTCGTCGTCGCTGGGGCAAGACGTCCAGGCACCCTACTGACCAATTGCATCCGGTTTGCTGGGCTGTTTGATTTGTGCACTGATTGGTTTGATTCCCGTTTTGGACGGGCACCTTGGGTAAGGACCTTTGTGCTGCTCCGCTGCGCTACGCGCTCTGGAAAGCTTTCTACCGTAACTCAACCATTAGCATATGAAGGTCATCGTAACCGGCGCCACCGGCATGGTGGGCGAAGGCGTCCTGCTGGAATGCCTCCAAGATCCGCGCATTACCCGCGTACTGGCCGTCACCCGCAAGCCCACGGGCCGGCAGCATCCCAAGCTCCAGGAAGCTCGGCTAGCCGACTTCGAGCACCCCGGGTCCATCGAAGCCGAGCTGACGGGCTACGACGCCTGCTATTTCTGCCTGGGCGTATCGGCGGCCGGCATGAAAGAGGCCGAGTACACCCGTCTCACCTACGACCTCACGCTGGGCTTTGCCCGCACCCTGGCCCGGCTCAACCCGCAGATGACATTCTGCTACGTCTCGGGCGCGGGCACCGACAGCACCGAAAAGGGCAGCCAGATGTGGGCCCGCGTGAAAGGCCGCACCGAGAACGAGTTGCGGCGCCTGCCGTTTCGGGCCACCTATATGTTCCGGCTGGGCTTGATGACGGTGACGCCGGGTCAGCAGCATGTATCGTCGCTGAACCGGTACATGGGCTGGCTGTTTCCGGGCCTTCGCCGCATCGCGCCCAGTTGGGTTTCCACCATGGCTGAGGTAGGCCGGGCCATGATTAACGTAACCCACCACGGGTACGAGAAGCCGGTGCTGGAAGTCAAGGACATCGTGGAACTGGCGCACCGGCACTAGAGCAGATAGGAGTGATCAGTGTAAACCTTACACGGGTCACTGGGTCCCAGGGTGTTGTTTAACAACACCCTTAAAAGGGCGGTACAACCGTTACAGGAGCCTGATAATGCCTGCATGGGCTTAGCGGGAAGTGTGGTTCCGGCTATTGTGATGCCCAAAAATAGCTGATACACAGTTGTATGTAAGCTCAAATGCGACTTTTGTACCAAACTTTTAACCAAGGCCACTGTTCTGCCGATGGCCCCGCGTCCCGCTGGTTTTCACTAGCCAGCACAAACCGAAAATAGAGGTAGTTGTTGACGGTCAGCGCATCGAGCTGGTGGGGGCTCACGCGGGGAAACAAAGGGGCCAGCAACGGCGGCAACTCCAGATAAAACAGGTAAGCCTGTAGTTCGACTTCGCTACTAAGCTGCTCCTTGAAGCCTGCACTCAGGGGCATAGGGGCGATATGCTGACGGAGTACCTGTAAGTACATAAAGTAGAACGAGCCAAGGTATAGGCCAGCAGAGGGTTAGGAGCACCCTGCTCCTCCGCTACTTCAGCTGGTATGTGCCCGCTCGTCAAACTTACAGACAAAAACGGATTGCAACTAATTTTAATAGCACACCCCGACACTTGGGCCACTTACCGTTCCTTCATCTCCCGCACCGCCCGCTGTATTTTATCATACAGGCCGTGCACGTCTATGGCCAACTCCTCTATTTCCTCCGGCAGGAAGTCGTCGGCAAGGTGCATGGCTACTTCATCGCTTAGCAGCTGCAGGCAGGAAGCGTGATAAGCCAACTGCCGCTTTATCTGCTGCAGGCGCTCCGCACTCGGCTCGGTGTCGGTGCCGGGGTAGTAGGGCATATCGTCCGGATTCACTGGCGTAAACTCCAGCGTTGCAATATTTTGCTCCTCATCCTCCGCTCTGTGCACCGGCACAAAGCCTGCGGCCAGGGCGGCATTCTGCGCTGCTTCAAACGTCTTACGGCCGAAATTGCGGCTAATGGTAATGTGCTGGACCTCCCGCCCATCCAGGAAAAGGTGCGGTAGGATTACCTCCCGTAAGGCCTTGCTCATATAGTGATGGCCCCGGTGCTGCGGCGGCACATAAACATGCAGATCCGCTGGCCCATGATCCAACACGATACCTACGTATTCCTGTAGCTCATTGCGAATCAGGTACACCTTAGATCCGTGCTGGCGCCGGTCGGTCTGGTCCGGCCTGGGGGCTTCCAGCCACAGACTGGCCCACACTACGGACTCGGTAAGCGGGCGTAGGATAAGAATTTCGGGGCCATCGCCGCCGTTGGCGCGGGCCAGCACGCTGTGTAGGGTTTCATGGGTCATATCCTCAGCAGAACGTAACGGCACTCAGCGGATCGAATAAACAATATACTTCCCTATGCCCTGCGCATTCGGGAACTCCCTGTCCTCGGGCGTTACTACTGCTGCAACCGCAACAATGCCTCGTTTATGACCTGAGCGAGCATCAGGGCGCGAGGGTGATCGAGTTCGTATTGTGACATTGGAGCATCTGTATTTCTGTTTTGATAGGCATACAGCGCTTCGGAAGAAGTATCCTTCCACACCGAAGCTACATTGTCAACCGCCTTACGATATGACGCAGCTAGCCCGCCCAGGAGGCCTTTATTCTGGGGCGTTGCTTCCTGTGGCGGTGCCGTGGGGGCTTCAGTGATTTTCAAATAAGGAGTCGTTAGCTCTCTACGTTGCAGGTTGCTCAATAAGGCAGCGGTTGAACGGGTATTGTGATTGAATAGACACGCGTAATATCCGGTTGATTCTCCCGCCCGAAATACCGCTATCAAGGTAATTTTATGGCCCTCCCGCACGGCTATGTCATCCTGCAAGAATTTGATGCTCATTTCCGGCCCATTTTCCAGCTGCAGAAAGATTTCATGGGTTGTCGTATTGTACGACTTAATAACCGGAGCCTCGATTTTACCCCGTAATACTGGATCACCCACTAAATTTCGCCCGGTGGTAATCTGGCCTCCGCCGCCTTCAGTATACATGTGCGTCTGGGTGTGCTTTTGCGAGCTTACTACGGTGCCAGAAACGTATTCATAGGTAAAATTTTCCATCACGATACTTGGGGGTAAAAGTGGCATCTGAATAACCACCGCAGAGTTAACGAAGTAGTGGGAGATTCTTTACAGCGGAAGGCATCGCCGTCAGCGAATCGAAAGAATGAGTTCCCGTTGGACCGGTCTTGCCAGCGGTACACAAAGGCCTTACTGAATGGTAAGCACTAGCTCCTGCGTAAACTCCTGCTTCAGGTTTTTCGCGGTCAAGGCTACTTTAAAAAGCAGTTGCTGGCCAGCGGCCTGCCCAGGAATGTATAGGCGCAAAGCCTGCTGAAAAGCCTCGTTTTGAACCCCATGCTTTATACTCTTAATACTGCCTTCAATCATATAATACCCCCTGTACTCCTGCACGGACGGGTAACCTAAGCGGAAAACGTGCGCTGAATAATTATGCTGCTGGGCTGGATCTGGGTGGATTTTAGTGGCAATACTTACACCCGGATCATTTTTAAACGTGATGGTAATGGAGCAATCCTCCACGTATTGATCGCTGTCATTTACCAGTAGAAAATTCAGCTGGTGGGCCTGCTCCTCGAATTTGGCATACAGATCGTGTTCTCGGTAGGTACTCTCTACCTCCGCCAGATTCTTTTCCAGTTGCTCAATAGTTCGATCCTCGTATCTGCTGCCCCCTTGCATTCTGCCGGCCAGTGCCGCTAAGCTGGTCCCCTGGAGCGACTGTAGATGCTGTGATACTAGGTGAGTGCTCCAATTGGTTTGTGCCTTCTCCTTATCTAATCGTTCTTTTTCGCGCTTATCCGCTAGAATACGGGTTATTTTCTGGCGGTTAGCTTCTGATGGAAATACTTTGTCGGCGCATGTGGATGCGGTTGCCGTGGTTACGCCATTTACCATCAGTAGTACCCGCAGTTTGCCGGCGAACGGATCTGCTGTAAGCCGCCGTTTAAACATTTGATCAATATCGGCTCTCGTTATCCGAGCGGTAGACGTGCCAACTCGAATGAAGGAGTCTCCTACCTGCAATTTTTGCTTACCGCGCTCAAACTCCTTGCGCATCATATAAGGAGGATGAGTATTATATATTCTGAATACCCCTATCAACTTCCCCTGTACTGTAGTATAGAAATACTCAAAGGGAATAAGCGGCTCCACATGATCCCGCAGTAACTGATGGTAAACAGCATCATCTAGCAGATCATCAGGCAGTAAGCCAATGAGGTCCCGGCTATTATCTACGTAGTGTTTTACACCCACGATGAGGTACCTATCTTCCTCAACCGGCGCGTTGGCCATTGCCATCACATCCTTGATGAAGTCGAAAAATATTTCCGGTTTATACGCCGTCTTTTTGAAATCTACGAAGGTGCTTTCTCCTTCTTTAAGGATGATATCCTGAATAGCCATTCGATGATATTGAGCTAGTTATAAGCCTATTTCCTGGGCGGCATTATGCTGCCGGACGCTATCTAGGCGCGTGTAGCGGCGAATCATAGCCGTGGTCTTGTGCTTGGTCTGATTCATAATCTTGCTGTCGTCGATGCCCTTCAATTTGGCAATGGTCACGAAGGAGGCCCGCAGCGAGTGCGAGGTATACTGCTTGCCCAGGTACTGCTGCACGATCAGGTTGATGGCGTCGGTATTGAGCCGGCGTTTGCTCAGGTGCTGGCCGCGGCGAAAGGACAGAAACAGCGGCCCCGTACTGCGGCCCTGCGCCTGTAGGTAGCTGACCCATTCCATGACGGCCCGCACCGGGCAGGTACGCCGGTCCGGGGAGTAGAACACCGCCTTTTCCTCGCTCTCGCCCTTCTGGTTGGTTTTGCTGCGCGGCAGGTCAATGAGCAAGCCTTCTTCGTCCTGCTGCAAATGCTCGATGTTCACACTCGCCAGCTCGTCGCGGCGAAAGGCCCCGCTGAAGCCCAGCAGCAGCAAGGCCCGGTCCCGCAGGCCGGCCGGCCGGCTGGTGTCGATTTCCTGCACGGCCCGTTTGAAATGCTCCAGTTTGAAGGCCGGGGCTTGCTTCTGGCGCACGCCTTCCACGCGACTAACGCCCTCCATGAACACCTTAAACTGGTCGTCCGTACTGGGAACCGGCTGGCTGGCCAGCCGGTGGGCCTTGGCAATCGAGGCAATATGCCGCCGAATGGTGGCGGTCTTGCGCCCCAGTTCCGTCAGGTGCGTAACGAACCCAACCAACGTCGGCACGTCGGCCGGTAACGGCTGGCAATTATACTCGGTGCACCAGGCCGTGAAGCGGCGCCAGTCGCCGGCGTAGGCTTCCTTGGTATTGGCTGCACCCTCCAGGCCAGCGGCCACGTAGCGCCCGGCCTTCTCGGCATAGTCATTCAGGTGCCGCGCCTGCCCCACGGCCCGGGTGCTTTCGGTTATACTTGGCAAGTGCTCCATACGGGTCGAGGCAAATGTGAAGGGTACGGGCGGCGGATCATCGTCTTTGAGCATGCAAAAAGTCAGATATACCGGCTCGTCAAAGCTAGGTAAATAAGGTCGGATAAGTAAAGATTATCCGATGTTATCGTTTTAAGTGCAACAAAAAACCGAATATGTGACATATCCGGCTTTTATAGTATTTCTGTGTAGTAAAATACAATTTACCACATTTCTCGTTTCTGTACCCGATTGTTAATATAAGCTAACCACGATATAGGCCACAGCAGCAAGTCAACCAATATACCCTTCCATATATAGTCATTGACTGATGGAGCGGGCTCGGGTTCGAGTTCGAGTTCGTCGGCAAATTCGTCATTCACCAAGTCGTTCCATTCTTCGATGTGCTGCTCCCAGGTTTTACCGGCCTGCCGGAGCTTCCAGATTTTGCGCAGGTAAAAGAAGATGGCCGACAACGTTCCGGCGAGTAGCCAGAGCAGCACAGCTAAATGAAAGGGCATAGGCAAAGCCAGCTAAAAGATCAGGGGGTTGCTACTCGGTAGCTGAGGGCCACCTTAAAGGCTGGGCCTTTTTCGATCAACGGATTGAGCGGTACCGGCTCCTGGCCCAGGCCAATGTAGTCGATTGTCGCGGGCCACTGATCGTTCTTCTCAAAAACATCGAGCCGGCGCGTCACGGCATACGCTGCGGTTGCGCGCAGGGCCCAATGAGCACTAACGTAAGCCTCGGCAAACAACCCGTAATGGCCCTGCTGATACTGAAAATACCGGTCCCGGTCTTGCAGGCGGTAGGCAGTATTAATGCCGTTCAGGTTGAAGCCTGCGGCAAACTTGGGCGAAGCAGCATAGCTGAGCGTAAAGGTGGTCGGCAGGTCGCCAAAGGCCCGCCACCGCTGGCCCAGCTGCCAATCAAGGCCCAGCAGCACGATGTACTGTGGTCCGTAAAACTGCTGCCGGTAGCCCAGCGTTAAGCGGTAGGCTCGGCGGGCACTGGTACGGTAGCCAGCCCGAACCACGCCGCCCCAGGTAAGGTCGCGCGCCTGCACGTCGCGCAAGTCAGAATTCAGGGCGGGCAAAGCGAGGGCCGTCAGTTCGAGCTGAGGGGAAAGCCGTTTCCGGTAGCCTACCAGCGGTAAGATTCCAGTCACGCTGCGCACCGGGAATCCCGGACGTTCTCCGGTGAAGCGCAGGTGCTCCAGGCTCGTTCCAACCAATACGCTGCCGGTACTGTCGGCACTGACTAGTAGCGGGAGAATCACGTTAGCCCGGAACACATCGGCCCGGAAGGTGCGCTGGGTGTCGTCGGCGGTTAGTTTGAGAGGCAGAACTTCATAGCTCAGGCCTACACCTTCTGCATAGCCCTGCGCCTGGCTGGCCATGGGTAAAAGGACGCCGACGCCTAGGCTTAGGCCGGCTACTAATCGAGTAAACATCATGTAGAAAGAGCGCCGTTTTGCTTCACGAATGATAGTTGCTGAAAATGCTTTTTCGCACCGTATATATATAAGGAGTAGCCGGGGCGCTACCTGCTCGGGCTTACGGGCGAAGATAAGAGCTTCTAAATCGCTTTTTTGGCTTGTTGTTGCAGACATTCCTGGGTATGCAGAAAGCCAGCCAGGTACTCTATTCCACTGGCCCAGCCCTGTCCCTGCCAGAGTGCGTGCAGGCGGGCAACCTCCTGGGGAGAGTAGCTGGCCAGACGCGCACGGATGCCCCGGATTGTTCGCGCCCGGCACTCGCGGCGGTTTTCGGTAAAGTCGTCGCGGATCAGGCGCAAATGTGCGTTGGCTTGCTCAGCCGTCGAGTAGCGCGGCAAGGGCCCCTGCGGCTGCTCGTAAAAAAGGGGAGGAGTGCGCTGAAGGGCTTTTTTATGGGCTTTTGCTGCCCGTTCCACCTCGCGTTTCGCCCGCATGGCCCCATTACGCTGCTGTCGTTCAGTCAACACGTAACGCTCTTTGGGCAAGGCCTTGCCTAAGATAAACCAGCTGCGGCCCTGGGCGAAGATGGCGCAGTCCTGACTGGTGGGCGTGCGCTGCATGGCCGGCACTGGCCGGTGCCAGGTGAAGGAACCGGCCGGACGCCAACCGTCCTTTGCGGTCAGCACGTCCCCGGCTTCGTTCACCTCCAGCACGAACTGAGAAGTAGGGCAGGCCCAGCCCTTTACTTCCCGGCCCGGAACCTGGTAACGGACTACATCACCGGCCACCACCGAAACAGATTCAAACACTTGAACTGGGGCCATAGGGCAGAAAGGGTTTGTTAGCGGTTTGCAGAAGCCTGTTTACGGGCCTCCATGACACTTTTCAGCATCTTCTCCAGGTCGTTTTCACCGTTGAACAGAGCCAGCTGAAACAGGGTAGGCGTGGGCGAATAGATGCCCTGCATTTCCTTAAAAAGCTTCTTGGCTTTCTTCTGGTCGGCCTTCATTACGTGTGCCACATCCTCAACGGTAGCATTCTGGCCGGAAGCAAGGATGAGCGCATTTTGGCTCAGGCCCGACGTAGCCGCCGCTGCTTGCTCTGGGGCCACCGCTGAAGGCTGCACCGTGCTGGCCACCGGTACCTGCTCGGGGTCTGGCTCGGCAGCCTGCGGGTACTCCGGTATCCAGTCGCCCGGGTCGTTGATGCCTCCCAGCAGACGGTTCAGTTCCTGCTGGGCTTCCTCCTGGCCTAGGTTGTCGTAATCCACTATTTCTACAACTAGGCTGGGCCGCTGGTAGGCAATTTCGGCTACGCCGCCCGCTACGCTGATAAGCACGTCGGGCCGGCCCGCAAGCTGGTCGAAGGCCTCTACCGTTTCGCTACTCACCTCCACGGCCGGGTCGATGGGCTGCCAGAACACGGGCAAGGGCGAAAAATCGGGCAGCCATTCCGGTTCAATATCCTCCGTCGCGTTGTCGCCCAGCGTATCGAGCTTTTTCAGGTAGGGTGTAACCAGGGCGCCCAACAGGTCGGCTACGTTGTCGAGGTGTTCAATCAGGAACGGCGCGGCTCCCTGTTCCTCCAGTCGTGCACCCAACTTGCGTAGCAGCTGCTGCTGCCGGCGCAATAAAGCCAGGTCATACTGCCCGCTAGCTACGGGTAAGAGAGCACCCATCTGCTTTGCCCAATCGGGCATTGTAGCCGGCAGCACAGCAGGAAGTAGGGTTTCCGGGTCAAAGGAAAGCTTCATATACTAGAATTAGGGCTAGAAAACTGAAAAAAGGGCTACTAGGCTACCAACTCGCACTCCTGCCACCCGATCACTCCGTCCGTATCGACGCGTATATCTCCCGCATCGTAAGTATCGAGCACGGTGCCGATGGTTTGCCCTCCCTCCATCGAGCGGCTGGGATAGCGCACGCGCTGGCCAATAAGCAGGTGTAAAGCATCTTCCGTCAGACGGAGCTGGGCAATGGCCACGGCCCGCTCCGGCGTTTGGTAGGTAGCCACGAAATAGGCGTGGGCTACCGTGGCCGCGTGCAGGGCCTCGGCGGCGCTGGTGGGGTGCTGATAGCGGATAAAGGCCTCCCGGCAATAGGCGCGAACGGTGTTGCTCAATTGCTTAACCCGCGCCCGGATGGCCGGCATATCGAAACCCGCCTGCATCAGCCCTGGGCAATTCGTATCCGCCTCTATGGCCATAAAGCTGTCTAGGAGTTCCGTAGCGTCCTGCCGCACCTGCTGGCGGCTGGGAATGGCAATCGGCTGGTGGGTCTGCGTTGGAGCAAGGCACATAAGAAGGACGCTAGGGTAAGAATCGTACATCTGAGAAATGGGGAGCACTTTAAGCGGCGTCCGGCAACTGGTTGAATAGCTGCCACCATAGCCCGGCCCGCGCTGCATCGGTCAGGCCTGCCTGCATCAGCTGGTTTACTTCCTCGGCCCGGCCCAACTGGTCGGCAAACTCGCGGATTTGGTGCTCGTCCTGCTGGTGCCGGTAGCCTTGCTGCCAGGCCTGGAGCACCGGCAGCCCCTGCCCCACCTGCAACCCCTGAAGCAGGGGCCAAAGGTTGGCATCCTGGGCCGGCACTTCCATCATGCCGCCCTGTTGGGCCTCCCGGCCTAAGGCGTAAGCCTGTTGAGTGAAGGGCTGAGTTTCGGGGGCGGAAGTGGCCGTGTTGAGCATAAAGAAAGCTATTCGGTGAGAGGGCTGCGCCCTATACCTATTAAACGAAATTGGGCGGCTAAGGATTAATAAAAGACAACAAATAACCCCTCAATTTGCCTTCAAATGCACTTTTACCCCTACCGCCCAGCTATAAAAACCGCTTATCAGTAAGGGTTCGACCGGGGTTCCTTTCTGGCCGGGGGCGGGCTCGATGCCCGCCCCCGGCCAATCCGCACCGGGCCAGTAGCGCCGCTGGGTACTACTGGTGGGGGCTAAATCAGCCCCCCACCTTGTACTATATCCAATACCTTGCGGCAGCTCCCGCTTTGGGCTATCATCTGCCCGGCTACTTTCAGCTTCAACACGCGCTGGCGGTGCAGGCGAATGAAGTTCAGTACCTCGGCGGGGTCGCGCTGGTGGTAGGGGGCCGATACGGCTACAAAATCCTTCAGGCTACGGTTGCCGCGTGAGCTATTGCAGTTCAGGCAAGCGGTAATCAGGTTTTTGGGGTCTTTGATTGCCCCGCCTTTGGAGTAAGGTACAATGTGGTCAAGAGTGAGCGTCAAACCTGCCTCAATGCCTCGTGCGCAGTAAGCACAAGCAAAACCGTCACGCATATAGATAGCTAACCGGACGCGCTGGCTAATCCAGTTTTGGCCCTGATTCTGTTGTTTGCGGTCTGGGCGGTCAGTAGTCGAAGCGGAGGCGGAAGAAGCACACATGGCAAAGGCGGTTAAAAAGGAGGGAGGTTGGTTGCTTGCGTTGTATACTTCTTATACGTTTGGGAACCCCTAGCGTTTATAAAAGTCAACAAAAAACCCCCTCTATTTACTCCTTTCGGGCTTTTTCTCCCCAACTGCCCCGCTTCAATACCGGCTATTCCTCCTCCGGCACGGCCTCCACCGCACGCAGGCACGCCGGGCACCATGCCAGGCCTTCCGGAATGTCCAACGGCTCGCCACTTGGATTTTCAATAGCCTGGGCTGCTTCAGCCGCTTCAGCAAGAAAAGCCTCCCCCCGCAAGCTGGACAGTTACCGACTACTGGTGAATCAATTTCATCGTACACGAAATAGGTTGCCTCAAATGATGTACTTTCCATAAAAATTTAGTTGCAAAGTGTTGCTCTTTATACGCAAAAAGCAGCCTCTACGCCGTTTAAAGTGTCATTTAAATTAACCTGAATAAGATCTTACACCCTGCTGCCCCGCTTTTTTGGCTGCGTATGCTGGGTGAGGGATAGGAGGGGTTTAGTGCGGAGCACCGCAGCGAAGCGGAGCCCCGGATAGCCCGACCCGTAGGGTCACCCCCTAATAAGTCATTTTGTATTTAGCTGATTTTAATCGCCCCTGAACAGAGTTCCCTACACACACCTAACCTTTCTACCTATGAAGAAATCTGAACTACATTTCACCGTTACGCTCGACGAGCACAAAGTCCCGGAGGCCATTCACTGGCAAAGCACGGGCGAGCCAGGTAGTGAAGCCGTTGATCAAGAAGCGCACGCGCTGAATATCTCCATTTGGAACAAACAGGAAGCCGGCACAATGCGAATAGGGCTGTGGACGAAAGAAATGCCTATCGAGCACTTAAAGCGGTTCTATATTGATACCATTGGAGCGCTGGCCGAAGATATTAGCCGGGCTACGGATGATGAAGGCATGGCCGATAAAATCAACGATCTCTGCAACGAACTGCTTACCCGCTTAAAAACACCTGAATAGCAGCCCGTACTGCTTCCAATTCCGCTCTCTGCCTACCAGGCTGGCGCAAGTAGGCCAGCCGCCACACCGCACAATGCACACAGTATAAGGCCTGGTCAGCTGACCAGGCCACAAACAAAAGGGCTTCCGGTTCACTACCGGAAGCCCTTTTGCCTTTGCTACAACGTCGGCGCTATTCTGCTGACTGCCGGCGTTGGTTGCGCACCATCAGCAACTCATCAACTACCAGCAGCATCGCTACACTGGCCCAGCTCAGCACGGCCAGCACTAATACTGGCGCAAAAGCCAGACTAGCCAGAAATAGCAGCAGGCTGATGAGCAGCATGCCGCGGGTCAGCGCCGGCAACGGACGGGATACGCGCAAGGTGCACAACACAAATGCTACCCCTGCCAGGCCCACTGTACTCAGTAGTAAGGCCAGGGCGTGCGTGCTGGCCAATTCCTGCATAGTACTTTCTACCAACTCGGTAAAGAGATGCATACCCGTTGGGCTTAATGGAACAAGGAGGGCGAACATGATAGCAGGCAGTTAGAGTGGTAGATGATTTAGCGACGCCGTTTGGGCGGCTCCAGTACGCCCGGCATCCATTTGTAGAGAAAAGCACTGTCAGCCGTTGTCAGCCGCGTTTTATCCTGCGTGGTACCCATTTTCGTCAAGGTCAGCGCGGCCTGCCGGGCTACTTTATGGCTCATGCCTGCGGGCAGGGTCCAACTCACGGTTGTTGTGTCGTAGTTCTGCACCGTTGCGGCCCCGGCCGGGAAGCCCTGGGCGTGGGCGCCGACGCTCAGCAGCAGCGCGGCCGGCAACAACCGCTGGCGGCGGCGGGCGGCCCAGCGCCGCACTTTACCGGCTACGTGCCAGACGGGCACTCCCATTAGAAACAAGGCAACCAACTGGGTGCCTCCTTTGCCTAAACTATCGGCAATGTGCTGTAAGGACTGGTTCATTAAACTGAAGGGAAAAGGGAGTAGATCTACACTGCCACGAGTTGCGCTTCCGGTTGAGGCAAGGCCGCGTATACCTTGTCACGGATCAGGTCCGGCAGCATCCACAGGCGCTGCTGCCCTCGACAGGCTACCAACTGCTCCAGGGCGCGGGCCTCACTCATGGCCCAGGCAAAGCGGCCGGGAGTATAGTCGCCAAATGCTCGCTCCTGAGGGCTCAACTCCGCTGGGTTGAGCGTCGGCATCTTATTGTCGAGTAAAAGCCCCGCATCAGGGCCGATAATGCGAGAAACACCATCCAGGCGAACCAACCCGACTATTCCCCCTCGGGGTAGGTCGTCAAACCCCAGGCCCAGCGCATTCAGGGCGGCACTGATATGCTCGTCCTCGGCGCACAGCCGACGGATCTTGCTCATTTTGCCGAGGCTGGCATGAATGGCCAGCGTACCTTGAATGCCGGTGGTCCAGGACCGGGTTTCATTGACTTTCAGCCCCAGCGCGGCAAGTGTGGCCCAGGGCTGGAGAAGGGAAATGGCTACCATAAGATGTAGGATGCGGAGTAAGAGGTAGTATCGAGAAGGGGTTATGCGGCCTGGGCAGGAGCTAGGGCCTCTGCCTGCGGCTGGTATTGCAAGGCAAACCCTTCCTGTTTCAGCATGGAAACCAGGTAGAGCATATTGGGCGGGCAAGGCAGAAAGCCGGTGTGCTCATCCCAGCGCCGCACCGCCCGGGCCAGACCAGCTAAGGCCTGGGGCGAAGTGGGTGGGGCAGCGAGCACCAGCGAAGGCGCACTCTCCAGAAGGCCCGGCAGGGCTTCCACTAGCAGCTGCTGCAGCAACTGGCTCCATTCCTGAGTAAGCGCGGGGCTACTGCCCTGGGGGGCACGTTGCTCTACCTGCTGCTGGATTCGCTCCAGCACAGCCGACAAGTTCTCATTCATGGGCAGTTGGGGGAAAAAGACTAGCGTTGTTGCTGTTTATTGTCAATTGCAACGACTTTCCGTTGTTGAAAGTAGGGCAAAGTTAAGACCTATGCAACTAAATTTAATCGCAACAAAAGGGGCCGCGCAAAATCAGAATCTGATCTGCGCGGCCCCGGTGATGCAGGTAAGGGCAACTTAGGCGGCTTGGGCGCTGGATGCTAGTTCCACCTCGTCGGGTGCCACTTCCGGCGTAAGCTGGGTTTCATGGCCCATCGGCAGCTTTCGGGCACGCAGGGTGCGCGGGTCGTACTCCGACTCAAACAGTTCCTGCGCCGCTTCGGTCAGGCCTTCTTTCACCTGCGGGTCGGCTACCAAGCCAGCGGCATTCTGTTGATAGTCCGTCCACTCGTTGGCTAAGTCGCGGTGGGTGACGGAAAACAGCAGCAGCTGGGTAAGCATGGCCTCGCTGGGGGCCACCGATAGCACCTGCTCTACTACCCAATCTTTATAAGTGCGTCCTTTCAGTTCAGGCCCGTTTTTGCCTACTTCCTCCCAGCCCCATGTACGGGAAAGCTCGGCCAGCGTCAGCGTATCGAGGTTGCGTCCGCGCATCAGGCTTTCAGCTACAACTAGGCCTAAAACCCGCAAACGGGCGGCTTTGGCCTCATCGCTGAACTGCTGGAGGGCGTGGTAGCACCGATCAGCCAGCACCCGTTTTCCGGCCTCCTTAAGTAGGCGCTTCTGGCGCGTATCCCGGTTCTTCTCGCCTTGGGTCAGCTCTACCTTTCCTTGCTCAATGGCTTTGGCCGTAACTTCCGTAAGCTGCACCCGCACCACTTTCCCGGCGTTGGCCCCATCTACGTACACCCCGACTACGGTTCCCTTCTTCTTTTTAGTTACCTCGTACTTCTCCGGTTTCAGCGCCCCAGCGGGAGCCTCCCAATATTTGGTCGTCAGCCGCACTACGGGCTTATCCCCTTCCAACTCTTTCTGCTCGGATAGCACCTGCTCGATGCGAAGCTCCATTTTCTTGTTCCAGCAGCCGCTGTCGAGGCAGGTATCTTTGCCCTGCTCGGCCAGCTCTGCAAACAGCACTACGCTACAGCTGCTGCGCTTGGGGCAGCTGGTGCAAGCTCCGGCAGCAGGGTACAAAGCCGCGTCCTCCAACGCCCAAGGGGCACTGGCAAGTACCTGCTTTTCCCGGCTAACCCAATTCTTTACTGACTGCTCGTTTACTAGGTACTGAGAACGGTGGCTCAGGCACCGCACCTGTACCGATTCAGGCCAGCGGCTCAGTTCCTCGGCCCCGCCGAGCGTCAGCTTGTCCTGCCGCAGGTCCGTCAGCCACTCCGGCAGCAGTTCGCTGATGGCGCGGCGCTGGGTTACCCAACGGGCACTCTGGCCTAAGTAGGCCGCAATTTCGTCCGTATTCATTCCCTGCTGGGACAATTTACCCACGGCTACGGCCTCATCGGCAGGGTGAGGGTTCTCGCGCTGGATGTTCTCAACCAACCTGTAAATTTCAGCTTGCTGGGCGCTCATGTGCCGGATGGTGGCTAGAATCGTAGGCAGCTGGGCCAGCTCATGGGCGGCATGGCGGCGAAAACCGGCAATCAGAGCGTAAGAAAAGCCATCGAAAGGCTCCTCCAAGGGCCGCACGGCAACGGGTTGAATCAGGCCTCCGGTCCGGATGCTTTCGGCCAGTGACTCCAGCCCTACCGGATTTATCGCGCTCCGGTAATTATCGGCAACATAGATGGCCGTAAGGGGAATGGATTTCAATTCAACCTCGGCATCAACTTGGGGCAGTACGGAAACAGTTGTAGAACTCATACGACTACAAAAAAGGGGTGAAAGGTTAGCTTGCGTTGTTGTCTTTTATACGCATTAAACCCCCTCAGAGTTACAGAATCGCCTTTTTCAGGGTATTTTACTTCCTGATGCCAGCCCACAAAAAAGCCCGGCCACCTTCCCAAGTGCCGGGCTTTTCTGCCTCCTATTCTGCGGCCCAGCCGACAAACAGATACTCGCCTTCGCGCTGGCTGGTCGGGGGCCGCAGACAGACGGCATTTACCTCCCGCGAATCCAGCCTCTCCATCCGTTCCTCATCTTCCAGGTACTCGCTGGCCTCCCGCCCACTGTTGCGCCATTCGTCGGTCAGGTCATTGTAATGGCAGATGGTGTTGAAGCCTCCACTGTAAGCATCCTCGCCGTCCTGCTGCTTGGATTGTTCATGCAACCGCTGGTAGGCATCATACATCGAGGTGCCGGGGCCGCTCAGGGCAATGTCAGTAGCTCCCATAAGTAGGCAATAAAAGGGTTTACGTTGTTGTCTTTTATACGCAATCGAGCGGACCATGTTCCAATTTAACAGCATTCAACAAAGATTAGTTAAGGACTATTCAAGAGATTATACAAATCCTTAAAATAATTGCAAAGGGCCACCATAAATAATAAAATGAGGTTTTTTGTTGCTATTTATACGCAAACCCTCGTAACTAGCAGCATCTTTCAGCCCCAACCGCCCGATGAAACGCGATTAGAATTAATTGCATTCAATCCGACTTTCTATCTTTGCCCAACATGGTAATAATCCGGCATCTGGTTTACCGAGCCTTCCTGCTCTCTGAGCCGCGACTTCGCGGTAGCCGGGTTCTCCCTTGCCTAACGGCGGAGGGCACCTGGTACCGAGGCCGCAACGGGTCGGTGCTGGTCTGGATGGAAAGCGCCGATGGCACCCCGCCCCAGCGCCACATCATCCCCGGCCGGCAACTCGGCTGGCAGTTGCACCTGCCGGGCCGGCCCTGGCTGCAGCCGCCCGATGAGTAGCTGCCCACCTGATAGTTTGATTCCGCCCTGCTCTCCCTACCACCACACTTATCTGCCACTCTAAACCCTGTTTCCATTCCTCAAACGAAAAGTATGCGCCCATTTCTCCAATTATGCACGCTGGGTCTTGTGCTGAGTGCTCCCATCGCTTCCTATGCTCAGCAAGCGGCTCCCGTCGAATACTACGGCACGGTTCAGACCGATGCCGGTGAGCCATTACCCGGCGCAACGGTGTTTGTGAAAGGCACCTACATTGGCTCTACTACCAACTCGGCCGGCACATTCCGGCTGATGGTTCCGGCCAATCTGATTCCAGCCCCTCTTTCCGTATCCTTCGTGGGGTACCTTACCTCGACGGATACCCTCACCAATACGGTTCGTCCCCTCTCCATTATCCTGCAGCCCTCGGCCGCCCAGATCAATGAAGTGGTAGTATCGGCCTCCCGCGTGGAGGAAAACATTCTGCGGGCTCCTGTGACAGTGGACAAGGTGAATACCCTGCAGCTTTCGCGTCTAACCCAGCCGGACCTGATTACCAGCCTTGCCCGGCAGAAGGGCGTGGACGTGACAACCAGCGGCATGTTTATGGCCAGCCTGAGTACGCGTGGCTTCGGCGGTGCTACCTCTGAGCGTCTGGTGCAACTGGTGGACCTGATGGATACCCAGTCTCCTTCCCTGAACATCAACGCTGGTAACGCGCTGGGCCTTCCGGAGCTGGATATTGCTTCCGTAGAAGTGCTGCACGGGCCTAGCTCGGCCCTGTACGGTGCCAATGCCTTTAACGGCGTGGTACTGACCAACTCCAAGTCGCCTTTTGAGTATGAAGGCCTGTCCGTTCGCCTGCGCGGCGGCAACCGTGACTACTTGGATGGCCAGCTGCGGTATGCCCAGCGGATCGGCCGTAAGTTCGCCTTCAAGGTGAGTGGCAGCTATGCCAGCGCCAATGACTGGATTGCCAACAATTACGATGCCCTGGGGGAATCCTACGCGGCCGGCAACAACCCAGCGGGCTCAGGCCTTGGCTACGATGCAGTAAACCGCTATGGGGACGTAGGCAATACGTTCGGTGCCACGGGTGGCGCTCTGGCCGGCAAGACGGTTTTCATGCCCGGCTGGACGGAACGCGAGCTGATTGACAACGATTACAAGGCCAAGCTTTACCGCATTGTTCCTTCCGTGCATTACCTAGTGACGGATAAGATCAAGGCCATGATCGAATTCAAGCGGGCCTCGGGCACGACGGCTTACCAGTTTACCAACCGCTACCGCTTCAAGGATTTCGCTACCAACCAATGGCGTGCGGAGTTGAAAAGCGACAATTGGTATCTGCGGGCTTATCAGACTCAGGACTTCGGCGCCAACTCCTACGATCTGCCATTCACGGGGGCATTTATGCAAACGTCGGTTGATCCGAACAGCGCGGCCGGCGCTACCTATGCCCAGCAGTATTTCCAGGCGTATGCTGTTGCCTACAACACCTTCCTGGCCCGTAACCCCGGCAATACGGCCGGCGCTGAAGCGGCCGCTCAGGGAGCTGCCAACCCCTTCCAGTTGGTACCCGGCACCCCAGGCTTTGAGCAAACCCGCAAGAAGGTGATTTCGGATGCTACCCCCGGCATCGGTTCGCGCATCAACCCCAGCTCTCTGCTGAATGATATTTCGGGCCAGTATGACTTCAAGCTAAAGGCGGTAAATCTGATTGTGGGCGGCGCCTACCGGCAGTATCGCCTGGGTTCCGACGGACTGTTGTTCAGTGACCGGGATGGCAAGCGTCTGGTGAACTACGAGTATGGGGGCTACGCTCAAATCTCGAAAGAGCTACTGCGCAATCGTCTGAAGCTCACGGCTGCAGGCCGCATGGATGATAGCAAGAACTTTAAGCCGGTATTCTCGCCTCGTGCCTCAGCCGTGTATTCGCTCGACCAGGCCCAGACGCATAACTTCCGCGCCAGCTACAACCAGGCCTACCGCAGCCCCACGCAGCAAGGACAATACCTGTCGTTGGATCTGGCCCGGGTTCTGCTGCTCGGCAACATTAGCAATGGCTTCTCCGGCTACTCTACGGCGGCCGCTTCTCAACTCGGCCGCATCCTGCGTAATCCGGCAACGGCTCAGCAAGAGCTGGACGCCTACGCCGTCAACGCCGAGCGCCTGAAGCCAGAGCGTGTATCGACCTGGGAACTGGGCTATAAAGGCCTTCTGCTGCCGAACCTGGTATTGGATGTGAACTACTACAACTCGCGCTACAATGACTTTATTGGTCAGATCCGCGTGATTTCCAATGTAGACGGTTCTAAGCCCACGGTTCCTCAAATGGCTGCTGCTGCTACCAGTGCGCGTCCGTTCCAGTCGGGCACAACCCGCGTAATTCAGGTGCAGGCCAACGCCAACCAGGAAGTTAAAGCCTCAGGTAGCACCGTTGGCCTGACCTACACGGCTCTGAAAGCATTCAGCCTGACGGGTAACTATACCCTTAATGTGCTGCATGATGATAACCTGCCGGAAAGCTTCCAGACCTATTACAACACGCCCAAGCACAAGTACAACATTGGCGCGTATGGGGAGCTGAAGAAGGTTTTCAACTACTCAGTGAACTACCGCTGGGCCCAGGGCCACTTGTTTGAGTCTCCCTTCGCCGCTGGCCAGCTGAAAAGCTACTCCAGCCTCGACGCTCAGGTGGGCTATGTGTTGCCGAAGCTGCATACCACGCTGCAGATCGGTGGGTCGAACCTGACCAATGCCACCAATATTCAGGTGTACGGTGGTCCACAGGTGGGCCGCTTAGTCTACGGCGGACTCCTGTTCGACATTAAGTAATCGAGTAAACCAGCGGGCTCCTGGACTTCCCTCATCGGAACGCCAGGGGCCCTTTGGCTTTATAGCCAACCAAATCACGCAGTTTCTTTCCGGTAAGTGCCATAGTATCAGGCCTTACCTAATTCTGGCCCTTCTACCCCCGAATGCCCCTTCATACTTTACGCTCGCTTTTTCCATGAAAAACCTTCGCATCCTCTTTGCAGCGGTACTGGCCGCTTTCCTCGCCGGTCCGGCCGCTGCCCAGACGCTGAGCCTGGATCAGCTTCTTAAATTAAGTGCTTTGCCCGCGGGCTTGCCACTGCAGAAAATGACGGCGGCCCTGTTCCCTCCAGAGTGGGCCTACCGTGGCCACGTCAACCAGACGGAAGAAACGTATTGGACGGCTAACGCCACCGACTACGATTACGATACCGAAACGGAAACGCCGACCTCTTGGGTCAGCTTGCGCCCAATGCCGGGCGGGTCAGTGGACGTACTGTTTAAGACTACTTCCAACCGCAACATTGAGCCTATCCGCAAGGAACTGAAGCGCCTGAAGTTCGAGGCTACCCCCGTTACTTGCCTGGAATGTCAGGGAGAACGGTACACTGGGCCCAACTACTCGGTAACGCTGTATACGGGCAAAAAAGGGCCCTTCCCCGTTATTCTGGTGATTCACCAAGATCCGCCTATTGATGCGACTCCGGCCCGGCCGGTGCAACTGGCCGCTCCTCTGGTAGAAAGCAGCCCGGAACAGGCTGCTACCCCGCAGCTGGCAGGTCAAAATAGCACTCCGTAAGCAGCGACCCATGAAAGCGCCAGCTCTGCTCCTGCTCTCCGCCACCGGTTTCTTTGCCCTTCTTGGGCCGGCCGTGGGCCAAAATGCCCCTGCAATGGGACCCGACTCTTTGGCTTACCCTGCTAAAGAAACCATAGCCGGTACCATCCTCGATGAAATGAATAATCCGCTGGCGGGCGTCACCGTGAAGTTTGCGGGGGGCCTGATCTCTAAAATGTGTATTACCAATGGTCGGGGACGCTACTTGTTGGAGGTGCCCCGCACGGGAGGCACGCTGGCCGTATCCTTTGCCGGCTACGTGTCGCAGGAAATAGCTTTCCGCAAGGTTAATGAACTTGATGTAGTCTTGCAGCCGGAACCTGGCTTCCATCGGACGCGCAAAATGCGGGTTCTGTACCGGCGCATGAACCGTCCGGAAAACGAGTAACCTGATCTATAACCCTTTTACCCAGCTATATGCTTCGTAAATCGCTGCTGTTCCTACTTGCTTGCACGGCCCTTCTCGGGGCCGTGCTCGTGTTCAATACCCTGCGATTCTCGCCGCCTGCTGCGCCGGCCGTGGGACCGCTCCGCCCACTTAACCTGCCGGATAGCGCCCTGAGCCACTTCCGGCAGGCCATCCGGTACCGGACAGTTTCCCTGGAGCAGGGCGCGGCGCCCGACTCGGCACAGTTCCTTGGCTTCCACCGATTCCTGCAGCGGGCTTATCCCCGCGTGCACGCCCAGCTGAAGCGAGAAGTTGTCAACCAGTACACGCTACTCTACTCCTGGCCCGGCCAAGATGCTCAGGCGGCCCCTATCGTGCTGATGGCGCACTATGATGTGGTACCGGTGGAAGAAAGCACCGCCGCTAAGTGGGAACATGACCCGTGGGCCGGGGAGGTGCATCAGGACCGGATCTGGGGCCGGGGAGCCGTAGATAACAAGGCCAATGTTACGGCCCTGCTAGAAGCGGCTGAACAGCTGCTTCTAGCAGGGTTTCAGCCTTCCCGGACGGTGTACTTTGTCTTTGGCCATGATGAGGAAGTCGGGGGCCAGCAGGGAGCCCAACAGGTGGCCCGGTTGCTGCAGCAGCGCGGTATCAAGCCGGAATTCGTGCTGGATGAAGGCGGGTTTGTCACTACGGACCGGGTGCCCGGCCTGAAAGGAACCCCCGTGGCGCTGATCGGCACGGCGGAAAAAGGCTATCTGTCTCTGGAGCTGACTGCTGAAGTAGCGGGCGGCCATTCCTCGATACCGGAAGCTGAAACCGCCACGGACCTGATTGCACAAGCCGTAGTGGCTTTGCGCAAGCAGAACTTTCCGGCCTCGTTCACGCCGTCCATGGATGAATTTGCCGCCCATATCGGCCCTCGCCTGCCGTTCGTGCAACGTCTGGCCTTCGCTAATGCCTGGCTGCTGCGCCCCCTGATTCTGAGCACCTACACCAAAACCGCCAGCGGCGCGGCGGCCGTTCGCACTACGCTGGTACCAACCATCCTGCAGGCAGGCGTGAAAGACAACGTGGTGCCGACTTCTGCCAAGGCCACGGTAAACCTGCGTCTGCTGCCGGGAACCAGCTCCGCTGAGGCGGTACGGCAAGTGCAGGCGCTCTTGCCTGACCAGCGGGTTACGGTAAAGCCGGTAGGCACGGTATCGGAGCCATCACCAGCCGCGCCAACCAATGCTACGGGGTATCAGCTCATCGAGCAGCAGATCCGCCTGCAGATCCAGGATGTAATACCCACTCCCTTCCTGTTCGTGGCCCTGTCGGACTCTCGCCACTTTCAGCCCCTCACCTCTCGCATATACAAGTTCTCTCCTATGACCAATCCTGCGGGCCTCCACGGGCTTAACGAAAGCCTCAGCGTGGAAAGCTACCAGCAGTGCTTTGGCTTCTACCATGGGCTGCTGAAGGCCGCTCGTTAACCTCCCCCGTCCCTAGGACCTATCCTGACTTCTCCATGAAAACCATACTACTAGTTCTGCTGACGCTGCTCAGCCAAATACCGGCCCTGGCCCAGGTGTCGGCCTTTCCGGATTCCGTAGCCTCTCGCCTGGTCAAAACCGCTCCGGTGGTTGTTCTGGGCCGCCCGCTGCACTCGGAGCTGTTCTACAATGAAGCTACCCAGAAAGCCTATATCTCTACGGCCGTGCTGGTGCTGCATGTGCTGCGTGGTGACAGCGTGAAAAATGGCACTATTGAGCTTGTCCAGGATGTGCCCTCACCCCACACCGGCGTTGGCCCGGCCCACTTGTTCGGCCACCGGAAATACACCTACAACATGGATGCTTTCATGTATTTCTGTGCCCCGGCCCGCCTGCCCAAAAACCCTACTCCGTTTGCTACCAGCAACCGCGCGCGCCTGAGTCCGGCCCACACAGGCCCCGGCCTGACGCCCAGCATTCAGTTCCTTACTTCCGGCAGTTCGGAGCCAACGCGCATCTACGGCCTGGGTCGGGAGTTTGAATCAACTACCAGCCTCTATCAGCACCTAAGCAAGCTGAGTAAGCTCAACCTGCCGGAAGTGAAGTTCGCTCGCTACCAAAAGCCGTTTGCCTTCATGGATGGGCGTGAGGACTGGATTGGGGTGCCAACTTCGCCGGCCAGCAGCCTGCAGGACCCCTTAACTCCGGAGGAAATTATTCAGGCCCGCAACAGCATCCTTAGTGCCCGTTTCATCTTTACCGGCATGGTGCTAAGCTCGACCCGCTATGAGGATGCTGAGGGCAATGCCTTCATGTCTGAGATAGTGCAACCCATCTGGCTATTTAAAAGCGGGGGAGTACTCAGCAAGTCGCTGATTGAGGTGGTTGAAACCGAAGAAGCTTACCAGAAAGGCCTGCGCCAAAACGTGCCAGTTGTGTACTTCGCCCAGGAAAGCGATCTGGCTCCCAATCCTAGTCCCAGCAGCCAGGTAACCAACCCGGTGATGCGCGCTTACAAAGGCGATGCCCAAGCTAAGATCATGATTGGCAAAGTAGGTACCGTGCTTGGCTACAGCGGCCTGTATCAGACCTTCAGCAGCCCACAGGAATCCTGGCAGTACATTAACAAGCTGCCCGGAGTTACCCCTTGGCTTCCCCAGTCCTCGGGACCGGCAGTAACTACGACGAAAAGCGCGAAATAGAGCTTTTAGGCTATAATGTAAAAGCACCGACCGGGCCGGCACTACTGCCGCTCGTGGTCGGTGCTTTTGCTTTTATACCCTTGCAAACCCGGTCCTGTTTCGTGGTTTTTGTAATAGGCTGCCCCTTAGCATTCCGGATGATTCTAGCCGTTGGCAGGAGCTTCTGCCTGGGGCTCCTGCCCTTTCTTTTTGGTCCGGTCTATTCCGTCCGGATGGCGCTTGATGCCCGGCCCCAGCACTGAATCATCTTTAAGCGTGTGCGACATAAGCTCTTTGGCTATGCGCTCGACGGGCTCCGCCATCCACTCGGCCAACCGGTAAATCTCCGCTAGGCTTAAATCGGAGGGCATCTGGCGCCGTTTCAGGTACGTGCGGTAAGTCATGCCAAGCCGATCCTCAATCATGCGAACAGAGGCCTTTTTGGAGTCTATCATTTCCGCGAAAGTGCGGTTTGCCGGGTCCTTAGGTACTATCTGTTCCGGGTATTCTGGGGCGGACTTAGGCATCTGGTGGTAGAGTAAGGCGTAGAGGGCGCAAGTAGGGCGTGCAGCAAGAATAGGGGCCCGCATATACAGCGCGGGCGAGGTGTAACCGTCAAAAGTAGGCAGTTGCTATTTAGCAACAAAAAACCCCGACCCAATGGGCCGGGGTAATGTTTTCGGCAGGTGTGCTGCAACCTACGGCATAACGCCAAGCTTTTCGCTCCACTGCAGGGTGGCAGTACGATACTGCTGATCCTGGCCAGTTGTGGGGGCGCTGTTCACTTTGGCACCTTTAAAATCACCATCGACATAGATGGCCAGGTTGATGCGGGTTGCACTCATGCTTTCCGCCGATACCGTCAGAAGGCTAATATCCTTAACGGAAGTAAATTCTTTCTCCCATTTGAGCGTGCCCGCGGTGGGAGCCACTGCCTGGGACGCCTGCCCTGGGAGAACGTAACTAACAGCGCGCAATGTTGGTGTGGTGCTGGGGGTTGTAAAGGGCTGATCCGCTTCCACTACGAGTTTAACAGTATGCTCCGTTAAGGCTGGTTTGGGGTCCTCCTTGTCGGAGCCGCCGCAGCTGGTCAACATGGCTCCCCCGAGGGCGAGCAGGGATAGGGAACGAAGTAACTGTTTCATAGGGAAGGGTTGATACGTTAAGGTTTGGCTAGACTTAGGTTGCCTGAATAGGCGTATGGCGTAAGTAGCGGTCCTGGAGGCAGCAGCTGTGCGCGGCAGTTATCGCTTTCAATTTTTTCCTGAATGGAAACCCGGTAGTGGTAGCGACGGAACATGCGCTGAAACATACGCAGGCGGGCAACGGTGAAGGCCGTTCGGCTCATGCCGTCGGAACCCTTTGGGCCCTTCAGTAGAGCACGTACAACCGCCTGAGGCAGCTGAACATGCCGGCTAATGGCGGATACATTCCAGGGGCGCAATGGATCATCGGTGCGGTCAAACCACTGCTGCAGGTGCTCCCATCCTTCGGGCTGCTCGTAAATTGCGGTGTTCATGGGCTGGAGAAGGCCTGTGGCCAGTCCGGTTAAGTGAAAGATAGATTTCTCCTTGCCACTAAACTTAATTGCGTGACAAGGTACATGAATTGTGCCAATCAACTTAATAGCGTGACATAATTCTATTGCAATTAACATTATTTGAACTCTACTTCGTCTTTTTTGTAGCAGTACCTGAATCCTTCTTAGCTAAGTAGCTCTTGAACTGCTTAATATGCGCCTGCGCCGCCGCACGGTCCCAACCCTTCGCTTCGGCTTCTGTTACTTTTCCCAGAGGAGCGGAATCTTTCCCGTTGGTTACATACAGCTTCTGGTTTTTGCTGAGTCGCACGCTCCATTTGGCATCTATCTGATGCACTACCTGGGCCTGCTCGTGCTCCAGAGCCACCCGAATAATTTCCTCCGCCTGCTGGGCAGTTATCGAGTCGAGCGCAGGTTGGGGCTGCCCTTCCTCCGCTACTTGAAAATAGCGCTCATTCCATAGCAGATAAACCAGCTCCTTGCGGCTGATGCCGGCCTCAATCGGCTTTTTCTCCCAAACGCCCACCTTGCGCTTTTCCCGTGAGCGGCCGGCCAGGATGGCGGCAACGGCCTGCTCAACCGTAAGGGTCAGCGGGTCAGCCCCGCCCAGGTCGTAAAACTTCTCATCATAGCGCACCCAGCTGCCTTTCTCCCCTGCTCCGCTGGTGATGGGCTTTTCTTGCCACAGGCCTACCTGGTGGGCACGGCGGGGCGGGGGCAAGTCTATTTCTGCCGTGTTTCGTAGCTCCGTCAGGCGCCCATCGAAAGCCGGCACCACGTCGGCAAACCGGCGCTTACCATCTGCTACCTCATCAAATTCCGCCTCACATTGGGCCGTGAAATCCAGGTTGACAATCGGGGTGAAATAGCGAAGCAGAAAATCCGTCACTCCAATACCTCTTTCCGTGGGCAGAAGCTTGTTCTTATCACCCCCTATCGTTTCACTGCGGCTTTGCTCCCGTAGCTGGCCATCCTCCCACAATAGGGTCTTAGTGCTGACCTTCTTCCCTACTACCGATCCACTGGCCACGTATTCGCGGGCATTGATGGTGCGCAGGGTGCTGGCATAGGTGCTCGGCCGGCCAATCTGCAGGCGCTCCAGCTCGGCCACCAATGTTGCTTCATCAAAGCGCCGGGGCGGCTTCTGGCTGCGGCCCGCGGCCTGGACCCGCCGAAGCTGAACCCGCTCCCCTTCCACAACCGGATGCTGCAGGGCAGCGCCTTCAGCGCCTTCAGCCAAGGCAGTATCTTCATCTACTTCCTCCGCTGCTTCCTGGTAGGCCTTGCGGTAGCCGTCAAATCGCAATACCCGGGCCTTGCTCTGAAAGGTCAGCCCCTCTGGGCCGGGTACGGCCGCTGCCAGCAGAATAGTTGTCTGATCATAGAGGGCATCACTCATCTGGGAGGCCAGCGAACGGGCATAAATGAGCTGGTACAGCTGCTGCTGCTCCCGGGTGTCGCCGGCGCTGGTTTGGTCCCAGTGGGTCGGCCGGATGGCTTCATGGGCACCCTGGCTCCCTGCTTTCTCCCGGAAGGTGCGCCCGCCCCCTCCCACTGCATATTTTGCCCCGTACTGCTGCTCAATCTGGGCGGCGGCCTCCTGGCGGGCTTCGTCGCTCAGATTCACGCTGTCCGTCCGGATATAGGTTATGTGCCCGGCCTCAAAGAGCTTCTGCGCTAAGTCCGATACCTGCTGCACGGTTAGCCGCAACTTCTTTACCCCGTCCTGCTGCAGGCTGCTGGTGGAATAAGGGGCCGGGGGACTGGTTGATACCGGCTGCTGCTCAACGCTCATTACGCCAAAATCGCGGGCCTTGCTGATGCGAAGCAACAGCTCACGGGCCTCCTCCTCGGTTTGCGGTGCCTCTCCCACCCACCGTGCCGGCAATAGCTCGGCGGCTTCGGTGCGGAAAGCGGCGCTAACTGGGAAAGTACGTTTGCCGGAAAAGGCCTGAATGGTTCGCTCCCGTTCCACGACGAGGCGCGTTGCCACGCTCTGCACCCGGCCGGCCGAATAGCCCTTGCTTTGAAAGTGGCGGGTCAGCAAGGGGGAAATTTCCCAGCCTACCAAGCGGTCAACTGCGCGGCGGCATTCCTGTGCGGCTACCAAAGCCACATCGAGCTTTCGGGGCTGAGCAACGGCGGCAAGAATGGCCGGGCCGGTTATTTCCTGAAAGGTGACGCGCTTGGTCGTTTTCACATCCAGACCCAGCACCTGACAAAGATGGTAGCTGATGGCCTCGCCTTCGCGGTCCGGGTCCGTGGCCAGGTACACGTTCTGCGCTCCCACCTGCCGCACCTTAGCCTTCAGATTAGATACGGTGTCCTCCTTATCCGCATTTACCAGGTACTGCATGCGGTAATTGTTACTGCGGTCAATGCCCAGATCCTTCAGGGGCAGATCCCGAATGTGGCCCACGCTGGCCGCTACGTGCCAGCCTTCCGGCAACAGGGCACTTATCTTCTTGATTTTATTCGGGCTTTCAACGATCAGTAGGTTCATGCTCAGTTTTGTTGAAAGGGGCAGTTGGGCGAAAAAAAGGCCACTGGATGCCATGGGCTCTCCAGCGGCCTTCTACATCACCGGGCTGCGGTTAGCCTGCCCCTGGTTAGGATTTTTCCAGCCAGTTACACAGCATCAGGCCCAGGAAGGCCAGCGCGGTGCAACCGAGTCGGAATTCAATTTCCTTCCACCACAGCGCCACCCGTTCCTGCCGGGTGAAAGGATCGAATGGCAGCTCCCGCCGCCGTTCCATCAGCTTTCGTCCGTAGTGAAACAAGTAGTATCCAGCAGTGGGAATTCCTCCCAGCAGCAGCCCCCAGCCCAGTAGTACAAGCAGTTCGTAAGTATTCATAAGTCAAAGAGTGTTAGTGAAAAACTGAGTATGAACGCTTGGTGTACGGGTAGGCGACTGGCGAAGGTTTAGCTTCGTTCCCGCTCCATTGAGGCACTGGAACCGGCTGTCTCCCGGGCTACCTCCCGTGCTCCCTGCAGCCGGGCCCCACGGTCCTCGCCGTTCTCCTTCACCTGGATTCCGCTGCTATTGGCGGCGCGGTCCAAGGTGTCGTTGATGTGCTGGATATTTGGGGTTTTCGTGTGGTAGCTCACCGGCATTTCGACGTGGTTGCCGACAACCTTGGCCTCGCCAACGACTGCGCCTCCTTTGCTCAGCTCCCCACCAATATTCTCAGCGCGGGCCTTGCCTTTTTCCGGCGTGTCGTCAATGGAAATGATAGCCTGGTTGAACTTACCCTCGCGGGGCTCCAGCTCCGGGCCGGGCTTCTGGGGTCTCTGCTCCTTGACTTCAATGCCTTCATTCTTGGCGGCGCTGTCCAGGACCTTGTTCACTTTTTCCAGATTATCCTGCTGGGTGTTGTAGGAATAGCGAATGGCCCCGCCTGGGATGCCATCGTTACGCTCACCCCCGGCGCCAACCTGCGCTCCGGACTTCTGCAGCGCCTCCCGCAGATTGGCCGTGCGGCTGCGCTCCTCGTCACTTTCGCGCACGAGCACCACGCCTTGCTGCCACTGGCCCGGCCCCTGAGGTGGCCCCTGCGTGAAGCCTACGGCGGGCGCTACGGTAGTGCCACTGATGGCAGGCACTTCCCCGCTATACAGGCGCTGCCGCTCCCGCTGCTGCGCTAGGGGCTCCTCCAGACTAACGCCCGGCTGACGGCCGGCTGCCTCCAGTGTTTGGGCAAGAACGACGCTCTGCGGCCCTACTGGATAGGAGGCGGTAAAGGTGTTCCGGCTAAGGTCCTCCCCTACTGCCTTCTTCTGCACGTCGCCTACAATTGCGCCTTGCTTTTGTAGTTCTTCGCGCAGCTGCTGGGCGCGCTGCTGCATGCCTTCCTCGACCACACTCACGCCCACCGTGCGAAACGGCTGCTCACTAACGTTGGTCGTCGTCGTGGCCACTGCTGCCTGCTGGACTGGCGTGGCCTCTACGGACCGTTCCGGGGTCCGCACGGGTGCAGGCTCCACCGCCCTTTCAGGAGTGCGCTCAGCGGCCTGAGCGGGCGCGGCCGCTACTTCCGGGCCTCGTACCTCCCGGGCCGCCTGATGGGTTTCAATTACCTCCAGCACCTTATCCTGTCTCACGGCGGCTGGGTGGAAGCTTACTACCATTTCCCGGCCGCCCGTCCCATCCGGTAACGTGCCGCCTACCTGGGCACCGACGTTAATCAGCTTCGGTACGACCGGGGCCAACTCATCATCGCGCCGTTCCCGCAACACTTGCGTTTTCCAGCCTTCCGCGGGGTAGTAGTCCTTGGACTGCTGCTGCTGATTGCCGGCTGCTGCCATCTGCTGACCGCCAAACGCGGGCTCGCGGGCCGGGTCGTTGGAGCGGCCTGCGTCGGGGCCAAAGTTCAGCCCTACGCCTGGTTCCCGCTGGCGGCGGTCCAGCTCCATGCTACGCTCGATACCCTGGCCCATTCTCTCTTTATAAAGCACGCTGTCCGACTGCTGGGCGGCTTTCAGCTGCTCCTGGATCTGGGGTAATTCGGGCTGGTCAATGCGGTAGCCCACCATTACCCGTAACTGGTCGCGCCCGGCCAAGTCCCGATGAGGCTCAATAGCGGTAACGGAAGCCCCTGCCTGCTCAAACTCGCGGCGCATCAGGCGGAGCTTATCTTCATTCTGGCCATTAGCGGCCATGTTCACTTCAGCATACCGGTAGGGGTGCTCCGTTGCCGGGGTACGCTGTTGCTCCGTAGCCTGATCAAAGGCGGGGGCTTTTTGCTGTCCTCCTGCCGGCTGCATCTGCTCACGGGCGGCAGCAGCCAGAATGGCGTTTCCAAGCATCCGGTCCTCCTGTTCGCGTGCCCGCTGAGCCTCCGGCGTATTGTTTTGCCGTTCCCGCTCGGCCTGCTGGCGCTGCTGCTCCTGCTCGGCCTGGATACGGCGGGCCTCCGCCTGCCGGGCTTCCTCCTGGGCCTGCAGCCGCAGCTGCCGTTCCCGTTCCGTGGCCGCCAGTTGCTCTCGCGCCTGCTGCTGCCGGGCTTCTTCCACTACCTCTACCCCTGGGCTGCGCTTCAGCGCATCGAGCACTGATGCGACTCCCACCGGGTTCTGTTCAATCTGATAGGCAATGCGAACCTCCTCCCGGACAAAGCCGCTTGGCGCTTCTGCACGCCGGCTGTCCTGAATCAACACGCCGTTAGCCCGTAAATCGTCGAGGATCTGAGGCGTGCGCGTAGCTGCGTCCTGGGCCTCAGTCAGGCGAACCAGACCCGCTGCCCACCCGCCAACTTCTCCCACGGCTACCCGGCGCTCAATATCAAACCGGTTGCCGCCATTTTCACTCATCTGGCGCGTGGCTTCGCTGATGGCTCCCAACCGGGGGTCTTTCAGGTTGAAGCTCACCAACTGCGTCTGCTCATTCTGCGCCTGGCCAGCAAGGGGAACGACCATGGCACCTGTTTTCTTCAGGGCCTCGGTTTGCTCCTTCAGCTCTGCACTCGCGGGCGGGGCTGTGCTGGTAACAGCATACGTTACCCACTCCGGACTGCTGGCCGGATAGGCACTGCGCAAGGAATTTACTTCTCGCCCGGATGCCTGCTGCTCCCGGTTAAAGGTGTCAGCTGCCACCTGCCGCACCTGCCGGGCCTGCGCGGGCTCCTCGACCATAATTCCGGGACTACGCTCCGCTGCTTTCAATACGGCTTCCACTCCGGCCACCGTGGGCCCAGGGGTTGCGTCGTACCTGAATTCAAGCCTGCGTTCCATCAGCCCCGGCACGGCCTCGCGCTGCACGATGTTACCAACGCCAGCTCCTTCGGCTTTCAAATCCTTCCACAACTGCACGGCCCGGTTTTCTCCGGTTCCCTTCTCATCCAGTACGACCAGCGCCGCCCGCTGGCCACCAATACCGCCTAGCTCCTGGACCGTTTGGAACTTCTCATGCAGGCTTTTATCTGCCTGCTGCACTGCCAGCACCAAGGGGCCAGGCTGTCCCTTCTCCTGCAGGGCCGGAATCTTCTCGGCCAGCGCCAGTGCACCGTTCAAATTATCCCGGTCTACGCCTCGTATTGGCAGAATATTGCGCTCTAGTACGTTCCGGCTGAGATCTGCCATGCGGGCAGCCTGCAAGGCATTACCCTGTTGATCCAGACTGATACCTAGTTCCTTGGTAACGGCGCTAAACTGGCTTTTGCTTTCCGCTAGCTGCCGTTCCGGCAACTCCAATGGCTTTAAAGCCGGGGGATTAGTAAGCTGCCGGCGCTCCTGGGCGTGGGCTTCTGATTCGATCAGCGTCACGCCCGGCGCCCGGCTGATTATTTCCAGTTGCGTGCTGATAGCGCGACGGCTCGGCTCGGGGTCCGTAACCAGGTACTGCGCCTGAAGCTGGGTTGTCCGAACTCCGCTGGCCTCATTCACTTCCTGCTGCTGACCCGTAACGCGCAGGCCTGCCTTCTGAAGATCCTGCTCAATCTGCCCAGCTGCCCCGCCGCCTCGCTGGCGCTGGTTCTGCTCGACTATCTCCAGGGAAATCGGCCGCTCGATGGGTGATACACCCACCTGGATCTGCGTCGGCTCCCGGCCTACTGGCTGTTGCACCACGGGGGCCACGACGGGGGCCTTATCAAATCCGGCCTGCTCCCGCGCCCGCTGCAGGCGTTGTTCCGTCAGCTGATCTGTTAAGTCCTGATTGTAGTCCTTACTGCGAGCTGCTTCCCAGGCAAAAAAGCCGGGAGGAGTGCGTTGGGCTTCGGGCATTGCCGCCTCGCGCTGGGTCTGCAGCTCCTGTACTAGCCCCCGTAGCTGGGGAAGCTGGTCATTGGTTACCGTAACGCGGGCCACGGTCTGGTCGCTGCCCATTCGGACTACTTCCAGGGATGCGGCTTGTTCGCCCCCCTGCTTTTGCCAGCCTTCTACCTTTTCCTGCAGGCCGGCAACTGCCGTGCGCCCCTCCCGCTGGCGCTCCGTTTCAAACGTAATTTTCAGGTCGGTGTGATAGTCGCCGGCACGGGTGGCCCGCCAGGTCACGTTGCCGCGTTGCTGCTCCGGCGTTTCAGCACCTTCCAGGGCTACATTAGGACGAGGAGCCCGAAAATCATTCAGATAATTGAGGTTGAAGCGTACCCCAGCAGCATCATTGTCATTGGCCAATACCACGTTCTGCGGCTGCTGGCGGTCAATAACCTTCTGCATCAGCTCCACCTGCCGCTGCGACATAGTGCCGCTGCTGCTCATATACATCGTGTTCGGCCCCGAGCCGCCCGGCTGCTCCATCTGGTATTTGCTCATGGCGTCGATGGGGCTTTCTCCGACTACAATACGCTCCACCGCCGTTCCTTTGCCCTGGGTTGGATGGCTGACCCAGATTCCATCCCGCGGGCCCGGCATCTGCGATTTGAAGTTATGGTTACGCTCCTCGTAGGAGGAGTAGCCATTCTCGTTTATCAGCGGGAAAACCGTGTTTTTATGCGGTCCATTCTGGCCAGTAAACACCCTTCCCTGAAAGGCAGGCGCATTTATCGTATCGTCGCTCAGGCCCCGTTCCTTTAGGTAGCTGCGGTCCGTCAGGGCCGGCTGCACGCCTAGCGTGCGCTTCAACAGTTCCTCCCGCCGCTCCCGTGGATCATCGGGCAGGGTGGCTTCCGGCCCTCGCTCAGGCTGGCGTGTGCGCGAAGGTTCCGGCCGCTGGGATAATAACTGCCGGTCCTGTTCCGGTCCACCTTCGCCCAGGTACTGCCGCAGCTGCTGGCGTACCTGGCCCAGGTTCAGCCCGTCGCGGGTTTTCACGAAGTCTACAACGGAGCCGCTGTCTTTCGTGTCGCCGGCATTCATGAATATATCCCGGCCCTCCTTTTTGCTGACAATCAGCACCTCACCCGCTTTTTCCAGCTTGTGCCAGGAGCCGTTGCGGGCCTGGTCAGTTACATCGTAGCCGTAGCGGCTGGTCGCCAGCGGCACAATGGGTATTTGGTCTTTGAAACGATCCAGTTCGGAATCGTCATTCGGCCGTGCACGGCCTCCGGTAGGAGTGTTCATGGGCAGTTGGGAAAAATAGGAAAATGGACATTAGATAGACAATACTACGCAAAGCGCAGGCCTTCACCATGCAATTAGTTCTGATTGCAATGTGCGATTAGAAAAAATTGCACAAAGACTTTTTTTCTAAGGTTTTTTCGCATCTTTGGCAGCGAATAGCAATCATATTTAATCGCGTTGACGCCGTGAACCCCATCACTTATCTAGTTCTTGCAGCGTGGCTCTCCGGAATGGGTATTCTGGTGTATGTCGTGTGGAACCGGATGCAGCGGGCCGCCCATAAACGCGAATTAGACAAGCGGTTGGCCGCTCTTACCCCCCCACAGCCCGGTAAGAATCACGACTCCTTACCCCGCACTACCTACCGCTTAGAGCCAGCTGTACCACCCCACAAGACCAACCAGGCTGACAAGTACGCAGAGTACCAGGCACAGCAGGCCAAGTGGAAGCAGTGGCAGCAACTGAAGAAGCAGCCTTTACCGGAGGCCTAGCCTCCATCACAGTCCCCTTTTTTTTCACTTTTTCCCTTTACCCCATTTTTCACTTTTTCACCTTTTTCCCAATTACCATGAACACTGTTCTAAGCAAAATCTCGCAAGGCTGGGCCCGGGCAAAGGGTGCCTCCGAGACGGTTGCCGCTGAGGCAACTGTAGCCTTCCACAAGGCCCACCACCAGACTCATAACATGAGCAAGTGGGACAAGCGCATCTATGGCACCCTGATGATTATGGGCGGCTTTATGGGTCAGGCCCAGGCTCAGGGCGGTGTTAGCTCAACGCTGACCTCGTTCAAGGCCACGGTACTGCTCATCGCTCAGGGCATTTTCGCCGTGTTCCTGATGATTGGCCTGGTTAAGACCGCCAAGAAATTCATCGGTGGCGAACCCGACGCTATGACCTCCATGATGTGGTTGGCTGGCGGGGTTCTCCTGTTCTGGGGCTTCAACTCCCTCAAATCTCAAATCGTGGGCAACACCGGTAACAGCGGTGGTGGCGGTAACGTGGAATAATGAACTCAGTAGGGCGGCACTTGCGCCGCCCTGCTCTATTCTTTCTTCATAGCACGTTCGATGCGCTCCTACAAAAGCATTGAAAGGCCGGCCCAAGTTCTCGGAATGGATATCCAGAGCTTGGGCCTTGTTTTTGGCCTCGTAATCGGTGGCGGTATGCTGCTGGCCCTTCTCTCGATGGGCATGAGCATCAACCCGCTTGTTTACCTGCTCCTGATTGGTACGGCGGTGGGCCTCTTTTTCGCCCTGCGGTACCTCAATAAGCACCGTCCCCCCGGCTTCCTGATGGGCTATGTCAGCTACCATCTACGCCAACCTAAACGCCTGACCATAGGCATTCAGCATGTTCAAAAACAAAAAGGTAAAGGCGGGCGGGCTAAGTGATGCTCACCCAGTCTATCTCTACGACAATCATAAGCTCGTCCTGAAAGACGGGCGGGTGGGTGTAGCATTCAAGCTAAATCCGGTTGAAATGGAGTTGTGGGACCCGGATCAGTATTCGGCCTGCCACGCGGCATTTCAATCGGCGCTGAAGGTGCTGCCGCCCGGTACCGTCGTGCAGAAAACCGATGTGTATTATGATCGGCCCTATGTGCATCCTCCGGCTCCAGGCCAGTACTTCAGCAACCGGATGGGTCAGTATTTCGGCAACCGCATGGTGCTGTTTCATGCCCCCTATCTGTTTCTGAGCTTCGCCCCTATTTCGCTGAAGTCGGCCGGCCCCAACGCCAAGAAGCAGAAGCCTCCCCGTGCTGTATCAGCCCTGAATGCCCTGATCAACAATGTTGACCAGAAGCTGCCGGATAATCCTTTCGAGTCAATTACGCAGACCTTGGCGCTGGCTGACCAGTACACGCAAGAGTTTGTGCAGGCGATGCGCGGTGTGCCGGATATTTCACTGGAGCGTCTGGATGAAAACCAGATCCGGGGCCTGTACCTGCAGTTCCTCAACCTGGACTTTGACCGCCAGCCTCAGCACTATGAGCGGGAGCTTTACAACGAGGTCGGCACGCTGGCCGTCGGGGAGCAAAAGGTTTCCTGCGTCAGCCTGACGGGTCAGGGCCAGCAAATGTTTCCCTGTGTGCGCAACAACTATGGCGTGACCTCGCCCATGTTATACCCGCTCACCCACTTCCTGGCCATCCCTCACATTCTGACGCAATCCGTTCAGATTGTCGATACCAAAGCGGAGCTGGAAACGCTGGACCGGGATAAGACGATCAATAAGTCTCTCTCGAAGCTGGCGACGCAGGACAATCACCTACGCGTAGCGGAAATTGATGCCTTTTCGGCCGAAGTACGCGCTGAAGGCAAGCAGCTCTGTAAGCTCCACGTCAGCCTGCTGACCTGGGAAACCCAGGATGCGCTGCGTAAGGAAAACGTCGAGAAGGCTGCTGCGGCAATGCGCTCGATGTTTGACTCAGAGGCAGCTGTTGAAAACTTCCTCACGCTGCCTATCTTCTTTGCCTCCCTGCCCTGCAACGGCTACCAGGTGCCGGACCGGTGGTTACCAACCACCACGGACCGCGCGGCCTGCTACGTGCACTGGACCACTACCTATCGTTCAGCCCGCACGGGTGAGTATATCTGTGACCGTTTCCGCAACCTGATCAGAATAAACCTGTTCGACGTGTCCCAGGACAACCAGAACAGCCTAACTATCGGGCCTTCGGGTAGCGGTAAGAGCTATACTATGGGCAACTTCATTGCTCAGCGTTTCGAGAATGGCGCCCGGCAAATCATTATCGACGTGGGCGGTTCCTACCGCAACGTGTGCCAGTCGTTGAACGGGCCGGACTTTGACCGCACGTATTTCGAGTACGATCCGGCCAACCCGATTGAGTTCAATCCCTTCCTGCTGACTCGTCACAAGGATAACAAGTGGGAGTACACGGATGAGAAGCTGAACTTCCATCTGGCCCTGCTGGCTTCGCTCTGGAAGTCGGGCAAGGATAGCGGCCTGAGCAAATCGGAGCGCACCATTCTTTCACGCTTCCTGCAGGACTACTATTCTACCCTGAACAAGAGCGACAAGCTGGGGCACCACGATGAGGATTTCCCCGGTATGCAAAGCTTTTACCGGCATGTGGAAAGTCTGCACAACCGCATGACTAGCACGCAGACTGAGGAGGGAAAACAGGACCCGCAGCTGCAGGCCCAGCGGGAGCAATACCGGAAAGACTCAGCCTATATCCAGATGGATGAATTCTTTCTGGTACTAGGCGAATACGTGGAAGGGGGCCGCTACGCCCGCGTGCTCAATGCCCGCTTTGATGTGGACCTGTCCGACTACCGCCTTATCTGCTTCGATATGGCCCGGGTGAAGTCTGACCCTACCCTTTACCCCGTGGTAGCGATGCTGATCACAGAACTGGCGCTGGACCTGTTCCGCAAGTTTCCCCAGGATATTAAGTACATCCTCATGGACGAAGCCTGGAGCATGCTTTCGGGAGCAATGCAGGACTTCATCGAGAATATGTACCGCACGATCCGGAAAACAAACGGCTCTATCGGCATCATCACGCAGGGCATCAAGGAAATCGTGGAATCCCCGATTGGCTACACCCTGATTGATAACTCGGCTACCAAAATCATTCTGCGGCATACCAACGAGGCCAGCTTGGAGCGTCTGGAAAAACCCTTGGGCTTCACCTCGCACGAAATGAGCCTGATTCGCTCGATTCAGTCCGGAGACGGCTGGCGTCAGTTCCTCATCAAGCAAGGCCCACTGGCCAAGATCTACACGTTGGAGGCGGCTCCTCAGCTTAACGCCATTCTTAGCTCCCGTCCTTCTGAGCGCAACCTGCTTAACAAGCTCGTGCAGCATTACCAGCGCAACCGCCCGGTTGCTGTGCTCGATGAGCGAGGCCGCCCCAAGCTGGGTCCGGACGGGCTGCCCGAATACTCAACTATCGTTGAGATGCGGCTTGATTTCGCGGTGGATGAGTTCGTTTCCTCTACCTCAAAATAATCTGCTATGCTCCTTACCCTACTTCTTTCGGGCATCGGCGGGGACCTGAACGTTCAGATTTCCCAAGCTGCTTATGACATGACCCGCAATGTAATCGTGCTGCTGGTATCCTCAGTGGTGCCCATCATGATGACAATTACGCTGGTTACGACAATTGGCCGGGGGTATCTCAGCGGCCAGTCTTTGCAGATTGACCTGGCCCCCTTATTCAAGATTCTGTTAATCGCCGGCTTTTTGCTTTCCTACCGGACAATTATGCCTAAGGTCGGTGATTCAATTTACTGGATCTCGCGGGCAGTAACGGGTAACGGGGCACAGGCACAGGCCTACTCCACACTGGAGAACTTAAAGCCTAAGCCGCCTGGGTCTACGACTCCGCCCAACCCCACTACCGTAGCCAACGGAACCCAGGATCAGCCTTCGGTAATTTCCGGGCTGGCCGATAAGATTGCCTCTATAGCCGGGTCAATCAGTGGCTTTTCGTTTCGGCAATGGCTGCTGGAGCTGGCAACGGGTACAATAGCCCAGCTGGTTCAGGTCTGCATGTTATTCATTCAGGCCTTCCTGGCAGGCTTCCTGTTCGTGGTCGGGCCAATAGCATTTACCCTCTCGATGCTGCCAGGCTTCGGAGGGTTAATGAAGTCGTGGTTTCAGTCCTATCTGAGTGTCAACCTGTGGACGGTCACGTTCGCAATCATCAACAAGCTTTTCGCGCAGTATTCTGCGGCTATGGCGGCGCTGGCAGCTTCCAAAATAACGACCGTAGATCAATATTTCGCCCAGTACGCCTCGGATGGCCAGTACCAGGTAGCCTGCATAATCTTCATCATCATGTACCTGATGGTGCCCTACATGACTTCGCTCATTGTAGGCTCCTCAGCGGCCCAAAGCTTTGTTGGGGCAGCAGCTGGCCTTGTTGCCTCCAGAGCAGCAATGGGTGCCGGTAAGGCAGCAGGCGGGGCTATTAACGCCGCTGGTGCTGGCGTTTCCAACATGGCCGGCGCAATGGCCAATGATATTCGCAGCAGTGGGGCAGCCTTTGCTACCATGGGCGGATTCGGCGGCGGTGGCGGCGGCGCGGCTGGCGGTGGGGCCGGAGGCGCGGGCGGCATGTCAACGGCAATGGCTCCGATGATGCCCGGAGCGGGAGCCTCGAACGGCATGGCCCGTCCGATGAGCAGCTACGCCAATGCTTCCTACTCTCCCCCTATTGCGGCGCTGGGTGCTCCGGCCTCCTCGGCGGGCGGATCTAGCGGCTCATGGGGCGGGGCAGCCCCTTCCAATCCAGGCGCTCCTAACCACATGGTCAACTTAGGTAGCAGCGGTTCCCTGCGTGGGGTGGCCCCAGGTACGGGCCAGGTTGGTGCAGCTGCCGGCGCGGCCGCAGCTTCAGCACAGGCGGCATTGCCCTCGGTAGCTTCTCCCTCCTCCAATGATCCGCGCTACTCGGGCGGCTCCGATGCCGGCACCGGTGCCACGGATGTAACCAACGGCTCGGACAGCGGCAAGCCTCAACCTCCTACTCTGTTTGCGCCCGGCCTCGGCCGGGGTGGTTCCGGAGGCTCATTTTAAGCCAGTTCACTTACTCAACATTCTCAATCGGGCTCCTGGGCAGTCGGGAAGAAAACACCTCAGGTTCCCCAACAAACACGCGAAATGGATACTCTCAAAGACTTAAATCAAACTTACTCCTCCATGAGGATCATCGCACTGGCCGCCGTTGGGCTGGCCATTGTGACGGCCGTTATATCCGGCGCCCTGGTATTTCATGCTTACGGCATCGTCGGCCAACGCGTGTACGTGGTTGGCAACGGGGGCACAACGCAGATGGCCCTGGCCAACTCGCCGGAAGATCATACGGAGTACGAAATGCGCAACCTGGTCCGCACATTCGCCATGAATATGTTTGGGCACGACCAGTACACGTTCAAAAACAACCTGAACACGGCCCTTCCCCTGATTGATGATATGGGCGGCCGGCGCTTGTACGACGGCTTCAAAAAGGGCGCGGTACTCGACAACTACATCAAGTTCGGAGCGCGCACCACAACCACCGTGGATAGCATCATCCTCGATACGCAGACGCTGCCAGTAAAGGGGCGGCTCTATATCCGCCAAAAGGCCTTTATCGGGGACCGTCAAAGCAAGTCCCTCCCGATGGGTATGAGCTTCGAGCTGACCAATACGCACCGAAGCAATTTCAACCCCTTCGGGCTGATGATTACCCGCTTTGATTACATCCCCTACAATCCGGAGGCTTCCGAGAAGGAAAAACGAGTGCTGAAGGCGCAGGAGGACCGGGATCAAGCCCAGCTTGAACAAGCCAAAGCCGAAGCTGAAGCCGCCCAGAAAGAGGCCGCGCAATAACCTACTACTCCACCAGGGCCGGCCGGTCCTGGTGCTTTCCCTCCCCTACACTTCTTACCCTACAACTCGTGAAACTTCATATCCTGATCGGCCTGGGACTACTTGCAGCACCAGCCCTTCACGCGCAACGTCGCGCTCAGCCCCTTCCTGCCCAACTGCCCGCCTACGCGCCGGCTCCGACTCCCGCCGCTGGCCCCGCTGGCTACCATCAGGGCGGTTACACTACGGAGGGGCAGCACTTCACGGTGCAGCGCTTAACTACGCCCCCGCCACCGACCCCGCCCGGGGCTACGCCTACGCTGCTCGATGTAGCCGTGTCGGACAGCTCAACAACATACATCGTGTTTCCCGGCTCGGTATCGCTGGTGGATGTGGGTATGATGGATAACTACCTAGTGAAGATTGAAGCCAACTCGGTTTTCATTCGCGCTCGGAAAAAGTCCTCTCCCCCTACGCCGATTCTGGTGCGCCACGGCAGCAAATACTGGATGGGGCGCTTAGTAACGGTGAAGCGGCCAGTGCTGACGTTATATGATTTCACCAAGCCAGGGGCGTTGAACCCGCCCCCGGCTCCCGCGTCCCTGACCGGCGCGGAAATGCTGGGTAACCCGGATGCCATTGTTGGGGATGTGCAGGTTGATTTAAGCGGGGACGTGCAATCTACGGCCGGGGGGATGCAGACGGGCACGGGTGCGGTCCTGCAGGAAACCTCTACCGGTGTTGGCCCCGATAATGAGCTAGCTATGGACCGCTCGGCCAGCAAGAAGGCCCGCATTAATGCCATGCTGCGGCGCCTGGACCTTTTCAAGGAAGAAGTACACAGCGTTGCCGTAGTGGACAACCGCCTTTCCTTCTCCTTGGCCAACGTGCGCAACGATAAGCAGTTCACTTACATGCGCTTTAAGCTGGTCAACCATAGCAGCATTGACTACCAGGTAGACTTTGCCGACTTCACGTTGGTTGAAAACGACAAAAAGCGCTTCATGGGCAAGAAGCGCAACGAGGCCCGCCGCCCGATGATGCCGGCCGGTGGCCATCCCAATCAACGGGTAAAGGGTAATTCCACGGGCTATATCTACTACGCCGTGCCGCTGTTCGCTGCCACGGATGAAGGGCACCTTTCCGTAGGGCTGCGCGAACTGAGCGGAGCCCGCGCCATTCAGCTGCGCGTGCCCAGCCATGTAATTAATACGGCTCCCACCTTTATCCAGTAAGCGTTTATGAACTCGATTGATAACATGGAGCCAATTGGGGGTGCGGCCCCTCAGCCAACACCCACTCCCCCTGCAGCGGCCGATACGTCCGGTGCGGCAGAACCGCAGATGAAATCAGGGGAGGCTGTGCCTTCCCCGGTTGAAGAAAAGCCGGTAAAGGAGAAAGTAAACTGGGGCCAAAAGTTTCTCGACAACAAAATGACCGTGCTTATCGGCCTAGTTGTGCTAATTCTGGGCGGGGTAGCTGCTATCTGGTTGTCACTGGAGAATGAGGCGGCAACTTCCGGTCCGGTAGCTGCGGCCTCCACGGAGCAAATGGATGCCCTCACCCAAACGCCCACTCCTCCCGATACGAAGGAGCCGATTGCGGCCGTCGATCAGGCAATGGCCGAAGATGCGCGCCCCGATCAGCCGGAAGAACTCGTCCCGGAGCAGCTGCTTACTTCCCAGCCCCAGCCTAAGCCTGTAGCCCAGCCGGAATACACGGCGGCGGAGCAGGCCGCGAACCGCCAGCGTGCCGCTGAAACGGCTCACGCCAACAACACGGAGCAGGTACAGGTAACGCGCCGTGATCCATCCACTGGCCAATACACTCAGCAGACGACTACCCGCCAGCGGGTGGCCGTTGGCACTTCCCCCCGCCGTCAGGAATGGTCGGCCACTTCAACCGGCAATATGAACGCACAGAGTTATGCCGCGCCCCGCCCAACCCGCGACAAGGACGGAACGCTTTTCGAGACAAACGACGAAATCAACATGATGCTCTCGAACCTGCCGAAGGGCGTGCATGAAAACTACGAGCGCATGACCGGCCGCCGCTTCCGTCCCCTGCTGGCCAGCCAGCAGCAACAGGTATCGGAGTCGGACAAGCGCCGGGCTGAAATGGCCTACATACCCGGTATGGACGGTTTTAATACGGTGCGCTACCGGGGCAGCAATGCCAATCCGGCTGATGAGGAAATGATTATGCCGGATATCTTCTATCGCTGCAGCATCCAAGGCACTCAGCTGGTCCGCACGGGTTCCGTGGTAATGCTTCGCCTGTCGGAAGAAGCTACGTTCGGCGGGGTAACCTTCCCCCGCAACATGGTTTTCGCCGCACTGGCCACGGTTGAAAGCAACCGGGTAACGCTCACCATTGACCGCTTGGGTCAGTACAAGGTGGGCGTTGAAGTATACAACTATAGCTACATGCCCGGCATTATGATTGACCCGGCAAAACGAGTAAAGCCGCAGGGGCAGGAAGGCATAGGCAGTTCCATGACGCAGGCCGGTTCTCAGGAAATCAGCACGGCTATTCTGCAAAGTTCACAGGCTGCAAACTCTTGGCAGGGCATTGCCGGCCGGGCCGGGGTAACGATGCTGGGCCGCTTGCCTAAGGGCGGGGTTCGCCTGCGCGACGTTACGCTCCCCGATGGTTATCCGGTGCTCCTCACGCGCACGGGCCGCACGGCCAGCAGCGCCTATCAGCAGGGCGGCGTAACGCAGCCCACTGGCCCAATGGGTCAGGATGGCAACCCGATGCAAAGCCCCCTTTTACAGGGCGTGGGCCAGGGTGGGTATCCCAATCAGCCGGGCTACGATAATCTGCCTCCGGCCTATGCTACGCCCATGCAGATGCAGCAGGCTCAGCGCCGCTAAGGTGGTTCCTTCCATTTGACTTTACCTGTTTTTTGCTCGGCTGGGTTGCTGCCTTCCAGGCGGCCTACGAGGGTCAGTAGCTCAGCCGGCAAACGGCAGTCTTTTGTTCACTTTTAACCCCTTTTTCCATGAAATACTACAAGCATGCCGTCCTGACGCTCTGCTGCGGGGTGGTTTTATCTTCCATTCCTAGGCCTGCTGCCGCGCAGTTCCTGACCACGGACGTTCCCCATATCGGGGTACAGGTGGCAGAATTCGCTAAGAAGGCTCAGGACTGGTTGAAAACCGTCGAAAACTTCAAGGTTATCCAGGATGCCCGCAACATTGCTGGTGCCGCCAAGGATATATCAAGCCGCATCCGTGACATTAGCGGTGAGGTGAAGTCGCTGACGGAAGATGGCCTAGCCCTGCAGCGCCAGATTCGGGAGGACCTGAAGAAGGTTGCGGCCGTCAAGGATTTGAAGATCTCCAACATGCGGGATCTAAAAACCATGATTACGAACCTGGCCAATATGAATCTTGGCAATGCGCTGCCCTCCATTGGCCAGGGCTCACGCATGGGTCAGCTGCTGGCCTCGGCCACAGACGCTGATGCCCTGCAGGTAAAGGAAATGTACAACGTGGTGTCGAGCACCACCGGCACCCGGCGCAACGCCCTGGAGCTACAGTCGCAGAAAGAACTGGTTGTGCTTAATACCCTCGCGCTGGAAAACAGCAATCAGCAGGAGAAAGTGGCTATGGCCTTCCGCTATAAAAAAATGGCCGACGAACTCTCGGCTCAGGCTGTCGAACTGCAGGATGGCTTGAACACCCAGGGCAAGTTTTCTATGACGGACGGGGAGCGGGTGCTTGCTCAGGCGCACGCTTCCGACAATATGGCTCAGGCCCAGGAATACCGCGAAAAGGCGGAATCCCTGCTTGCTTCCTCAGCCGTCAAAGGCCCAACCCAGCTAGCTACCGAGCAGGCCGTTACGGAGCAGGTTTTCGTGGCCTCCATGCAAGGCATGCTGGAAACGCAGCACCCCGGCTATTAATCCTGATTTCAGCACTACTCAGCTTCTCACTCACCTTCAGGTACTAACTCTACTTCTATGAACCCACTACTGCGCGTCGCCGTTATCGGCGCGGTTTGCATATCTGGCCTGGGTCAACCGATGGTGGCCCACGCTCAGCGACAGGTAAAACACCTCAACAGCTTCAACCTGCAATATGGCCAGGCCTCTGAGGGCACCTTTTACCGGTTCGGCTACTCTCGCTTTCTCAGTGATAAAGTTCGCTTCGACGTAATTGCCCTGCGTGAGTCGGGCCGTATCGACAACTCCAAAACGGGTCCTAACACTCCCTACTATGGGTATGACCTGGGCTTGGGAATTGCGCCAAAGCTGTTCAAAATCGGGGAGACAGTGTTCGTGCATCTGCCGTTCCAGCTCCACGGCCGCTATGACCGGCTGGAACAATCCGCGTCTGAAGCAACGGGCGGCAACCGAGAGGTAACGCAGGGTTTTTCAGCGGGTCCGGAAATAGGGCTTTCGGCCGATGTGTATTTGGCAAACTGGGTTTCACTCTCCGGACAGGCCTCGCAAGGCTACCTGGCCTTTCGCCCGCCAGTTACGAGCTGGCCGCGCTACGTAGGGGGCGGGCTACGCTTCCATTTTCGCTAAGATTTTGGTAGCTTTACAGTGCTATGCAATAGCTTAACGGTACTGAAGGAAAAAGCCCCCTGGTCGCTTGATCAGGGGGCTTTTTAGCTTTAAAACCAACGTATTAGCCTCCTTTCACTTCGGCGGTCTGCTTCTGCAGGCCGCCTTTTTTGGCCCTAACACGCAACTATATTTAATCGCTTTGTAGGGGTTTTTAGCGTTATTGCATTGCTAATAAATTTAATCGCATTTCACCAACCATCAACCCATTTTTTATGACCTCAGCCTTTTCTCCTTCAACCCCTTCATGACTGCTGGTATGGAAACGCAAACTCCCTCTACTGCCTATGCCGAGGCTATTGCCTTTGCTCCCTCCCACAACCGTAGCTGGCAGGATCAGCTGCTGCCGGCCCCTCTTATCAGCATCGAGCAGGCGGAAGTAGTGGCCCTAGGGCTGCTTCGCCAGAAGCCGGAAACCCGTGCCCTTGTCGGCCTGAGTATCGCCCAGATAGTAGCAACCCTGCAGACGGCCGGCATCCAAACCAGCGCCTTGCTATTCACGGGCCGGGGCCAGCTCGTGCCGGATGTGCTGCTGCAAACAAGTCCGGAGGAAGCTGACCGCTTCGATACCCTGCACGCTAAAATTCTGTGTGACCCGCAGCCCGCCGATACGGAAGCCGCTACCTGGCTACGGCAGCGGCGGCTGGCTCACTTGCGCCTGCTGGCCATGGGCGGTGAGGACGCACAGGTTTTTCTGCCCGATCTGGATGCTAGCTGGCAGCCTCCCCTGAAGGGCGGGATTCCCGAACCTTCAATGTTCCGGTGGCTGCTCCAGTCAATCCCGCTGCTGCTGGTGGGGGCCCTGGCCATGATTTTCTATATCTACAACGCTGGCCCGGACCCTGCATTATGGCCCTTGTTCCTACTGCCCTTACTGGGGGCGCTGGGTTTCGGCGGCCTGCTGTTTCATCGCCTCTCTGCTTACCGGCAAACGGTAGCTCAGGCTTGGCTGGCACGCCCGGCCCGCCTGCGGCCCGACTCGGTAGAGGTGGCCCGGCAACTAGCCCGGCGTCCGTGGCTGCTGCTGGTGCTGCCGGTATTGCTCGTTATCGGCTCTGGCCTGGTACTGCTGGTTCTGCTAGCCTCCTCCGTGCTGACTACCATCAGCTCGATGACAATGCCACTGACAGCTGCCCTGCTGCTGCTGTTGGTTTTCACCTACGCCGTTGGCCGGCGCTTCCTGCGCGAAACCCGCGCTCAGATCCAGCTGCTACCCGCCTCCCTGCTGCCGGTAAATCTCGATGGCCTCTGGCTTTCCTACCTCTACTACTAACTAGAAAACCCATGAATCAGTCCTCACTGTCTCGGGTAACTCCGCCCTCACTGGTTAGTCGGTGCTCGACGCTGGCCCTGCGCGTGCGTCAGTGGATGCACACTAGGCCTGCCTCGTCCTCCTTCACGCCCGATTACGCCACCCTACGGCCCCGTTCGGCCCGTCCCTATCCGGCTCATCTACGCGGCCCTCGGCAGCGGCGCTCCTTCCGGCGTCGCATCCTGCGGGACTTATCGGCGGCGGCCCTGATTGTTGCTGGCATTGCGGTTTTCGCCTTCGCCGTTGGCTCATGCCTTCCCTTATGATGCAGCTGCTGCGAATTCTTCTCCAGGTCGCCATGACGTGCGGCCTGGTGCTGGTGCTGCTCCCCTACTGCACCTACCGCGTGCTGGCCAGCTCACCCACCCGCCCTTAGTCTGTTCCAAATCCCTATTCCCCGTTTACCCATGAAAATCTTTACAAAAGGCCTGGCCTTCCTGCTGCTGGTCCTCTGCTGCACCCTGCGGGCCCAGGCCATGATGGTTTTGCCCCCTGATTCAGCCATTCATCTGCCGGCCAGTATGCTGCGCTGCAACCAAGCTACCATTACGTGGGAGTCAGTTCGGTTTGACAAAAACTCTTACCAAGGCAAAAAGAGCCTGCTCGTTATGCAGGCCGTATCTTCCTCCACCGACAACCCGCAGCCGCTGACGGGCACCACGTATATTCCCGTTCCCTTTTTCGGCGCTGGCCAGCAGATTGCCCCTGGGCAGTTTGTAGTGTATGCTGATACGGGCCACGTTGCTACTATCAGCGGTCTGCAGCCGAACACTCGGTACCGGGCTGATGTAATTGCCTACTACGATTCAACCATAAACACTGTCGGGTCTGGTCCCTTTTACACCAGCCTGCCGCCCTCAGTGGTTGATTCTACGACTACGCTCTACTTTACCACTCCCGGTTGCTCAACGGCTACTCCTCCCACGAAAGGGGCTTCCGGGGCCTCCGCCACGGTTATTGACTGCTCAACTGCAAGCTTGGTGGTGACTCGCGGCAACGGCGATGGCCGGCTAATGGTAGTACAGCGGATTCCCAGTGGCGCTGATGCAACTACCCTGAGCACTGAGCCCCAGACCGGCCAGTACTACTTTCCCAACAATATGTATGGGCGGGGGCAAACGGTAGGCCCGGAAGCCTACGCCGTTAACATTGGCCCCGACTCTACGGCTACGCTCTATGGCTTGGTACCAGGGGAGCGGTACAAGTTTGTAACCTACGAGTACCTGAATGAGCGGGACGCTGGGGGCAATAACACCAACGCCAATCCCGGCTACGCTGCCCCTGTCGATACGGCCTTTTTTGATGTGCCAGTGTGCGGCACTACCGAGCCCCAGGTTGCGGCTACAAATCTGGTTCAAACTGACACCACGGCTACCACGGCGCGAATTGCGTGGACGAATGGCGACGGTGCTGGCCGCATCGTGGTGCTCAGCCCGATTACTCAAAATGGACTGTTGCTGCCAACGCAGAACACTTCCTACCCTGCTTCGCCGGTATTTGGCCAGGGAGGGCAAACCCGCCCCGGCGTTTTTGTCGTGTATGCTGGCCAGGATAGTGCCGTTACGGTTACCAACCTGCAGCCGGACTCCTTTTATCAGGCGCAGGTGTACGAGTACAATGTAGCTGCCGATGGCTCCCCTACCTACTTGCTGAGCAAGTCGCCGGCTTACGGTCTGGTCAAGACCTACTCCGCCCCAACGGCTGCTCCCGCTACTGATCTACGGGTTATCTTCTCCTCGGCATTTACTTACTACGATGGTATAACGCAGTTGGCCTGGAAGCCAGGCAGCGGCACGCACTTTCTGCTAATAGCGCAGGAAGTACGCCCTGGCCGTGGCCCGTTGTTTCAGCCTGTGGATGGTACCCTTTATAACCAGATCCGGTTTGATAATGACCTCGATCCTCGGTCACTGATGAGCGGCAGCACCTATTTACTTAGCAGAGGCATTTATCGGGGGCCGCAGGACACGACCTTGTATATGCGTAACCCCGATATCGGGCATGAATACGAGCTGGCCTTAGTGGAATACGTGCTGGACGCTAACGGCCAGCCAATCTATACGTCAGGTATACCATTGACTTTCCGCGCGGCCCGGATGGCGCCCACTATCGGGGGTTCCCTGTCCGCAAATGAGCCTAATCTAAAGATTGGAGTACCGGCATATTATCGTGCTGATTATCTGCAGCTCTACGCTTCGGAGGATAACAGCCGCTTTACGGCCGTGGGCACCCGCATCCCTATCACGCAGGATAGCTCAGTACGTGCCACTTCCTACCTACAGAACCTAGCCTTGATTTCCGTACCCACCTACTATAAGGTAGAGCTTCATCACCGCGACGGGGAGCATGTCTACTCGACAACCCTGCTGCTTACGCCAAGCAAGCCCCTGCCGGTGGAATTGGTGCGCTTTACGGGGCGGTTGGGGAAAGATAGCCGGGCTACACTGGCCTGGGCCACGGCCTCGGAGAAAGGCAGCGCTTATTTCGACGTGGAAAGCAGCACCGATGGCCAACGCTTTGTAGTTGTCGGCCGCAAAGAGGCTGCCGGCACCTCCTCCCAGCAGCGTGCCTACGAGCTGGTGGATGCCCAGCCTGTAACCCAGCTCACGTACTACCGCCTGCATCAGGTGGATCTGGACGGCACCAATACCTACTCCAATGTAATCACGCTTCAGCCCGCTGCTCAGGACCTGAAGCTTACAGTCTGGCCGAATCCGGCCAGCGTCGGCCAGCAAGCCCACCTGCGCCTTACGGGCCTCCGCAACTTGGCCAGCCCGGTGCAGGTAACTATCCGCTCCGCTACAGGGCAGCTAGTGACAACACAGCAACTACCCGCCGCGGCCGTGGTTGAGTGGAACTGGATGCTGGAGCGTTATGCTCCCGGCCTGTACCTGGTCGAGGTGCAATCAGCTGCCGGCCGGCAAGTAGCCCGCCTTGTGGTAGAATAAGGCCCGCCTGCTGCAAGAACAAAAAAGCCCGACCATTTGCGGTCGGGCTTTTTTTATGCGGTTAACGTAGGCTCACTGCGCTACTGTAAAGGCAGCACTTCGTAAGTCAGCCCAAATTTTCGGAGTATGTCAGCATACTGTTCCTTGAATAGGGCATTGGCTAGTCTTACAGTTTCCGCATCCGTCTGGTCGGGCTGTTTTACCTCGTTGATACAACGCTGTTCCTCTCGGCTTATGTAGTACGCAAAAAGGGGCTTCCTCCAGCCTCGGGCCGGCCGCCGCATACTAAATACCACAGCTGGGGTTCGGTTACTAACGGCCCGCAATTCCGTCAGGTCCATATCGTGGGCCTCGCCTACATCACCAACGCTGAAAAACGAGCCATCGGGATGATTATGCGTTAGAATTCCCCCGCGCACTAGCTGTTTTTGTTCGGGTGTGAGCTGCACGGCAAGGGCGTTGCCCTTGACCCGAAACAGCTCCTTGCCCGCTGCTGAGTACCCAAAGGCGACCTCGATTGGCAAATGCAGTAGCTGGGCCTCGACTGAGTGTAGGCGGTGCTGAAAATCCTCGGAGGTTGAAGAAATGATGGACTCTACATCGAAAGCCGCTGTGTCGAGGTCCGGCAGGTTCCGGATATCCTCGATTGTCATAAGGGGATTGGTAAGTAAATTGATTGTATTCATGGTACTCGTATTGAAGGGCCGTCGCGGGATTGTTAAGCTAGGCCTGACCCCTAAGGGCTTATTATGAGGCAGCGAGTGCTGCCGGTGGGTAGGGGCTGAAATGCTCCTCCGTATAGGAATACGTAATTTTGATAGGGTACTCGTAATTGGCCTGAAAATATTTTTCTTGCCCTGCTGCCCCTGGAGCACGAAAAAGCCCCGGCCAATGGCCGGGGCTTTGTGCTGATAACGTCTGAATACGGCGGCGTCTACCGTTCCTGTTCGCTGCGGCTTGGTGCCCGGTCAGGCAAGGCAGTTCCTCGCTCCGGACCTGGGCGCTCGACATAGTAGCCTTTGAGTTCGGCCAGCTCGGCGGTTGCCTTCTCAAAACGGCCGATGTAGGGGTCTATCCCCTGCCCCTTTAGGGAGTTGCCGATCTGCCGGGCTACCTGTAGGTTTTGGTCGTTGATTTGGCCCCGGCTTATTTCCTGCTGAGTCTGGCGTAGTAAGTCGTAAGTGTCTTTTCCCCCCACCCGCCCGCTAAGTGTATCTTGAATAAACATACCGGACTGATTGAGTTCTCGGGTCTGGATGGCCTCATGTCGTTCCCTCGTCATGGGCACCTCATTCTCCCGCAGGCTGGAGCGCCGGGCTAATTCGGCCTCCGGGCCAGGGGCCGGTTTCGTTACTGCGTTCAGGGCCTGTTCCAGGTCGCTGCGGTCCCCTTTGGAAGCATCCTTGGCCAATGTTTTGTCGGCCGCAATCTTCACTCCAGGGGCGTTTTCCAACTGCACATCATAGCCCGCCTGCTTAGCTATCTGCTCGGTTACAATGTTCAGAACGGCATCATTACCAGCCCGAAAGGGTGCTACCTGATAGTACTGATCATAGTACGTGGCCAGGCGCTTGACAAACTCTCCCTGCTCCAGGCCTTTTAAGCCCCCCTCTTTATTGAGGTCGGCGCTGATGGCATCGAGGCGGGTGTTGACTTTGCCAGCCTCAGCAAACGCAAGCGGGTCGCTGGTGGCCACACTTTGCCGGTCCCGTGATATGTCCTGGTTGGTGTTTTCCTTCAGATCCTGGCGGGTCTGGCCGGCCCACTGGTACACATCCTGCATGGTGTACTCGTGAATCTTGCGGAAGTGGTCCGTATCGAAGTTGCCCCGGATTACCTTCAGTCCCTCGCGCATTTCACCCGTGCGGAAGTCTGTTGTTACCTGCTGGGCGGCCCGCATGACCTCCGGATCGGTTATACCTAATTTATTGGGCGGTACGTCACCGCTGCCGTAACCATAATTCATGTTAAGGAAGGTTGTTCGGCCTCCGAGTCAGCCGATGATGGGGGGAAGGTGGTTTTGGTGGTGCGCCCACTCTGGCGCTTGCGGCCTAGCTTTTCAGCGTAGGGTAGCTCCGCTCCATCGAGCAGAAAATCCACGCTGTTCACTCGCTTATCGCCTTTCAGAATCCTGCTTATCTTCTTCATTGGGCAGGTCAGTCCTCAAAGCCAGGTCCCCTTTCATCGTCCTCGTCTAGCTCGGCATGATTGCCTGCAGCTGGCGTATCAAAGCCACCGGCATCGTCAATTGAAAAACTTCCGCTGCTGCCACTCAGCCCACTTTCCGCAAATGCTCCGTGGGCCCTGGTAGTGCTACTGTTGCCGGTGCTGCTTTTCGGAGTACTCGCTACCGGCGAAGGGGGCGTGTCAGCGGCTTCTGCAGGAGCGTCAGTATCCGTATCCGTAGTGCCGTCGGCGTTGACCATTATTGGTTCGTCCAGCGCGGCATTACTGGCTATTTCATCGTTCAGCTTCTGCTGAGCTTGCTCCTGCTCCTGCTGCTGCAGGGTATCATGTTCCTTAATCTGGCGGGCATGGTCCTGGGCCTGCTGAGTGCGGGTTATCGCATCCTGAGTTAAGAGGTGCAAGCATTCTTCGGAATCCAGCTCTCCGCTGGCCAGCTTGTCTAGTAGCGCCTGCTGGTTGGGATGGTCGTAGGTTGGCAGCTTTTTCAGCCGGGCTGCCAGGCCTGCGTAAGAGGGCTCTCCGCCTGCGGAGTCAGCATCTTGGCTTCGGTAAAGAGTCATAGAATGGAGGTTGAAAATGAATGAAGTCGTTTCGTGAAATGGGCGGCTATGCGGCCTGCTGCAACCGAGGGTGAGCCTGCGTCATGGGGAGTTCCCGGGTATGGTGACGGACCCAGCCGATTAGCTGGCTGAGCCCGCTTTTCCAGGCCTGTACTACTTCAGCCGGGGGCTGTGGTTGCCGCCAGTGAATGGTTAGCCAGGCGTAGGCTGCTGCACTCTGCCGGCCCAGTAAGGCCCGGGCATTAATGTCAGCGCGTAGCAGAATTTGCGCGAGGCCCTGATAGTGGCCACCGTTGGCAGCACGCTGCATCGTGGTAAGCTGCCCTAGTAATTCCCGCAGGGCGTTACGCAGTCGGGTTTGTTGGGACGGGGTATAGGGTGCACGGCCCAGGGCAGCCCACTGGCAGAAGGGAGTGGCACATAATACCGGGTGTTGTTCCAGTAGATCAAATAGCGTGGGTTCTACCATTGTAGCTGAGCTTAAAAGTCTCCTACTTCTTCAGGGGTCGGCACCTGCTTATTGGGCCGTAGGGTATTCGGGAAGCGAGGGCGGCTGGTAGCTGGATCAATGCCGGCAATCAGCTCACTTACTTCGTTGTAGATCTTGTGGTGATTCGCCTCGATCAAGCGCTGCATGGGGCTTTCGGCTGGTTTCTGCTCCGCCTGCTGCAGGCGGCGCTTATGAGCCTGCACGGCTTCTACCTGCTGCCGGCGTAAACGCTGCTCCAAGCTTTCTTCCTCTGGCTGCTGAGTTTGTTGCGGGCTAGCATTGGCCACTCCTGGCTGAGTAGCCGGAACGGCTGTGGCTGGGGCGGGTGAACTAGTAACCGGTGGGGCTTGCACGCTCTGGGCAACGGCCTTCGCGGCGGCTATTTCCGCTTCCATGTCGGTCGCAGGCTCGGCCTGGCTGGCGGCTACTGGCGGCGTATCCGTGGGCGCTGCCGGCTCCGTCACGACGGCCGCGTTATCCTCGCCTCCCTCGGGTTGTGAACCCGCTACCACGGCCGCGGCTTGCTCCTTCAGTTTCTCCTGCTGGCGGGCCAGAACCCGCTGCCGGGCGGCGGCGCGTTGCTCATCGAATCGGCGGCTCCGGGCATCCTCCTCTTGCTCGCGCTGGCGCACCATTTTAGCCAGTAGCTGCTGCGCCCGTTCCCGGTCCTGCTGCAGCTCCCGTTCAATCTGCGGTGTGATAACTCCCTCTGCATCCTCGAAGATGGCAATGGGTTGAATGGGGAAATCTCCGGGCTCCACTTCGCGCTGCATCTGCGCCTGAAAGAAGCTTACCGGCGTCTCCACCGTCTGCCCAATGAACTCTCCCTGCCGCAATGTATAGGCATCCTGCACCCGTACTACCTGCCGTTCCTGCACGCTTACACTCTGACTAACGTTGCGTCCACCGCTTACTTTCCCCCCGCCCATTGACTTGCCAGCGGATACAGAAACCATTTCAACATCCTCTTTTCCGACCATATCGGAAACGAGTTTTGCCGTTTCCGCAGAGTTGATTTTGCCGAAAAACTGGTTGTTAAGGTTACTAATAAGTACCTGTGTTTTGTCTTTTCCATACGCATCTACCATCTGCGCCACGTCCTGCGTCATGTATAACATGGCCACTTTGTTGCTACGTGCCGTGGCTGGGATTACCTCCAGACCGGGTACATATATGGTAGCTCCCTCGTCAATTAGCACGAACGAAGGGTGCTTATTTTGCTGATTCATCAGCTTCAGCGCCACCGCAACTATACAGCTGATCACCGGGGAAAAGGTGCGGGCCAAGGTCGGATCATTACCAATTGTGAGGATGGTAGGGTTCGCCGGGTTGTTCAAATCCAAGGAGAATCCTTCGTCTCGCGCCTCGTCGGGAGAGAGCACCCAGCTGATTTCGGGAGTGGCCAACCGAGCCAGTGCAATCTGCAGCGACGATATAATACCGGCAACCTGCTTCTCCGCTTTCTGCTCGACGGCGGTAATAATACTCTGCACCAACGCCTGACTACGAGGGTCAGTTTTAAGCATGCTGAGTACGTGGGTAAAATCCTCATATACCGCAATAGCCACTACGTGGGGTACGGTGCACAGCGACGGGAAATTATTTTTCAGAAACCATATTATTCCTGTTAAATATGCTTCGGCGCTTAATTCAAAAAAATTATCTCCGCCTTTCGCGCCACCGGGGTTTAAATTATTTAAAATAGTTTTTGCGTATTCCATTGCATATGCCGGCATTGGCATATCCTGGGGGCGTAACGGATTTATTTTTTCCGTACGCTCCATATCCATGAAATTAACTACGCGGTGCCTAATGGGCTTTTCTAATTTACCAGCATAAACCAACGCTTTCTGTGCAGCTCCCGCTAATACCGGAAACTTGAAATCATAAATTAATCCGCACATTCCCTTTTTAACAAACTGCTCTAGGAATGGCTCGCCAATGGAATAGGTTTTACCGGCGCCAGCTCCACCCAGCACCAATGTTCCGCGAAAGGGATTGGGAATATTTACGAACTGATCCCCTTCGGCCTGCAGCACAATTCCATACTCGGAATCCCGTCGCACCTTCTCGGCCTGGAGGCGGCCGCCGACATATTTAGTCGAGGCCCGCAGCTGGCCGGCAATAAAGCCGCAACCCAGTACCAGGGCCGCCGCTACCGGATATCCGGTTGAAAGCATGTCGCCGTGGATGTTTCCCATTAACAGCAGCAGCACGCTGCCAAAAGCTAGCAGGGCACTGAGCACCACTACGGGCATTTCGACCTCCTTAGGCTTGCGGGGCACCTTACGCGGGGCTCCGATTTTGGGCGGGGCCGGATTCTGCATGAAGATCAGGGCAATGGAAACCAGTACCAGGATACCGCGGGCTGCCAGGCCTACCTGCATATCGACGGCCTCCCCGCCCATTTTGACCACTTTGTCCCCCATGCCGGCCATCGGGTCGCCTCCGCCCCCAGCCCCACCGAACAGATCCATCGGCGCTCCAGGCTCTGGTTTGGCAGTCTTGGCTGCCTGTGCTGCTTTAGCGGCTGCCTGCTTCTTATCTTTTTCGGCTTTTATCGAAGCAGTAGTGGGGGCTTTTACCGGCTTATCACGCTCAGTCAGAACGTAATACTCCCCTCCTAAAAGGAGTAGTAGCAGAACCAAGCCAATTAATGAGGCATTGCCCCCGCTACCTGGGGGCCTGGCCGTGGGTGTACTGGGTACAGTGGACATAAGAGGGTATCTGAATGGTGAAATAGTACTCGGGTGCTTTACCCCCCGAAATCTACCAAAATTCAGCCTCTTGCTACTAAATTTAATCGCGTTCCTCGTCTCCCCGAATGTCTTGGGTGTAGCCCTGGGTACCTAACGCCCGGCCGAGATCCTGGCCAATGCCCGCCACCTTCTGCGCGGTGCTAGGCTGATAGTTGCGCATGATCCGGGCGCCGGAGCGCTGGTATGGCAACGGCATGGGCGACGTGGTACGGCCCCTGGCACCTTGGCTTTTTGCTCCATTTGGGGCCGTAGGCAGGTTTGGGTGCAATTCCTTCTCGGGCCGGGGCACCCGGCCGGTACGCAGGAATTGATACGGCTCCTGTACGGCTTTCGGCCCCTGCGCTTCCCTACCGATACGCCCTAGACGCCCATAAAAGGCCTTGCTATAGTCCTGCTCCCGGGCTATTTCAAGCACTATATTATGCGCTAATTTCTTGTCCTCCGGTAGCTTTTTATTGAGTCGATCTACCTGCTCCAGGAGTCGTTTATCCTTCTTCTGATTCTCGGCAATGGTAGTGGCCGCCGTCTTGGCATCCTGTCCGGAGCGAAGAAATTCATACGGGTAATCGTGGTACTTCTGCTTCCCCGCTTCCTTTCCCAGTTGCCCCAACCGGCCATAAAACTGCTTGCTGTAGTCCTGTGAGCGGGCTGCTTCCAGCACCTTGTTATGGGCTAACTGTCGCTCTTTGGGGAGCTGTTTATTGAGCTTGTCTACCTGGTTGAACAACTGCTTATCGCGTACTTCGTCGGCGGGACCACTGGCTTTTTTGCCCTGAAAACTGCTCGACTTCCGCTCCGCTCTCCCCTCGTTTGCCGCCGCCCGACGCCGGATGGATTCAGCCATTTCCTCGGCTGTCAGCGTCTGCCGGCGACTGGTTTTGCCTGGTTCAGGCCCTTCGGCTGTGCGGGCAGAACCACTTCTTTGAGTGCTTCGCTCCGCTTGTTTAAGGGGGCCGAACTCCTCCGAAAAGGCAACATTTCCCTTCGCCATAAAGGCTACTCGATTGAACCGGGCGGCACTACCAAGCGGGTTCAGCGTGATCTTTTGCTCCTTATCACGGGCCGAAACCATGATGTGAATATGGGTCTGGGGGCCTTCTTTCAGTTGGCCACTGGGGGCGCCATCGTGACCTCGATGTTTACGCTCATCATGTTGGGTCGCCACCCAAACCAGGTCTTTTTCCCCTAACGGTTGACCCGATATTGTCACAAAATTGGCGGCATATTCCTGCATCACGCGGGCCGTAAAGGCCTGCAGTTTCTGCGGATCATGTCCGATATGTTCCAGCTCCTGGGCACTCGGACTGACTACTAAGGAATAGAATTTAGCATCATCTTTTCGCAGTCCCTTGCGGTTGGAGTCAATTAAATCTACCGCTTCATCCCCACTTATATCGGCTCTTTCTGAGTTAAAAAACACCGCCGTTTCTCCCTGCTTTTTGGCTTCTCCCTCCAGATAATTTGTCGCCTGCCGCGCACTTCCCCGGTTGGAATAGGCGTTCTTTCCATTGGTAGCGGGGTTGATAATCTTGATATACATCGTCGGTAAGTTCAGGTCTTAGAAGCTCTTTTCGCTGCTCGTAGCTGCCGAAGAAACCGGCGATTCAGCCGGCGAAGCCGGGCGCTGGGGTACGGGTGTTGGCTGGGGAATAGTCGCCAAAGGTTGAGTAACAGGAGCCAAACTTTCGATAAATGCATCCAGCTTTTTGCGGGCATCCACGTCGCGGCGCTCGTTGAATTCCTTATGCTTGGCGGGATATTCTGCTAGCTCCCGACCCAACACTTTCAGGATAATTTGCTCCCCGAGGCGGCGGCTGTATAGGGCTTCCACATTGGTTATCATCAGCTCACGCATGAGCGGCATGAGGAACATTTCTTCCTGGTCCGCCAGGTGCTCATGCACGTTTTTGTCCTGGGCCTGGAGGTAGGCAAACAGGGTCTTTTCATGTCCGCGCAGGAAGCCAAACAAGTCCTTGTTCAGGTTCTTTTCATGCTGCGTAAGCCAGCCGAAAAGTCGGTTGCCTAAGGTGTTCACAACCCTCTCCAGCTCCGTGATTTTGTTCTGGATAACGATGCCTTCCCGCTCTCTGTTGGCTAGTGGATCTAGGCCTCTTTCGGTAAAATAGCTGATGGCGGCCGACGCATAATCGGCGTTACTGATTGATAATTCTTTGGCTGCCTTAGTCAGCTGACGGTGGGTAAGCTGGTCAATAGCCACCGCTGTTTTAGGCGCGGCTTTGGCCTTTTTCTTGGGAGTGGACGAAGAAGCCATACGATGTTTCAGGGCTGATGTAGGCAGATGAAATAGCACGGGTTGCCTACTAACAAATTACTGCAATTATTTCTAATCGCACACTGATAATCAGTGTATTCGTTTGAATAATTACCCGTATCTTGTATGTACCACTATTTGGGCTCCATTGAGACACTTTTTGTACTAGTATTATTACTATTAGCTACCTGTTTATCAGTTACTTAAATGCTATAATTACCAGAAAATCTCTGATTTTCGTCCTAAATCATTGACTACCATCGCTTTAGCGTGGAGTCTGTGATGCTCCTCTTGCTAACTATCGTTAGCGCTTCATCTAAGCGGCTATTTCAGGGCTAGTGCTACCGTCGCCTGGTGTCGTCTGGCCGGTGCTGGATCTGCTGCTTAACCGCCCTGGTATCTGCTTGACCACTGCCCCGTACTTCGGGCAGCTCTGGGCAATTCGTATCGGGCTTCTGCTGCTTCCTCGAACTGCTGAAGTGGCTCCCTGCTGCCCCTCGCCTGTACCCGCCTGCCTGCCCCTGCCCGCGTGCATCATGCCCTCGTCCCCGTGTGCCCTCGCCCGGGTGTGTACGTGTGTGAGGCCGGTCCTAAATCTGGTTTTGCTGACTCTCCTTTTTCACGGATTTGGTGTCATAGTTCACGGATGAAATGTCATAGTTCGTCCGGGGGGCTTGATTTCGGTTCAGGCAATTGCTGGCGTATCATTCGATCTCCCCCGCTGCTCAAATTCCCAGGCCAGGTTGATGCAAGTATCAAGCAACCACACTCCCGCTCCTACGCGTGTGTCTGCCTGCCTACGCGTACACATGCCCTAGCACGCATACGAGCACATCCCCCAGCAAGCAGAATTGCTTCTGGCATCATTTCCCGTCTGGGCCAATCTTAGCTATCCTCAGATTTTGTTCGATCTGCCCATCTAGTACAAATCGAGTTTTAGGGTAATGGATGTACTGCAATGGATGGCTGCTTTACCGATTCCCCCTAAACCTTGGATTTTGAAATATACTGTTTGCCAAATCCATTCAACTCCAGTACTTCTTTCTAAGCACCTAATCCTGCTTTCTCAAATTTAATGACTCGCGCTCTCCCGTGCGTGTGTACTCGCCCGTGCATGTGTGTGTGCGGCCCTGTGTGTATGCGCGCGCCCCTGTGTGTGATCACGCCCGCGACCCTTGCTGAAGCAACTTATGCTGCTGAAGATTCTCAGTGATTTTAGGTTTCTGTGAAATACACAAATGCAGTACAAGACAATAATCTACTAAAGTATATATTAGTCTAAACCCGCATTTTCCGCACTACCCGATTTGTGCTATTTTGGACTTTCTTGTTTTCCTTCCATTCCTACCTATTCCCATTGCTTCATTGGAGCAATTGCCCTCGTGCGTGTATGCCCGCCCCTGTGCGTGTGTATGTACGCAGGCCTGTGTGTGTGTGCAGCTGCGTGCGACCCCCGACTTTCCAGGATTCATGCTTTTCAATTTTTGCCTTACCTTGGCTGCACCGTAAAAGCTAACTCACCCCATTTCATTACTTCTTTCATTTGCTCAGGCTATGGACAACCAAGACTCCTCCTCCGCCCTCACGCTCACGGACACGGATACGCCCGCAGACGCATCCCTGCCCTCGACCACGGACACGCCCCAGGGTGCTGATGCATCTACCCGCGTGAACTCTGCCGCCCGTAAGCGCCCAACCTCTCCTACTCCTCCAGTAGCTCCTGAGCGAGTTGGCCAGAACTACCGGCTTACCCAAACTCACGATTGGGGAATTCGCTATGCTGCTCTTATGCTCGAAACTCAGGATGGCCAACGACGCACGCAACAGGACCTGGTGGATCAGGCCGTTCGGGAGTTGTTGGAGCGCCTGAAGAAAAAGGGCATGACCTTTCCCGACCACTTGGCCATCTAGCCCGCTTCGGCCTACTCATTGGACCTGCCTAAGCCCGGTACTGCCTGCCAGCAGTACCGGGCTTTCTTTTTCAGGCATTTTCCTGCCCTCTGTTGAACGATCTCCCTTGCTGCGTCCCCTTGTGAGCGGACAGGGCTGTTAATCAATCCTAGCGTAAAAAATCGGGCATCTAGGGCATTTTCTACGCAGCCACCTCGGCCGTCCCTAAGCTGACCTCACACTTGCCGGCGACAACCTTTATATTAAATTATAATAAATATGGAAATAATGCAATCCCGTAATACGGTACTGGATAGTTGTTTTGTCCGCTCCGCTTCGCTTCGCTGGTGTTTTGTTTGCCCTTTGAAAGCCTTCTCCTCACGCGAAACACAACCTTGTGAGATTTGTAAGTATTTGTTCTATTTGTAGGGGCTTGTAAGTTATTGATAACTAGTTAGTTTCGAGGGTGAACTATGACATTTCATCCGTGAACTATGGGCATTTCGTCCGTGAACTATGACATATGATCCGTGAACTATGACAGCTGATCCATGAACTATGGACATTTCATCCGTCATCTATGACAAGAGTTATCCACAGTCATAGTTCGCGTTTTTAACTATGACATTTCATCCGTGACCTGAGTTGGCTTCTAAGTGGCGGCTGGCGGCTGAATTTTTCGGCATCCAGCCCGTCACTTCTCCCGATTTGGAGAGGTCAAGTTACGATTTGCCCCGCTTCCGGTCCTCATATCTTGCTGAGACACAACTCTTAATGCGATTAAATCTAATTGCAGCAGTGCGAACTATGACATTTAATCCGTCTAACTATGACATTTGATAAGCGAACTATGACAAGTAATTATTGCTGCAATATTTCCTATATTGCCTCACAGTATCAGCCACCTTCTAATTCCTGCCCCGATGTCCGAAGCTTCCCTAGTTCCTGCTAGCCGTAACCAGGTCCGGCAACACAATGTGCTTACCACAGCGCACTACAGCTACACCAAGCTCCAGATGGACCTAATGATTTTCCTACTCTCGAAGCTTCGGAATTCGCAGGATGATTTGGTTTACCTGATTCCCGTCAAGGAACTGGACAAAGCCACCGGAAACCAGCACAACTACACGTACCTGCAGGAAGCAACCGAAGATATGGGCTCCCGGGTTTTCAAGGTGAAAAACGGCAACCGGTATGAGCAGATCTGGATGTTTCAGAAAGTGGCTTACCTCGACGGGGAAGGCATGATTGAAATGACTTTATCCTCCACCATCCTCCCCTACCTGTTCGATTTGAAAAATAATTTTACCTCCTACGAAATTGCGGCGTTCCTAAAATTGAACAGCATGTATGCTAAGCGCATATATCCGCTCTGTTCGCAATGGAAAGATAAAGAGGCTACCCCGGTTTATGATATTTTACAATTAAAAGGAATTCTCGGTATTTGGGATGAAAAGGAAAATATCGAGGGCTATCCAGTTTTCGGAGATTTTAATGCTCGTGTATTACAACCTTCCATTAAAGCAATTAATGAAGTAACCGATCTGGAAATTTCGCTGGTTACTGAAAAGAAAGGCCGGGCTATTAAAGCGGTTGGTTTTACGGTGAAGCAAAAGCCTCGTGCCCTGGATGCAGATTCCTCCCCAGCTGGCACGCTCTCGCTACCCGAAAGCATCACCCAGGCCCAGTTTGATAATGCCAATCGAATTCTGACTGAGTACCACATTGTCGATCAGAAAATCCGCGGGCAGATATTCGCCAGCCCGGATATGATCCGGCAGGTAAACAAGTTTGCCTTCGACCTGAAGCAGGACCGAGTAAAGGCAACCTCTAACCCGGCCGGCCTGCTGCTGACTGTGCTGGGTCTGGTGGATGCCAAGAAAAAACCATCTACTAAGTCTACTAAGTAAACCTATAAAACTCAGTATACTCAGTAATGCTAACCAGCCTTGGATCTGGTTTCTTCCTGCGGCATGTAGTTTACTTGGCCTACCCGGTTTACTCGGCTTACAGGATAAACATAGATTACTTAGGCTACACAGTAATACGGGTACACTCCGTAAACCTAGAAAACCTTTCATACTAAGTACAATTAGTGTACTAAACAAACAAAGCAAACCCGGTGTACTTAGTAAAATAAGTATACCGGGTTTGTTTTTGTAAACTCAGTGTACTAAGTTTACCGGGTACACAACGCAAACCAAGTTTACCGGATTATGGACAACCAGCAACGTACCTGCCGAGTCGTGGCAGTAACCAACAACAAAGGGGGAGTAGGCAAAACCAGCAGCACGGTTGCCATAGGTTCCATCCTGCAGACCATGGGCTACCGGGTGCTGCTGGTGGACCTAGATCCTCAGGCCAACATGACTACCCACCTGGCCGGCTCCGGTGTTGAGTTTGAGCAACACATTGGGGACGTGCTAGCCGGTTCTGCTTCTATTCAGGATCTGGTCATGACCTATGCACCTCAATCGGGAGCCGCCGACGAGCAAGCCCCGGATGAAGCTACCCCCGGCCTGGACTTTGTACCCTCCTCGTACCAGTTGAATCTGTATGAGAAGGGCATCACCAAGAAAGCCCAGTATGCTTCCCTTCTTCGCCAGGCTCTCCGGCCCATTCGGCCATACTACGACTTTATTCTCCTCGATACCCCGCCTACGCTCCAGACCTATACGCTGGTGTCCCTGGTGGCCGCTGATGCCTATGTTATTCCAGCCGAGCCGGAGAAGTTCAGCTATGATGGCGTGAAGGCAGTAATTGAAGCCGCCGCCGACGTAAAGGATATGCTCAATCCTTCCTTAGAGCTGCTGGGTATCTTCTTTACCCGCTACAATCCTAAGCTGCGCAATAGCACGCATGATCTAGTGGTATCAACCATTACCAGCTCCTTCGGGGAGGAAGTAATGCTACCGAACGTGCGCAAGGATGCCGCAATGCCTAAAGCACAGGTAGCAGCCCGCACGATCATGGACTTTGCCCCTCAGTCAAACAGTGCTATCGACTACCACGCGCTCACGGCTGAGCTGTTAACCCGCCTTCCCTAATCCGTATGGCCACATCATCCACTGAGAAGCCTAACCTCGACGCGCCCAGCTCTACGCCGCCCCGTCGTAAGATATTTGATCTGGATTCCCAGGTCCCTGAACCAACCGCTGAAGTAACCCCCGCCCCAGCTGCTGCCCCTGATTCTGCGCCGGCTCCTCCAGCTGCCTCGGCCGCTCCCAGTACCCGTTCCCGCACGAGTAAGACGGCCACTCCTGCTGTTGCCCCTAATCCGGAACCTGTTTCGGGGGCAGTAGGGAAAAAAAGAGGGCCGAAACCCAGTGCCGAGCCTCTGGAGCACTGGACCGTAAAAGTGAAGTCCTCCCACCTGCACAACATTGACGTGATGCTGGAGGATGCCCCTCGCCACGTACTCAAACAGGACCTGGTAGATTTTATCCTGGCTGACTTCTTCGAGCGGCACAAAAAACTCCCGGAAGCACTCCGTAAACGAAAGCATACGAACAAGTAACCCCGAAGGCCCGGCTGCTCCATTGCATTCGGGCCTTCCTGCTGCTAGTGGGGGAGGGGAGGGGCAATACCACTCGGGATAACAGCTTACCCGCCGCCATACTCGGTCCCTTCATCGGCTCCGAATTAACTAAAGCGCATAAGTCAGCTGAATGTGAAACGCCTTGCTTCCCGCTGCACTTTACTGGCCCAGGTGAACACTGAGGCTATAATTCGTCTCCATCGGCTCGTCTGGGACTTGTGCCGATGAGTTACCAACCGCCTTATTTATTGCTGCCACTTACCGGAACGACAAAAATACCCTTCTTTGCGATTAAATTTGATACCGTTAGCTATGCCCCTTATCCGATCCGGTATGTGTTCAGCTCCTTTTCAAAGCGATACTGTCAAGCCTCGACGCTGGAAAGCATCCGTTCTGACAGTGGTGCTGAGCCTAGGCCTGCTTCAACCGGCGCACTATAGTTCAGCCCAGCAATTTGTAGTATTACCCCAAGCCTACCCGCAACGTGATTATCCGGCCGATACTTTGCGCCGGCTTATCAACCGGAAGGCCGTACCCGATTCGATGAAGGTCTATTATCTGACTAAACTGGCTGTGCAGCTGGGGCAGACGGACTTAACCAAAGCGGCGAAATATGCTAAGCAAGCCGTAACGCTGGCTCGTCGTATCGGCTACACTCGGGGGGAGCTGACCAGCTTGCAGGTATTGGGTAATACGCATACTGAGATGGGCGACTACGTAACGGCCATGCGCTCTTACCAGGAAGCCCTGACGATTGCTCAGGCTCACAACCTCAAACGGCAGATGGTCCCGCTCTACCTGTGCATGGGCAGTACCAGCGCCACTATTGGCGACAATGACCGCAGCCTAAAGTATTTGCTGCTCGGCCATTCGGTGCTGACGGAAATTTGCCCGGTAATTACCCCGGAATGTGCTGACGATTACGGCATGAGCTACGTCACCATCGGCAATACATATTACCAGAAGAAGGATTTTATGCAGGCCAGGGAATACGCCGCCCGGGCCCTGCAGATTTACACGCGCTCCAGCACGTCCCCGGCCGCCGCTAAAGCCAACCTGCTGATGGGCCGCGTCTATCAGGCTTACCAACCTCATACGCAGGGCCGGCTGGATTCAGCGGGCTTTTTCCTGCAGGCTGCCCTGTATATCGAGGCAACCAAGGAAAATGAGAAAGAAGTCGCCGGCAACCTGATCAGCCTGGCCGAACTCTATCAACAGCAGCGCAAGTACCGGGATATGTACCTGGTGGCTCAGCGTAGTTTGAAAATGGCGCGCAAGGTAGGTTCCAAGCCGTTCGAGCAGGATGCGGCAACATTGGTGGCTACTGCTGCCGCCGCAATGGGTAATTATCAAGAAGCCTACCGGTACCAGGTTGAATCAGCGGCCCTGAACCGAATCATGGTGGACCTGGAAAAAACCCGCGCTCTGGAGCAGCTGCAGGTTCGCTATGATGTGCAGGCCCAAACCCAGCGGATTGAAATGCTTACCCAGCGCACCCGGGCCGATGCCGCCGCCGCTCGGGAGCAAAAGCGCTGGCTCTGGATGCTGGTCGCTTTTACCGGCACCCTTATCATTGGCCTGATGGTGGGCACCGTGCTGTTTGTGCGCCTCCGTAAAAGCCGCCGCGAACTGGCCGCGGCAAATGAAGAAATCTCCCTGGCCAACGAGGAAATTTCGCAATCCGTGGCCGAAAAAGAGGTATTGGTTCAGGAAATTCACCATCGGGTGAAAAACAATCTGCAGATCATCAGCTCGCTGCTGGCCTGGCAGAAAGATACCTTGCCAGATCCTCAATTAGTCCAGGTACTGGCCGGTAACCAGGCGCGCATTCAAAGCATGGCCATGGTACACGAATTTCTGTATCAGGCCGACAACCTGGCTTCTGTACGCTTAGATACCTACTTGGGCGCCCTATTGGAGTCCTTGCATACCTCCTTGGCCAATGGAGACAAGGATATTAAGCTCCGGACGTGTCTGGGGCCTCTGCTGATGGACGCCAAGGATGCCGGCTACTTCGGGCTGCTGGTGAATGAGGTAGTTACCAATGCCTACAAACATGCTTTCACCGATCAGCAGAAGGGAGTTCTTACCGTTGAACTGGTGACGGAAGGTGCCGGTTTCTTCCTCGGCATCAGTGATGACGGCAAGGGCCTCCCAGAAACAGGTTTTGTTTCCCGCCCCAATTCCATCGGCATCCAGCTGGTTAAAACGCTTACCAAACAGCTTAAAGCAAAAATCACCGTCAAACCGCAGCTAGTGGGCACGCGAGTTGAAATAACCCGACAGTACTAATGGCAAAGATCCTGATCGTCGAAGATGAGTTACTGATTGCTGCTGATATTCAGCGGGCATTGATTCGCTTGGGTCATAGCCCCCTGGAGCCCGTGGATAACAGTGAAGAAGCCCTGGAAACGCTAAGCGAAAACTCCGTGGAACTGGTGTTGATGGACATTAACATCAACGGGGAAATGGATGGCATCGCCACGGCCCTGCAGGTGCGGCGCCAATTCAACATCCCGGTTATTTTTCTGACTGCCCGCACGGATACGCCTACCCTGAACCGGGCGAAAGTGGCTCAGCCTTACGGCTACATTCCAAAGCCCTATACCGACGATATGCTGAAGGTGCAGGTTGAACTGGCCATTTATAATGCCTACCAGCTTCCGGCCACTCGTCCTGCGCCCTCCTTGACAGTAGCCGAGTTGAGCCCGGAAGTACCCGCGCCGGCCCGCTCGGAAAAGGTGGATGATTTCCTGTTCGTGCGCAAGGGCGCCCGCTGGGTGAAAGTGCAGTATGCGGATATTCTGTTTTTCGAGTCCAAGCAGAATTACGTGCAGCTGCATACTGCCACGGATCAGCTCGTTTTTGATTCTACGCTGAAGGAGCTGGAGCTTTCGCTACCCAACACCTTCCTAAAGACTCACCGCTCCTACATCGTCAACCTGGGGCATGTCATAGCTTACGAAGATGGGTATGTGGAAATCGGCAAAGAACAGTTCCTGCCGGTCAGCCGGACGTTTATGCCGGATCTGAAAAACCGGCTGCATTTGCTCGGCTAGCCGACTATTGTAGTTACATATATGCGGCCGGGGCAGAAATGCTCCGGCCGTTCGCATGCTATTGGTGCGCCTCAACCTCTAATTTTTACGCCTCGTCAAATTAATTCACCCGCCCCGTAGGGGTTACTGTAGTTTAGCCTGACGATATGAAAAAAAGCATTTCACAGTGTTTTAATTGCTTTTTACCAATTGTCAGTCCTTTCCAGCCTGTAAATATTTCCTGATCCTTCCTTTACTACTGCTATGGGTGCTCTCCAGCTCGCTTCCTTCCTGACTGAAACTCTCCACACGCCACAAATGAGCGTTGTCCCAACGGCTACTCCCAGCCTGGGCGCGTGCTGCATGTTGGTTGCAGCCGATTTGTATAGGCGTCGGGGAGCCGCCGTATCAGCCAATGTGCTGACTGAGCAAGTAAGCGAGGAGGAGCTAGGGGAGGTTATCAGCATCGACCATGCTCCCCAGCGCCGGGCCAAACGCTACAATGAAACCACGGATCAAGCCCTGGTGGCCCTGCTGCTCCTGAAAGTTCAGGAATCACACCCGGCCGCAAAGATGAAGTGGAACGATGAAGAAACGAGCTGGTACATCAGCGTCCCTAAACCCCGGACTCCAGCCCTGAAGTTGAGTGCTCCCCGCACTCTGAAAGCGGTTAACTGGATATCGTAGCACAGCAAGAGAAAGGGCCTTCGGAATATTCCGAAGGCCCTTTCTCATTTTAGCGGCCTACTTCCTCGAATTCCACTACCGGGCCTGCTAGGCTCCACCGCACTATTTTGTTGCCGGTATTGGCCAGCTCCTCGGCCTCTAGGGTAGCTAAAAAGGCTTCCGGCAACTCGATGCCGTGGTAGTCGCAGATAAATTTGATTTCTGTGACCTCGTAAATGGCGCCCTCCATCAGCGTATCATACAGGCGCTCGGCGTCGTCTCCTTCGCCGGCTGTCAGGTTCAAAAAGAACTCTCCTAGGCGACGGTCCCAGCCGCAGCGTAGGGTGGCCGTCTGTCCCGCCGTCGTGGTGCCTTCCTCTTGGTCGTGGCGGTTGTTGGCGGCAAATGTGGTGATGAAGGTATGCTGGCTCATAATCGGAAAAATGAAGGGGTTAAAAGGGGGTTGCGTTGTACTAGGTTATACGGAAACCAAGCCCCTTAAGTGCTAATAAAAGGCAACAAAAACCCGCTTAATTCGCCCTAATAAGGCTTTTCTTCCCAACTGCCCACTTTGCCAACAAAAAAGCCAGACCGCTGGCCTGGCTTCGTGTTTTATAGGTAAACCGCTATAGCAGGCTGAGCTGCTTGGCTTGTAGTGTGGGCGCTGGCTTCGGCGCGAAGGTGGCCGCCCATATTTGCCGCTGGTGCTGGCGGATCTGCTCCTTTCTCTCGCGCATCGTCCCGGCCTCCTGTTCGCTTAGCATGCGGCCTTTGGTTACCTGTATGAACCGGTGCAGGGCCCAAAGTTGATCGTGCAGCTCAGTGGCCAACGGATGGGGCCGGTAACCCAATTGAGCCAGGGGTAAGGGCTGCATGTAAAAGCAGGCATCGCCACTGACAACCCGCCCCATCGTTACGAAATTGAAATTTCTCTCTACCGCGTCCCAGTCAAACCCATCAAGGGACGCATTCCAACCGTTGTGAGCAGGCAGGGGAGAAAGAGGATTTTTAACCTGAATAAGCTGAAGGGGCTCATGGCTCTGGTCGCGGCGGGAATGACTCATAACAGGGCTAGTAAATCAGACGATAAAATGGGCTAATGTGCTATACAGTATACGTAAATCGTTGCTGAATATATGCACTTAAACCCCTTTATTTTCGCCATTTCGGCCACTATTTTGCTTCCCAGATCGGCTAGCCTACTTCTTCGGCTTGACGGGATGAAGCTCGGGCGGCAGCTGGTTGATTTCTGCGATAATATCCCGTAGCACCGTATCAACATTCTCCTTCATCAGGTCCGCCAACCGGTACACGTCGCCCAGGCTGAGCACGCTGGGATCTATCTCGGCCTTTTTAACAGTACGCGAGGCCATGCGCAGATTTTCCTGTAGGGTGCGGGATGAAAACTTGCCCGCTACAATCATCTGCTTGAACGTCCGGCCTTTGCCGGCCGCCTTCGTGGTCTTGGCTGATGATGTGCCGGTGCCCTGGGTCTTTTTAGTAGAAGAATCCATAAGAGGAAAATAGGTACTGGTTGCGCAGTAGGGTGTGGTTTCGTGTTGTCAATTATACGCAACAATTTTTGATACCGTTATTAAAAGCAACGAAAAACAGCCTTAATGCCCGCGAAAGGCTGAATATCTTTCGCGGGCCTTTGGGCTACTCGCTGTCTCTAAGGCAACTGTTGCGCACGAGCAGCACATCCCCGACAATAACATCGGCTGCACCTGCCGGGCCACTGTAAACACCCAGGGGGTACACCTGGTACCAGAGGCAGGTAGCCAGCGCATTGATGGGCCGTTCTTGATACTTACCGTCCTCATTCTGCACTAGGCTGGTAGCGGCCAGCCCCTGGGCTTCGTGTTCCCCCGCCCAGGAATGCACTTCGATAAAGCCATCCACTGCCTGCTGCATTTGATCTAGGCTCAGTGCGGTAGTCAGGGCTGGCGTTATTGCCTCTACATCGCCACTCAGGCGCAAGGCCACGGCTCCAGTCTGGTTCAATGCTTTGTAGATTTGCTGGCGCTGGGTACGGAAGAAGGCCAGCAGCTGAAAACGGTCCACGAAACCACGTTCCCCCAGCTTAAACGCATAGCCATCGTAAGAACTGGTATGAAATAGGCGGCTTGTCGTGCCACAGAGGGCAACAATCCAGGCCCCATCCCTCTCCTGTAGAAACAGGCGGGCCGGGCAATCCTGCCACTCGGCCGCCGCGTGGGGCCTCATCTGGAGGGCGTGTAGGCTAAAAAGCGGGTAAGCGGTATCAGTTCCTTTCAGGGCCGCAGCATCTAGGGCGGCGGTTTCTGCAGCGGAGCACATTGTACGGGACATAAGCAAGGGTAAAAGAGGGTTGCGTTGTACTTTGTAAACGATAAAACCGGCCCTTTTGTTAATAAATAGCAACAAAAAGCCGGTTTATTTCGCCCTATCGCACTTTTAGCATATCGCGCCTATTCCTTTCCTACCGGTCAGGAGTCAGCCCGTAATCTGTTTTCTGCCCGCTTGCCCTTGTTCTTTCAGGTAGTTATCCAATACAGCCTCAATGCTGGTATCAAGGCCCCGGCGAGTTTTCAGCAAGGACTTCGTTTTCATCACCTGCATTACCTGCTCGATGAGCACGGCATGTTCCGGGGCATCAGCGCAAACTTCCTGCAGCAGCTCGTGCTGCTCGTGGCTACGGCTTCGCTGGGTGGCTTCCGGCATGGCCACGGGGTAGATGCTATTGTAGATGCCGGCAACAGAGTGGCTAAACAGGCCGTCGCGGTGCCATAACGCCTGAATAGTTACCAGATCCTGGTAGCTGAGAAAGCTCATGGACTCGTCCACTTCCTGTTGTATGTTGTACTGGGCCTGCAGCAGCCGCCGTAGAATTTCGGCTCGGGTTTCCGCCAGGTAGGGGCCCCAGGCTTCCTCGCGCACGTAGCCCCGCCGCAATTCCTTCTGCCGGTAGGTTGCCGGCGTATCGCGGGCCTCAATGAGAAAGTTGCGCAGGTCTGCCAGCGGTTCCATCCACGTTTCCCCGTTCTGAATCAGGCCTTCCATGCTTTTGTCTCGGGCCACGACCGTACATACCCAGCACCCGAACCGGCTTTTACCACAGGAAGCGCTTTGCGTGTCGATTACCAAGGGGCAATCCTCATCAACCGACGCATTACGGTATAGCGTAATCAGCTCCTTATGGCTACCGCCCCAGGGCGGGGCTACCTGGCTCAGGTACTGCCACAGCTCCGGAGTCTGCACGTCCCGGATGGGCGCAAATACCGCTGCGTTGGGCAGAACGTGCTTCCGGAGCCGCTGGCCATGGATGGCATGTTTCTTCATTGACTGCGCCCGCTTGGCGCTTTCTGCCTCGCGGGTACCCAGCAGAATGATTACCTCGCCCGCGCTACTGATTTTACCTTGAATAAAGCGGGTGGTCGGATTGATCTTCAACCGGTCTGTGCACCAGCGAAAACGCGTATCAGGTGCCGGATAGCCCAACCCGATCAGCTTGGCCCAGAACGTTTCCTGCAGCTGGGGCAGGGTCCGCTGCACAATAAAGGGCAGGTCCTGTTGCCGGGCTGCCGCCTCGATACGCTGGAGCTGGCGTTCTACAAACTGTGCTATGCGCGGGTTTTCCACCTTTGTGTCATTGCACACCACGTAAACCGGCCGGTGCCGGGCTTCGGCCGGCAGCTTGGCAATCGAGCGCCAGGCCAGTTGCAGCAGCATAGTGGAATCCTTGCCGCCGCTGAAGCCCAAAATCCAGGGCCGGTTGTTATCGGCCATCAGGTACTGATCCTGTAACTCGGCTTCGATATAGGGGAGGTTAAGGCTCATAAAGGGGACGTAAGAAAGGCGTGAGATTTAGCACTGGGCATAACTGGGATCTTCCGGGCTAGCGTCGGCATCGAATACCTCGTGCTCATCACTTTCCGGGCACTCCAGCATGCTTTCTCCTTCCGGCCCATATGCCAGGTCGATCAGGGTGCACAGGCCGCTGACGGCCTCGATTAAGCTGCAAAAGCGCTGCACCCGGGCGGCCGGAACCTCGTCTTTGCCCAAGTGATCTACCCGGCCCACCTTGATAGCCTGTATCAACTCCTGCTCGTCGTGGGCAAAGTCCGGCCCGGCCACAAAGTAGCAGGCTCCCCAGCGCAGGATATACCCCAGCAGCTGCAGGGGGCCATCCTGATCGGGGGCACCGGCATTATACTGCACCCGGCGCCCTTCACCCAAAGGAATAGGAGCATAGAATTCCTGCTCGATGCTGAGGCGCGACGGCCGTAGGATGATAGTCATGGCGGAGGTGAATAACATGGGGCAACACTGTTGCTATTTATACGCACCTGTCGCCGCTACCGTTGCTAATTTTGCATACATTTAGCAACAAAAAAAGGCCCTTGCGGACCTTTTAACCCCCATCGCCCTTATTCTTCTTCCTCGCCTCTAATTTCTAAAAACGCTGATTCCGCCTCCTCTTCCTGAGGGCCGTTAGGGAGCTGTTGTTTTCCTCCTCCATAGCGGATAGGGGTTGGCCGATCCTCCCAGGCCTGCGTCTCGTACCCACATTCCCCGCAGGCCACATACCACAGAATGCAAAGTGGAAAATGAGCGGACAACCCAATTACCTGATGCAACATAGGCTCCCCGCAGCGGCCGCAGTCGAGTAAACTAAGATCCGGCTCTGTTCCTGGGCTGAAGTCAAGCATGAGCGGCGGCCGGCGTCACGGTCAGCAACTGGCTGACCTGGTACAAAAACTCACCCCGCTCTTTAAATACCTGGGGTGCTGGTGGGCCTCCGTGCTCCAGTTGCATCCTCGCGGCCCCGGCTGAATTCTGGTAAACGGCCGCGACGTGGGTATATAGTCGGCCAATCAGGTAAACCTGCGTCGCCAGATCCACCGGCTCACTAACGGCCTCCAGCGCCCGGCTCAGCAGGCGGGATTGCTCGGAGTTGGCTAACATGGTTGCCAGAAAAGCCGCGCTTCGGGCCTGTTCCCGGGTACGCTCCAGCATGGAACGATCCTGTTGCAGAATCAGGGCCGCATCAGTAGGGGAGGGGAGGAGAGTTGCCATGGGCGGTAAGGGATAAAAGCGGCACTATTTGAGCAGCTCGATGAAAGCAAAGCAGGCCAGGATAAATATGCCCGCCAGCATCAGGCCACTCAGCACGAAAGGAGCCGGCGAAGCCAGATCCAGATAACGCAGCTTAGAGGGACTGGGCTGGGGCTCAGCAGTCGGGCTGGTTTCCACGGGTGAAACTTGGGAAACAACCTGCTGAAGCTGCTCTATCAACTGCGGAGGCAGATGGGGCTGAAAGCTGGTGTGGGGACGTGGGGCTGCCGTTGAGGGGTGCTGCAGGGGGGATGCTGTTCGGCGGGAAGCCTTGGGCCGGTAGCCGGTGCTTTGCGCGCCGAGTAATGGGCGGGGCCTGGGTGTGTAGTTAAATAGTCCCATCAGGGGTAAGAGTAGTTAGGGGACGGAATGCTAGTACACACTATCGCCTCGTTCGTCGTCGCATTCGTCCTCCGGATCGCCAGCCGTTACAAAGTCGTCGTAAGGGCCCCGGCTTGCCTCGTAGCGGTCGGCATTAGCCAGCATTGCGGCCTGCTCCTGAACGTGAAGGGTAGTCATTTGCTCGGCATAGGCCGCCTGAGCCTGGGGAGTGTTTTGCTCAATCAGATACCGGGTCAGCTCCAGTTGCTCCCCCATCCAGACCAAGATGCGACGCAAAATGGTTGAATCCTCCTCGGGTTCCTCCAGGCTCCGGTTTCTCTCCAAATAGTACTCAACCAGTGCCTCTGCGCTGATATGGGGCTCCCATTGACCTTCTTCTCCCTCCTTATAACGGGCCCCGATCTGAGTAAGTAATACAGATGACTTATCCTCAAAATTCATAGCTGTACGGCTTCTTTTTGTTGCTATTTATACGCACAATACACGGTATAGTTGCTGCTAAACGGCAACACAAAGTACGGAATTAATGCGATTAAATTTATTCGCATAAGGGATATACTTTGTAGATTTAACCCGCTTTAACTCGCTGGTTTCACCATTTTTCAACATACTCTCTATGCACTTGAAACTACTCTCTGCCGTGGCCTGCCTACTGGCAGGCTCCTCCCTGAGCGCCCGGGCTCAGCTGGCCAATGATGAAAGGGCCTCCGCTCAGGCGTTAGTTCTTGATTCCACCGGCCGCACTTCGCTGGCCACATCAAACGTGGGCGCGACGGCTTCTGACCTACCGGCGTTGTCCTGCGGTGGCCCGGCCGCGCCAAAGGATGTATGGTATAGCGTACTGGTACCTGCTTCCGGCTCGCTTACCGTCTCAACCGCTGGCATTGCCGGCAGCCCCTTTACGGATACCGTGCTCGAAGTCTATGCCTCGCGCAATGGCCAACTCGTGCCGTTGGGCTGTAATGATGATTACAGCGTGACGGATCATTTTTCCTCCCTGACTGTTTCCGGCCAGCCGGGGGGCAGTACTCTGCTGCTGCGCGTGTATGGGTTCGGTAATGTATCCGGCGCTTTCACGGTCCAGGCCAGTGAGCCTCAGCTATTGGTAAATGATGAATGTGCCGGTGCCATTGCGCTGCCGGTGGACGGCTCCTGCAGCGTTATCATGGCCACTAATGCCGGCGCTTCGGCCTCCGCGGTGGCGCACCCTACCGGTGGAATTCAGTCCGTAAGTCCTATTCTCAACGATGTATGGTTTAGCCTGCTGGTGCCCGCCTCTGGACAAGTGGCCGTCACTACCTCCAGCGTACCTGGCTCCAGCCTGCAGGATACGGGCCTGATTCTTTATACTGGTACGCCCGATAAGCTGACCCAGATTGCCAGCAATGATGATCAGTCGCCCACCAACTATTTTTCCGGGGCTCAGGCCTCCGGTCTGACGCCGGGCACGATGGTATACGCACGGGTTTGGAGCGTCAATCTGACGCTAACCGGGCAGTTCGGTATCTGCGCGGCTAATCCGTCGGCCCTGGTTGCGGCTTCTCGCCTGACAAAACTTCCCCTGCAGGTTTCGCCAATGCCGGCCCGTGAGACTCTGAGCATTCAGCTGCCTTCGCTGACCGATCAGCGCAGTGCTCAGGTTTCGCTGAGAAACACGCAGGGGCAGGTGGTAAAGCTTCGCCTGATCAGCCTGAAATCAACGGAAACGCCGACCCTGCTCAATGTGGCCGACTTGCCGGCTGGGATTTATACCCTACGCCTGCAGACTGGTAGTATTACCGGTACCCACAAAGTAGTAATTGAATAAGGTTCTACGTGGCAAAGAGCCGCCCCGAGTGACCGGGGCGGCTCTTTGTATTTCTGGAGAAAGCAGGCCTAAGCCGCCGCGTGCACGTCTCTGCCGAACACGTACTGAGCGCGTGGGGACTGCTGGAATTTGGCGGGCACCTTCTCGAAGTCCGCTACGATGCCTAGGAAGCCTTCAGCGTGGAAATATCCCTTAACAGTGGCTTTGCCGCTCAGCCCGCCCGGACGGCTAACCATCAGGGCCTTTCCTACTTCGGGCACCTGCCCTTCTCCGGACCAGTAAAGGCCCCCGGGCAAGGCACTCAGGCGGGGGGCTTCGGCCCACATTGGCGTCGGGGCTGTGCGCTGGGCGTGCTTATCGCGGCGCAGCTGGTTGGCCGTGCGCAAACGGGCATGCTTCTCGGCCGACATACGCCGGGCGGGACGGTAAGAAAGACGGGTTTTTGGGCAGGGTGTCTGTTGCACCTCGCTGGCCACCTCAGGGGCAAGAGCTTCTACGGCCTCGGGCTGCGCAACCGGCGCGGCGACGGGCTCCCGCTGACCGGCCGCAACGCCCGCTACATAGGCCACTACTGCTTTGTGCCAGCGCAGCAGCTGCCAAATGTCCTGACATTGCTCCGCCTTGGTCGTGGCCAGTTCGCGTTGCGCGGCCGTTACCAGGGGACTGCTCAGGGCAAGGTGAAGCAGGTTCAGCGCGGACTGGCGGATTTCCCGAATCCGTTTACCGGCCCATGTTTCCGGCTGGTGAATATCGAGGTTTGGGGCGATGGCAGAAGCATTCATGGCAGTAGGAAAAGGCGGTTGAGGTTGCTTGCGTTGTAATATGTTATACGTTTTGCCTCTCCTGGCCGATGCCTTTTAGGGTCAAAAAACAGCCCTAATTGCACCCAAACAGGCTTTTGCCCCCAACCGCCCACCCTTGCTATGGGCAACTTCATACTGGCGCTAGGTGCCCCCAGCACCCTTACGCCATCCATCCCCGAAATCACAAAAACGCAAGAAGTGCTATATAAAAAATTTACTGCCGGCGTTGTTTTTAATATGCAGTCTAACGTGCTTTGTTGCCAATTAACAACTGTAAATCGGGCCGCAGAATGGTTTCAAGGGGGTTTTAGTGCCTACGCCCGATAAGATTGCTTGGTGGTTTTCCTGCTTTATTTCGTATTCTCACACGCTCGTTCTACCTGTTCTCCGCTTGCACTATGAAAAAATACTTACTGTTTTCGCTCCTGGCCGCTGCCAGCTGCGGATCACCAACGGCGGAAAATAGCCAGACTACGGACCAGACCTCTACCGCTGCGGCGGCGGCTTCGCCTGTCATAGATGAGAAAAACGGATTCCGGGAACTGCACTTTGGCCAGGATCTGAGTACCGTAGAAGATCTGGTGGCCATGCCAGGTCGGGACTATGTAGCTATTAAGGACTACCAAAAGAAGCCCGACAAGGAAAAGCTTCAGGTAGGCAACGCCCAGATTCAGGATATTACCTACGGCTTCTACAAAAACAAGCTGGTGCGCGTCTCCCTGACGGCCCTGGGCGATAACACCGACAAGCTGTTGAATGCGGCTATAGGCCTTTACGGTGAGCCCATGCAGGATAAGCAGGTTCCTGCCCCCGGCCGGGCTTACTGGTGGGTGGGGGAGAAAGTAATCGGGTCTTACCAGGAAACCGGCCGCGAAGGAAAACGCGGCTACCTGGTACTAAGCGATAAGGCCGCCGCGGCTGAAGCGGAGAAAGCGCCGGCCAACGAAAGCGGGGTGGCCGACCTCTAGCCGCTGCCGGCAGCGCCTCCCATAAGTGGGAGGCACTGCACGCGCTAGGCCGCATCCAGCCAGCTGAGCTGAGTTCCCGGACCTGCTAGGCGTCGCACTACAGGCGGCGCTGTTACCGGTGCTTCTTCGGGCGCGGGCTCCACCGGCATTTGCACAACTACTGGCGCCTCGATGGCCAGGCGCTCCGGCGTTGGCTCGGCTGGGGCCGGATCAAAGGGACCACGCTTGCGCTCCCGATACGCTTTCATTTCGGGCTCCGGCAGCCACTGCTTGCCGGCACAGGCCCGTAGATTGAACTCTTGCCACAAGGATTCCGACTTGAATTCCAGATGCAGAGTGCCTTTCTTGAAAAAGCGCAAAGTGAAAAACTGGCTTTCGCACTCACTGTCGAACTTATCTCCGGGGAACACCTTGCCCATGCGGGTAAAGCGCGTTTCCAGGGCCTGCCGGATAGTGTAACACGTATCGTAGTTCTCCCCGGTGAGGTAGCACATCACTTTATCAATGTCGGAAAACTCCGAGTGCTGATGGTAATTTAAAGTGAAGCGGCTACCGTAGGTTTTCAGGTCGCGGGCGGTGCTCCAGTCGTCCCACTTAACCCAGTTCGGCAGGATCAGTTTACGGTTCACCTTGAATTTATCGTTGGTTTTCCAACCCTCGACGTGGCAACGATTCTCGTGGTAGTAGCTCGTAAAAATGTCGAATACGGCCACTACCGCCTTATCCAGAATGGTAGTCCGGTTCTCAAATACCATTTCTACGAGGCTGGCCACATTCTCTTTTGAGAATTCCATGTAGCCCTGATGGCGGCCGTACCGATCAAAATCATTCCGCACCTGGTGCGTCATGTATTTCTGCAGATTTATTTTCGTAAGTACCTCCCGCCAGGCGTTCTGATTCAGGCTGTCGCTAAACTCGTTGTATACAGCCCGCTGGTTGTCGCTGCTGGCAATGGCTTCATTGGCCACGGCCAGAATATCGCAGGGCTGGCTAACCAGGTCCGCCCCGTAGAATTGCAGCGCCCGCCGCGCCTTCATGTAGTCTACAAAGGCCTGTTTTACCTGCTCGTAGCCTACCATCATGTTGCCGATAACATCCTTCACCGTCACGGCATCCTTAAACGAGTCCTCGGTCAGCTCTGGGCCACTGTGGGACTTCTGGCGGCGGGTGTGAAAATCAAAGTTGAGCGGGTCGCGCTCAGCCGGGCGCTGCAGCCGGACTAAGGAAACGTGCACGTCCGTTTTACGCTCGGCATCTTCGGCCAGGAAAACCTGCCCCAGCTCCTCAACCGTGCCATGGTCGGCAATCAGCTTTTCCAGCAGCTGGCGCGTTTCCGTGAACGGGTTGCGGATTGTTTCCGTGTTCAGAATGGAAACCACATGCCCGCCCGGGGCCACCGTCTTGAAGGCGTGCAAAATGTGGCGGTCAGCGCACGAAAAAGGCGGATTCATGATCATTAGATCAAACTGATGCCCTCCGTTGTACTCCAGGAAATCATCGGCTATCACCTTGTAGTTTTTGCCCTGCAGCATGGCTTTTAGCTCGGGGTCAATCTCGCAGGCGTACATATTCTTGCTGTAGCTGCTCCAGTGCCCGTTGTGGGTCGTGCGCAGGTGCTCAGCCATCCAATCCAGGATAGCGCCGCTGCCGGCGCTGGGGTCGCAGATCGTCATGTTCATTAGCGCCGACTGATGATAGCCGGGCCGGCGTCCTTCCGGGTCGCGGGGAGTAGCAAGAAATGGCTTCAGCATTTCCTGGATCAGTGCGGCAGTTGAGGGGAAGAATTCCGGATTGAACATATACGGCAGAAGGATAAAACAGCAGCCCGCTGTTGCTATTTATACGCAATTCAACCCGTCACAGTTGTGCTAGTTGATGTTAAATAGCAACAAAAAAGAGGCTTTTAAGGCCTCTTTCAATGTTTTCATCCTATTGCCCCTTATGCGTCAATTATAGTTTCAGGGCTTTCTTTACTACTGCTGGAAGCTTCTGAGAATAAGTAGCTATGCGCCCGTTTCTTTCGGTTGTCACTCCTTGCTCATTCACCCTGAATACCTCAACGAGCCCTAAGCTATACTGTACCCATTCTTGATTTCCGTTTTCGTCGATGTGAATTCTTAAAGCTGGCGGCGCGTCAAAAACATCTTCATCCCCAGCATCCATACGGGCTTCGCATTCCTCGACAGTTTCATCACTGGCCAGATAGTGGGCCGTAAAATCAGTGAGTTCCTGAAAGCTGGGAGCTGAGCTGCAGTGCACATAATAGAAATTCGTTTCTATCCTGTCCGGGTCTTGCCACACACAAAAGCGCACTTCCGGCCACCGCTCCTTCAGCTTCTTTCTAAGAATTGCAAATGTCTGCTCCTCGTCATAGACTTTATACTGTGGCGCGTCAGCGCCGACAATACCGTGAACTGGAATAGGTTCAATAGCTAAAAGCAGATCATATAGTGGCCCCTCATCTGCCTGTAATAAGAAGGGTAATCCACCATCAACCAATTGTGGATTGTATTTGTGCAGGGCGTTCAACCAGGAGTCAAAGGAGAAGGCATGCCCTTTCAATTCATGCCAATACTCCCCGGTTGTTGCGAACAGATGGGCTGCCACGAGCTGTTTTGCTGACGCTGGATAATCAAGAAAGTGAATACGGTCCGCAAACCTATCTTCTGGGTTTAAAAACGAGCTTTCATTCATGGCCTTTGGGAAATAGTACAAGCGAAAGTACGCATGAAGTTCGTTTTGATAAAGTAAAATAATACAAATAAATCCCGCCTGAAGGCATTGTTGTTACTTATAAACTATAAATAGCAACAACGCACAGTCAAACATTTGCCGTGCGTTGTTGCCGATTTCAATACTAATACTGACTGCTGCTTTTACTCTTTGCTGCTTTGTTCCCGCACCTTCAGCAATGCCCGCTGGTGGTCGCTTTCGTTTACGGAGTAAAAGCGGTGAAACTCTCCCGCCTCGGTCAGCTCCACGCCGTCCCAGTTGCCGTCAGAATCCCGGTAGATCACTTTGCAACCTGTCAGGGGCCGGTTTTCCTCTCGGCTTATTTCCTGCAGTACATGCTCAATGTCATTGGTTACACTCTTGCCTTGATCCTGGTCGATGATCTGCAGGATGTTATCGGGGCTGATGGAGTAAGTAAAGCTCGCGTGGGGTACTCGGGAATGCCTCATGGTAGTGAAAGAATAAGGTGAAGAAAAACAAGCGGAATTAGGCGGCCTGGGCCACGTTGTAGAAGCTATCGAGCAAAGAGGTCTGCCGACCCTCGCGGCGCCAGTAGCGGGCAGAATCCAGGGCCTCTATGCGGTCGGCAATCAAACAGGCCCGCTCCCCGCGGGTCGTTGCCGTTGTGCCAGCGAAGCGGGCAGCCTGGCCACTGTTGCGAGCCACGTTGGTTGAGTCACCCGAGGCGAGGGGCAGCAGGGAGAAAACTTTGGGGTCCAGCATCCGGAGGCCGTGCAGCTGGCACAGGGGCCGGCCGAACTCATCACAGACGATATCCATCATTTCCCGGATACGCTGCCACCATGCCCGACTTTTCAATACTTCGTACCCGTTGCCGCCCCCCAGGGCCACTATCTCATAATTCTGCGCCAGCCACAATAGGCGCTCCAGCGGCTGGTGCATGTGGTAAACGGGCACGCCCTTCAGGTGCGCGGGCCAGCGCTTCAGGTAAGCATTGTTCTGGGCCTCGGTGCCGGCAATATGATCTGGAATTATAGCCCAGTGAAAGCGCGGGTGCTCCTGAAGCTTCTCTACCCAGGCCGTATAGCCATTGTAGTCGCGGTACTCGGTGTAGCCCTTGCGCCAGTCGCTGAAAGCCCCGTTATCCAGCACAAAGCCTTTGCAGTACTGGAGCACGATGTTAAGCTGATCGGGCCGGGAATAGGGGACCAAGCCAAAGCGGCCGGTCAAGGCCTGCACTGCGTCGGTCTTGCTGCCCCCGATGGGCGTGCCATGATACTTGATCATGGTCGGGGTAATAGGATCAATTGCTCCTATAGAACTGAGGGAAACACACATAAAATAAACTAGGATATAAAAGCCTTTATGGCTGTTATTCGTTGCTATTTATACGCGTTAGCCCTGGCCTTTGTTGCTATTTATATGCACTGCCACGACTTTTTATCAGTCGCATTTTTGTTGAAAAACCATGCCCTTTTCCCCAATAGCCCACAAAAAAGCCCGGCCTGTTTCCAGGTCGGGCTGCTTCGAGGTGGCTGGCTTACTTGTCGGCTACCATCACGACGGCGATGCGGCTGTTCATGACTTTCTTTGGGTCCTCCTTGGGCTTACGAAGAATCCAGCCCTTACCATTTGTGCCTTTAATCCAGGTACGGGGCTCAGCTTCGGAGCTGGCCAGCTCCAGTTCCGCCCATTCATTCAGGTGGGAGGTTTCGTACCCATCGGTGCCGCCCGTAACAACCAGCGGGGAGCCGGAGCCCTTAGATGGAACGGTAATGGCGACATAGTTGGGGGCCGTCTCGGAGCCTAGGCCTTCAACAACCACAAATACGCCCCCGGCTGGCATGGCCAGATCATGGGCCGAAACATCGAGGGTCAGCAAACCTTTCGGGGCTGCCTTCATTTGCTGTGCACTGACCATGATCGGCGCCGGCAGCATGGTGGCCGACTCGGGCACCGTGGGCACTTCACCTACTGGAGCAGCGAGCAGCTGCACGCGCAACCGGCCAGCCCGCACGTCGGTAGGTTTCAATTGTACCTGGATCTGGGATATGGTGCCGTGCGTCGAGGCAGGTAGGTGAACGGCAATGTTGGTGCCCGCTACCAGGCTGTAGGTGCGCAGGGGCTTGACCTTAGCTCCGAAAGGCGTTACGGTAACCGTCTGCCCGGGGCGAACCGTGACCTCAGCCAGGGACTGCATAGGAATGGGTTTCAGCGTATCCGGGGCGGCCGTTAACAAGGAACCACACAGAAGAAAGATAGATCCGAGCATAGAATATTTTTAAGGTCGCAAGGTCCGAAAACAAAAACAATACCGGGCAAAGCTACCCGGTATTGTTTTATTTGACTGCGACGGGTGGCACTATTACTGGCAGAAAGCCGAGTTAGGAATAGTGGTTTCGCGGGAAATGGCGAAGCCAAAGAAACGGGTGGTCCAGGTGCCGCCGCCGTTCTCGTCACACTCCATACCTGAGCCGAACAAACGGGCCTCAGCCGTATTCGAGGGAGCAGTTGCCAGCATCACGCCGCAAGCCATAGCACCTACTACAGCTACTTTTTTGGCTTTATTGCGAGCAATAGTAGCCAGACGAACGAACTTGTTTTTCATAAAAATGAAAGAGGAAAACAGGGGCCTACTCTACTCGCTTTTCGGCTTACGCGGTGGTCAGTGAAAGGGCTCACTGTTCCCACGTACCAAACATAGCAACTAAATTTAATCGCGCCACTAAATTTAGTTGCGTATCGAAAATTTATTTTTGCATTGTACCCAGCTACGCGGCCAGTCGCATGCTAGGGCAGCGACTGGCCGGGGGAGTGCAACGCTAGTGGTTTAGCAGCTGCGGGGTGATGGCGGAAGCATTGCTCTCCGGAATAGGGTAGGGTTGGTGCTGACCTCCCACCAAGTAGTGCCATTCACCCAGGGGGCCAAAGCCGCGACGGTTATACACGTCGCACAGCAGCAGTATACCTTCTACCTCATAAGTGCTGAGCGGGGAAAAGGCACTGATGGTTTCCTTTAGGCTGAACAAGGGTGCTGGCCGCTCACGACGGCTGCTCACGTAAGCCAACTGGCCAACGATGCCAAAGCTTCCGCGCCAGCGCTTTTCATCGAGGGGGCCGCGCTGCAAGGCCTGGCTCAGGCAGGCTACTTCTTCGGCTACTTCCCGGATGCCAATGGTACGGCCCAGCACCGCAATAACCTCCTCCGGCGTGTTGCAAAAGATGATCCGGTCGTTTTCACCGGGCAACCGAACTTCCAGCTCGCCACTGGTAACGCCCTCCAGATGCTGATGCAGTAAGCCGTGGGCTACTGGGTCGGGGCCGGCGTCCAGCCGGAAGTAGTCGGCCGAGTCGCTGTAGCGGCCGTTCAGCTCGATGGTCGGCCCGCTGCCGGTATCGCGCAGGGCGGTAACAATGCCGGTGCGGGGCTCATAGCGGGTGGTGCTGGCCTGACTGCCAAGCTGAAATATACCAGCGGCGGTTTGCACGTACTGAAGGGGCTTGCTCATGGCTAGAAGGAAAAGACGGATTCACATTGTTGTCTTTTATACGCACAAAACGGCCCCCAGGTTACCCAGAGGCCGTTTTTAGTCAGATTTACCGCTGATATTTAGTGGTTATTTTGTGCTCCTATGCCGCCCGACTATAGCTCAGCTGCTCGGCTTGGATGGTTACGCGCAGGCCAGGGAAAACGTAGTGCTCGGGCACTCCCAGCGTATCGGTGGCGAAGTCCTGCACGGCATCGAGCAAATGCAGCAGGCCCATGCCCGGCGATTCTTCCGCCCGGCCGAAATCCACTTTAGCCAGCAGCCAGTTTTTCATTTCATGTACCGCCTGCCAGTACTGGCGCTTCTGGGAAAGCTCCCCGCCCTGAGCATTAAAGGTGTCGCGCAGGGTATCGACAAAACGCAGCAGCCGGCGTCCAGGCCGGTCCTGCACGGCCTTGTGGTCGAGGGTTCGATTAAGCCACTGGCGCTGCTGGCCTAGCAGCTTGTAATCAACGGCATTGAAGAATGCGGCGGCGGCGGCTTCTGCCGGCGTCTTAGGGTCTGGCGCGGAGCTAAACAGGGTAATCTGCATCGGAGGGGAATTAGCGGCCTGATTCAGCCTTTTTGCGGAGTTCAATTTCTTTCTTGCACCAATCCAGCAGCAAGGAGCAATCTTCGACGGTCCCCGCTTCCCCGGCCTCCCGGAGCGCTTCACGCTCCCGGTCAAAGTGGTGGCTCTTGGTGATGCGGTTTAGGAATTGCAGTTGAGCATCTGTCGCGCGGTCCGTTGGGGCCGCATTAACCGGAATCAGCGGTACTCGCTCAGAAGGGTTGAGGGAAGGGCAGAAATACCAGGCCCCATCTATGAAAAGGTAGTTGACTTCCTGCCAGCCCGCGTTGAGCACGGCCGACAAGTAGGAGGCTCCCTGCTTGCCCCCCAGAATAGTTAGCGCGGCGGCCTCATCGGGGGCGGTGCATTGCAGCAACCGGGCTTCCAGCACCTCGGCCGGGGCAAAGGCCGGCATGGTAACTACGCGCCATAACTCATCGTGAATCTGAACGGTGACACTGGCATTAACTGGACCGGAAGCAGGAGCAATGGAAGGCATAAGGAAGGCAGAAAATAGGGGTTGCGCTGTATACCTTCTTATACGTGAAATCAGACCTAACGCATATAAAATACCACCGTAAAAACGGCTTTATTTGCCATTTAAAGCACTTTTCTCCCCATCGCCCCACGCCTGTATATCTGCAAGCAGGTAGACAAAAAGGGTAGTAAAAAACAACACCGTACGCAATTAAACTTAATAGCGCATCGAAATTTTATTCTAGTTTCGACCCACTGTTTTTCACTTCACACCCCATTTCCATGCTACGGAAAATATTACACTCAACCCTGCTGGCCGCTGCCGCCATCTGTACTGTTTCGACGCTGGCCACGGCTCAGGATTTAAGTCGCCCCAGCACTAAAGTTCCGGCCGAGCGGCAAGTGGACGTAACAGATTCCTGGGCAACGGGTACTTTCCCCGCCTCCCCCACCGGCCTGCAGCTCTACCCCAATCCCACGTATGGTACCGTCGTGAAAGTTAGTGCACCGGTTAGTGGCCGCATGCTTCTGGAAGTAAAGCCGCTCTTTGGCGTGTCTAGCGGCAATACACTTGGGTATATCTATAAGTCCGATTATGAGGCTGGCACCGAGTTTTTATACCTGCTGAACACGTCGGTTATCAAAAACGGCCAATACAGGATCGTCGGCACAGTGGGTTCAACGCTCTACTCCCAGACCTTGTACGTGCAATACTAGGCCTCTCTACCTTTATAAAGCCCGGCTCCTTCAGAAGGAAGCCGGGCTTTTTGACTAAATGGCAAGTGTGTGGACCAAAAAAAGCGCCCGGTTGCAGCCGGGCGCTTCTGGAAACCTACTGGTTGCAGCCAGCTGCTTCATTCACTCACTCTTTCACTCTTTCTATCGGTTTGCCAGAATGCCGGCGCTGGATAAGCGTACGAGCTGATTTTCCATGCGCTGTCGCAGACTGCTGATCTGCCGGTAACTCCTGCGCAATGAAGGCAAGGCCTCGGCTGTGCTGTGAAGCTGTTGAACGCGCAGGGCCTCCAGCGGGTCCCAGCTACGGTCCAACTCATCGGCAAAGCTTTTCCACCGGGCTAGCTCCTCAGGGTGCTGGCGGGCCTGCAGGCAGGCCTGACGGACAATGGAGCCCAGGCGCCGGTACTCCGCAAAATAGGCTGCTACCAACGCGTGCTCCCTTACGGTGGCCAGCTGCGGCGTAGTACGCCAGATCTCCGCCGTTTCTGAAAAGTTGCGCACCGACGTAAGATCATTACTGAGCATGGCCGGCAGTTGCTGAGTCTGCTTATACACCGTGCTGGTCTGGGCCTGCAGGGTAGCCGTAGAACCGATTGCCAGGCCGGCCAGCTGCAATAGTGTCTTGGTTAAAGCTCTTTTCATAGGGTAGGAGAAAAGGATTGCGTTGCTAATTATTTGCAAGGTAGGTCGTTTACCTGCTTCAATGCAACTATATTTAATCGCAGTTAGAGTTCTACTGCGTGCACGCCCTTTATGCTACTCGCTATGCTCGATGCTTTGGATTGCCCCCTGAAAACTCGTCGGCTCTACTACGATCTTCCGCCTGGCTCTACGCCGCCCGCGGCAGATACCTTTCTCGTCAGCGTGGTGAAGGGAAAAGGTGATATTGAGCGGGCTATCGGCACGGTGTATCACATCGTATCGGCGCGGGCCCGCAAGGTGCAGCAGCCTCAGTGCAGCCGCTATTTCCTGGAAGTCGTAGCGGCCCCTGATATGAAGCCGTACACCGCGCTCTCATGTCTGGGCACCGAGGTAGTGGTTACGGTAAAAGGCGCGGCGGCCCACCCGCTATACTGGTACCCCCGCCGCAAAGCCAGCGGCCCGGCTAACTAATAGATTTTATAAGCCCAAAAGAAAGCTTTTATAAGCTCAAAAGGATAGAAATGGTAAGCGAAAAGGGCCGCCTAGTTTCAGGCAGCCCTTTTTTGTGGTAAGGATCGGATCTAGCTTTCTGTCTCGATGCGTATGCGCTGCAGGTAGGTTCGCCAGAGCAACAACGCCAGCAGCAGTAAGCCCAGCTCACTCAGCAACCCTAGGCCATATACTATCCATGCAAACCACTGCTGGGGCTGCAGCAACAAGGGCCGGATGCCGCCCAGTACCATCAGGGTCGTGCCTGAGGCCAGTAAGCCCACAGACTTACTCGACAGACCCCGAGGGGCTTGGCCCCGGTACAATGACCGCAGCACAGCTAGTAGTGTCATAGAAAAGTTGTGCTTAGGCCATCAAAGCTAGGGAGCGGCGGCGGGTTTCCTGCTGCGCCTGCCGGTACGGACGCTCCCGCTCATACTGGGTCGGAACCCCGGCCGCCCGACTCGCTGCCCGCTCAGCCTGCCGGCGAACCGTCGTAACGTGGGTTGCCATGAGCTGAGCTGCCTGGGTGGCCTTCAGGCCCCGGACAACTTTTGTTGTTCCTTCGGGGCAGCTTTTTAGATCGGGCTCCTGTAGGCCGTTGGGAGCCACTATGATCTGTATGGCTGAATCTAGCCGCGCTTCGAGCACGGGCTTGGCGCCCTGGGTGGTCTGGATGTAAAGTACGGCAAACAGGATGGCGGCGGGCTTCGTGGTCTGGCTCATGGTCGCTTAAAATGGGCTGTAGGGAAAGAAAGGGTAAAGGGGAGCAAACGGAGCCTAGCTGTAAGGCTCCAGTTCCCGGCCGTAGACGTGAGGGTGGGGCTTGGGCGACTGGCCTTTGCAGTACCACTCCGGCAGGTTCGGCACATTTACCAGCACGCCTAGCCATCCGTCCAGATGGAAATAGCCCTGCACCTTACCGGCCCCGATGCTATTCATGTGGATCGTTACATTCTGCCCCAGCAGCGGCACAAAGCTCTTGCCGCTCCATTTGGCTTCCGTGGGGGCTGGTAGGCGCCACGGCTCTACTGTGGCCTGACGGGGTGCTACCACTTCCACCTGCGCCGCGACGCTAGGCCACTCCGGGCTTTCATTGCCGGCATTCCGCGCCTGCTGATCCTGCAGGGCAGCTTCAAGGCCTTCCGGATAAGTGATACCCAAGCGACCCAGCGTAGCCAAGACTTCTGCCAGCGTCATGCTGCCGTCCCCGTGTCGAAGGTTGTCGAATACGCTCACTTCCAGCTGCGGGTAGTGAGGCACGTAGGTTTCGACGTTCAAAAAGAAATACTGCAACGGGCGGTCCCACCCGCACAGAACCTGCACCGGCACTCGCTGACCGGAAGCGTCGGAATCCAGCAGAAGGGCAGGCGAGGCCTGGGCGGCAAGAGCGGTGGCGAAAAAACGATTTTGACTCATTTCAAGGCGGGTTAAGTGGCTTGCGTTGTTGTCTTTTATACGCACTTGACCCGCCTAATGTTGTGAATAATTAATAAAAAACCCGCTCAATTAATTTTAAACGCACTTTTTACCCCGCGATCATTTTTTCTTTTTCAACCGACAACTTTCTAAAATTCCGGGCTATAAACTCTGAAGAATATATAATTTTTCATGCAGATAAAAACCCTGAATTTAGGTACTTGTAACGGGAGTTGCATTTGCCTACCTGCCGGCCTGGAAAACGCCGTAATCATCAATGGCACGCTTGACGTGTTGCAAAAGCTTGCTGGTCCCAACGGATTTGCTGCCCTCACATTTCTGGGGTCGCCTTACGTTTACCACACAGCTACAAAGCTGACTCTGATACAGCGTCTGCGCTTGCACCTGCATATGAAGTTGCTGCGTCTGCGCCTGCAGTCGCGTGGGTAGCACCCGTTAGGCACAAAGTAGAAAGCCCCGCGTCACTTGGCGCGGGGCTTTCTTTATACAAAGTATGCTGCACCTAGCGGGCAAGCGCTACTTGAACGCCCACCAGCTATAAAGCAGAATGGCGCACATTACCGTTACCATCCCATATATGAGCCCGCGCATAATAGAAGGCATGCCCTGAGCCAGCCATGTAAAAGCGCCGAAGAAGATCAGCTTAGAAATGTGGCGCTCCTGAAAATGCTCCTCCACCCAAAAGGACAGCATGAGCAGAGCCAGGAACCAGTACCACTTTTTACGGCTGGCCTTGGCTGCTGGTGCACTCGTCTGGACTGCAGCAGATGGGTCGTGCGCTGAATCTTGCATTAGCTTGCTTTAGGTGCCTCGGCTGATGCGGGAATATCCTTCACCATGTTCTGCAGATAGTCAAAAACGTAATCTCCGGAGCGCTGGGTCTGCATCTTGCCGCGGCATCGGTAGCCCTGCTTCTGGGCAGCCATCACCTTGCGGCCGAAGTCGCCGGCATCGTTGTCTCGAACGACAATGTAATCCTGAAATACCTTGGCCATAACTTATAAAACGTGGTTTTAAAGGTAAGGGAACGGTTCTAGGACGCCCCAACGCCTGAAAACAAATCTGCCTGCTGGGTAGGCTCAGCACTTAGCGAGCCAAGCTTAAAAGATTTTTCCTCGGCCGTGTCGCGCACGGTGCGGGGGTGCCCGGTGGGTCCGTTCACGCCCCTGGTGCGGGCTTCCAGCTGCACGGTATAAACGCCACCCCCCGGCTTGCGGGTAATTACGCCCCGGCGCTTGTTATACCGAGTCGAGGAGTGCGTGACGGTGACGGTTTGACCTATGCTAAATGTGGCGGTATTCTGGCTCATGGCGGCAGGGTTATAGATAGTCGATGATGGGTCGGTCGGAGACGGGTATTGCGTCGTATGCGGCCTGCGCCACGGTTTTCGCTTGTTGTTCGGCGGCAATGCCCCGGCGCACACTTTCCAGGGCCGAAGCGCAGTACTGCTGCTGCTCCGCCTCGGAGAGGCCAGCTGCCTGCACCTGGCGACGGTAGCTGTTGTAGGTCTGGCGGTCAACCTTCAGACGGTTTTCAGCCGTCCGAAGGTTGATGCGAGCTTGTTCAAAGGCGGTAATGAGATTCTGTAGCATGTTTCTGGCCTAGGCGGCGGCGCTGGCAAACAGGTCGAGTTGTTCTGCCGGCGTGGTGAAGGTTAGGGTATGACCAGACTCGCGCTGGAGCTTGGCGCGTACCTGGCGGCTGAACTCGCGGGTAGTATCAACCTGCTCCCAGTGCTTGGCGCTTTCTTCCTGCCGGCGCTGCTGGCCGATGCTCTGCTGCACCTTCTCGGCCTGGTTCAGGCGCTGGTGGTAGATGTGCTGGCGAGTATGCTGGATTACTTCCCGTAGAAATACCTGCTGGCGCTCGATCAGACTCATGTTATAGTAGACACCGGCAAACTCGGCGGGCAGATCTACTGGCACCCACGTTGCCAGGAACTCGCGCTGAGGGGCAGTAAGAAGCTTCTCCACCCGTTCAGGATGCTGCTCCGCCAGGCGCAATTCATGCAGCAGCTCATTTAGGCGGCGCTCAGCCTCGGTGTGAAAACCCGAAACGAAAGGAAGGCCTTGGAAGGGTGCGGCCTGAGCATCCTCAATGAAAGGGCGGCCGAAGCAGCCCCGGCGGTCCGGATCATTGCATAGGCCAATGAACTCGAATTCGTGTTTCTTCATTACCTCAGGCCAATTAATGGCGTTGAAGGCAGTCAGACGAGGAGCGAATAGAGGTGCTGATTTAGGGGCGATTGATAGCTTTTTCATGGGGAGGAAGGTTGCTTGCGTTGTCTTAGGTTATACGGAAAACGAGCCCCCTCAGTGCTAATAAACAGCAACAAAAACCCGCTTCATTTGCCCTAATAAGACTTTTCTCCCCAACTGCCCACCTTTTCAACGCAGGCTGTCCCCTAGTTTCCCCCGCAGACCGGACACGCTGGCCACCCCATGCTGCAATCAAGGTCGCTGGCAGTTGTCTTGAAGCCGCACCACGCGCATTTAAGTAGTGGTTCTACGCCGGCTGCTACTGCAGCGGGGAGTTGTGCCGGTACTGGCTGCCGCTTCGGGCGTACCAGAGTAATGTCATCAAAAACAGAAGCAGTTCGCATACTCCTTCTACGCAAATGACACAAAAAACGCTAATTAATAGCAACAAAAAAGGGGCCATACGACCCCTATTTGTACATAATATCAGTTTAGTCCCTAACGCCCCTTACAGTGCCGGGGGAGTCCAAAGCGTATCTGCCCCGTGTTTGCGGGCATGGTCAATATGGTTCTTGAAATCATCCGGAGAGAACTTCGCATGTAGGCCACTATCTGTTCCGCGTGCCATGTTGTAGGCGCCACTCTTTTGAAAGATAGCTACGCCCCCGTTAAGAAGGCGGGTAACAGCTCTGGCGGTGGCTGGCAGTTTTTCATCCCGGTCAGCCCTATACTCCCAGATATCAGGACTATCATATTTGCCGGGCTGCAGTTCGGTAAGTACTTCCTCCTGGCCATGGTTGTATGACCGCACATACCCTACACCTGTCTGGGTTATGGGGGCCGTCTCCAGCCGGAAGTATGACCATTGATAATCTGTTTTCGAGGGGAAGCTATCGAATAGCAAATAGGTGGGTTTACATACCCGTCCCGGACTGTGCTCACCAAACCGCAGCTCAATTGTGCCCGGTTCGTTTCCTGCTTGTGCTCCTGTCAGTACAAGCCCTCCTCCCGCTGCAAAGAAGGTATAATTACCGTGATTCAGGTTACCTATATGGTTTAACACCCGGATTATATCTTCCTGATTAGTCCAGTATGCCCGGGCCGGCACAACTGAGAAAAGCTGATCAATCATCTGCTTCCAATCGCTCGGGTTTTGTGCCCGGAATTCTTCAATGCTCATCATACGCAAGGAATGGCTAGTTACTCGTGGTTGAGCAGCAAATATCCGCATTGTAAATCACCTTCCGATAAGCCCAGTAGCGAGTTCAAGGGTTATTCTTAGCCTTGTAACTCCGTGTAGCGCCAGCCCTGAAACCCAATTTGCGCAATAGGCTGAATGGGCCTCCAGATGGCCAACTTAACTTTTTTACCCTCGATCAGCTCCTCATCGTGCTGGTTTGTACTGGATCGGTAAACGGGCTCCTCCGAAAACTCCAGTACCGTAAAGTAGCCGCGGACATATCCGCTGTGAATTATAAAGCACAGGGCGCCCGGCCCGCTTTCTTTAGGAAAATGCCGGCAGCTGAACGTCCAGAAATCTTCTTCACTATCGCAGGCCTGCAGAATCTTTTCCACGTCGGCCCAGCGGCGCAAATCGCCTTTTTGGGGGATGGTTGTCAATACGTTTTTCATACAGTATGCCTGATGGCAGTCGGAAAAAGTAAAGCCGCAATCTGCGTTGATTGCGGCCCACTGGTTAGCTTCAGCACTCCTGATAAGGGATTAAGCCTGGTATAGACGGATGGCAAAGGCGTAAGGCAACATGACCGATACGGCTTCCCGCAGGGCCTCCCGGTCAAGCCCGTGCCAGGGGCCGGCACCATAGGTATTGTAGCAGCTCACGTCAATTAAGGCATGCTCAGCCAGCACTACCCGGTAAAACACTTCCTGGCCACGGGCACGCAGCTCCTGCATCTGGCGGGCCCGCTCCCCGGCCGTAGCACCGTACCGGGTCAGACACTCGCTCACGCCCCAGCCCAGTCGCTCCCCCTCGCCGTAGTGGAACATCCACCGGGTGCTGTTCTCCTCAGGCTGGAATTGCAGGCTAAGACCGGTAATGAAATAGCTTTCGTTCTCCAGGTAAAACCGAACACTGTCCCCAACGGTATGCCGGGGGAGGCGGCGGCTCGCGGCCCCAGCAGCTAGGTAGGCAACAGTACCGGCCTCATCGCTCACGCGGGCTGACCAGCGCGTAATGCCGTCAGTCAGCTGGGAAGGCTTGGCCAGCAGAGTGCGAACCGAGTGCTCCATCTGGGCATCAACCTGCAGGTAGCAATCCAGCAGGCCCAACACCTGGTCTACACTGTCAGCAAACAAAATGCGGTGCTGCAATCCGGGCAGATAGAGTTCGTACTTGCCAGCGGTTACGGCTTTGCGGGCCTGCTGCTCAATGGATACGGAAACGAAGGTGTTGATAGTAGTCATGGCACAGAATCATAATCATACGGGATAGGAACCTAATTCTTTGTTGTTATATATACGCAAAGCTCATGCCGACAATTCCCTGTGCGGCGCTTATTTAAGGCTTTGTCTGGACTTATATTGCTTGCATAGAACATTCTACTCCCTATAGCCCCGGCGTGCCGTCAGGCCGCAATTCCGCTCGTGCTGCCGGCCGTAGTTTTCTTGGCTTTCTTGGGCTCATCAGGAAGGAGGCCGGATAAGGCCTGCCCCGTCGCGTCCCGGCTTTCATCTGCCTTCAGCCAGATCTGCTCAGCTCGGCCCAGGCTGCTGCAGGTGGTTTGCACCTGGCTGGCCTTGGCTAGCTCCATTGGTTGGTTATCATCGAACAGGTATTCTGGCAGCCAGCTGCCGGCCAGATTGTTCAGCGGCCCGTGCAGGCGGAGTACGATGGGATAGTCCTGACCGCTCAGGTCGCTGGCAAACCCTAGTTGATCAACTTCAAACAATTCCAGTTCCCAGCCGCGGCGACGCAGGGCCAGGCTGGTAGTTAGAAAATATAAGTCAACCGTATGGGCTTCCGGGTTGAAGCGAATCAGGCGGACGGCAGGTAAGGTATTCATAAGCTTTAAGGGAAAGTAGGCTGCGCTACTGAGCTAGCAGGCCATGGTTACGGGGGACTCCCAGCAAGGGCGCCGAGGGGTGGGCATCAGCCCGATCACTGGCCAGTTGAGTTGCGGCCAACAAGCGCTGCAGTGCCGGTACGTTCTCACGTCCCTGCTCGCGCGCGGCCTGAAGCTGCCGGCGATACGCCTGGCGCAATCCGGCTGCCAGCTGCTCCAGCTTTACCCACTCGCGCACTTGCTCTTTGGAGGCTACGTTCCACGTCGTTGTGCACGAATACGTGCTGAGCGGGGAATATAGGGCGGCGCTGTAGGTATGAGCCTGGGCCCGGCCAGCCGTCACATAGATGAACGTTTCGATTTCATATCCTTCCTTCACCTCATCCATGCCCACAACTGAGCCCAGGAATTCACCCGGATGCTCCCGCTTGCCGGATACAAAGTGAGGAGTGGCCGCCGCTTCTTTGGCATAGACTTTACCAGGCGTCGCATGCTGCTCAGCAGCGGGGCAGGCATTGGGGACAGATAAGGAGGCTGTGGTAACCATGATGGGTAGGAACTAGGATTTGAGTACTGAGTAAGGTTGGAGCTATGGCAGCTTCAGTCGCGGAAATACTCCTGCACCCGGGCCACTAACTCCTGCAATTCGACGGCGGCTTTTTGCCACTGGGTCAGCTCAGCCGGATCGAGGGTTAGCAGCAGCTGCTGGATCTCCCGGATGCGGGTCTGTACGTGGGCAATCTGATCGATTTGTTCCTCCCCGTACACCAAGCCCCGGGCAAGCAAGCGGGCGTAAGCCTGGGCCTTGCGCTGAGGCCGGCTCCCCTGCAGATCCGTAACCACATCGAGCAGGCCTGCGGCATTCAGCTCATTGACCATGAATGGGCAGGCGTAGGGGCTCGTCCGATCCAGATAGGCACTTACCCGAGTCCATGGACTGGAGGTAGCGTTGATGGCGGCAACAAGGGGCGTCAGCATGGGCAGTTGGGGAGAAAAAGGAGGAATGTTTTTGTTGCTTTTTATTATGATGAATATTAAAAACTTGACAATCAATTGCTTGTATTTTTTGCCAAAATGTGTCAAAGTACGGTGCAGGTCAATTTGTGTCGGTATAGACCCAAGGATAAATGCAATTATGATCGACTATGTTATATTCTTAAAGAGTGCTACTTTAGCATGTAGCTGTCGTTTTCATATCGAATTGGCCAGATCACACTCTTCTTACGGATGAGGGTGCTGGAACTTTCTAGGGCCTCTGCTAGTAGATTTACAGTATAGCTTTATTTTTAGGCATGAAACTGCGTGAGCGTTACCGTCAACTTCAGGATCCCGCCGTGGTGAAAGCCATGGTGGTACGGTCGGTATATGCCTCCATGGCGCTGGAAGAGCAGACCGTATCGGTCGAGCGCCTGGAAGCCCTCTACGAGCAGACCCGGCCCACAACTACAGAGGCTGCAGCTGGTCGCTGATCAGCTGCTGTAGCGCCGCTAGGTCGTACCCGTCCGCTTGTCGAATCGCCTGCAGGTAGCGCGTGCGCGCATCCCCCTGCTCCCGCTGGTAGAGTACTACTTCCTGGTAACCGTAGGAATACGCCAGCAGGTTGGTGAAGAGTCGAGCCGTGCGACCGTTGCCGTTGGTGAACGGATGAATGGCCACCAGGCGGTGGTGCGCATAGGCCAGCAGGCCGGCTACCTCATTCTGCGTCGGTTCCGGAACCAGTAATGTTTGGCGGTGGCGCAGCTCATCGATGAACTCGTACAGAAGTTGCGGAACCCGACTAGCTGCGGGCGGCAGGTAGGCGCCGACGTTGGGTACCTGGGTACGCCACTGCCCGGCCCAGTCGTAGATATGACCAAAGGCACGCCGGTGCAGATCCTGCAGCAAGGCAACGGAGAGCTCAACCGGGTAATCCAACTCCTCCAGTAGGTATCGTTCCACGGTGGCTACCCCTAATGCCTCCTGCTCATTGAGGGAGTCTTTATCCGTTAGACCAAGCAGGTTGTCCTCGGGGGCGTCCGTGTAATGTCCCATGCCGCAAAGGTACTCAGCTGGCCACGCGCTGGAGCAGGCGTTGCACGGACATGGGAAAGAACTGCTTCCCGCGACGGGTGCGGTAGCCGGACTCGTTGAGCTCCCCGGCAATCTGCTGGAGCGTGTGGCCCTGCGCCTGCAAGAGCGAAGCCAGCCGGGCGGCTTGGCGGTTGGCCTGGTGGGTGCGGGCATTCTGCTGCCGTACCTCCCGTCCTTTCGCTACCGCTTCGGTCGTCAGGTTGGCCGGCGTGCCCAACTGGGCGCCGCGGGCTTTCTTCGCCTGCAACGCATCCCGGGTCCGCTTGCTGATGGTTTCCCGCTCGTGCTGGGCGATGACGGCAAACAGGCCCACGGTGAGGGTATTGGCATCGGGCATGTCGCAGCAGACGAAGTCCACGCCCGAGTCGCGCAGGGCGAAGATGAAGCCGGCGTTGCGGGAGAGGCGGTCGAGCTTGGCGATAAGCAGCGTCCCCCCTACCCGGCGGGCCTCGGCCATGGCGGCCGCCAGCTGGGGCCGCTGGTTTTTCTTGCCGCTCTCTACTTCCACAAATTCTTCTCCCAACTGTCCCCCGCCGGCGGCGAAGCTGTGCACGGCCGCGCGCTGGGCTTCCAGACCCAGACCGGACTGACCCTGCTTGAGGGTGGAGACTCTGTAATACGGAATGTACTTCTTCACGAAGGGGGCAGTAGGGAGAAAATGGGCTGCAAGATACCCAATATAACCTTTTCCAAACGTCCGTTTGTGATCTGTTACAAACCCGCTACCTTCACCTACCAGCACGTAAACTACTCCATGAAACACTTTCGCGAGTATTCCGCTGCCATGCAGCAGAACATTGCCCAGCAGGTGCGCGCCCAGGCCAAGGAGAGCGGTTCGATTAATCAGTGGGTAAATGCCCTCTACATTCTTAATCCTGAACTGAACGCTTATCCCAACCACCCGGCCCAGGTAGTCGGCGAGGTCGCCCTTCTAGTGCACGACAACAACCAGAAATAACACCTATCCCCAAACACCCCCAGTATGTATGGATCAGGAAACCTTATTTAAGACTATACGCAACCGGGAGGTTGTCCTGTGGGCTGGAGCCGGGTTTTCAAAGTATGCCGGCTACCCCATGGGCGGCGGCTTGGTACGTCACCTGTTTGATACGCTCAGCAAAGCCCAGCAGCAGCAGGCCCGGGAGTATGCCCCCTCGCTGGATGCAGACGGTTATCCTAACATGCCGCTACCTGCTTTTGCCAGTCTGTTCGTCAACCTGTTTAACGGGCGCCTGCACGAGTTGCGCAAAGAGGTAAAGGCCGTATATTCTGCGCGGCCCAAGTCACTAAAGACTCATCAGCAGGTGGCTACCATTCCTTTCTTCGAGCATATCGTTACCACGAACTACGACTCGCTCTTTGAGCAGGCGTACGGCCAGGATAAACTTCACATTGTTACCAACGGTGAGCAGATACCGTATCAGGAACCAAATAAACCTACTCTGTATAAGGTGCATGGCAGCCTGGAGGACTTGAACCGTCTGCTGATCACGGAGGAAGACTACCGGGCATTTTACTCCAAGGCCGACCACCTGCTGTGGGGTGCCATCCAGGCGCTTATGGCGAGTAAAACTCTGCTCTTCGTTGGCTACGGCCTGGAAGACCCGAATGTACTGGTCTTATTTGAGCGCATCCTGGATGCGGTAAAAGGCAATATGCGCGGGGCCTACCTAGTTTCCCCCAATTTGAGTCAGCTCCGCATCGACTGGCTCAAGCGCCACAACGTCACCTACATTCAATCTACCGG